>JALHOU010000001.1:0-25994 GCA_022842825.1 Rubrivivax sp.
CGGCCGCCGCTGCGGCGCGCGGCGCACGGCGGCGCGGCGCCGCCTCGCCATCGCCGGTGCGCTTGCGGATGGGGCCGATCTGTCGTTCGATTTCTTCGTAGGTGGGCGGCGCCTGCCGCGCGCTGCCCTGTACCGCCTGCACCATGGCCCGCACGTGCATGGGCGTGGTGCCGCAGCAGCCGCCGATGATGCGTGCGCCGGCGTCGCGCGCCAAACGCGCATAGGCGGACATGATCTCCGGCGTGCCGTTGTAGCGGACCTTCATGTCGTCGCCCATCACCGGCAGGCCGCAGTTGCTCTTGGCGACGATGATGTCGCCGGGCGCCGCGCCTTGCGCCAGCCCGAGCACGGAGTCGAGCAGCTGCGCCGGGCCGATGCCGCAGTTGGCGCCGAAGGCGACCAGCGGCGCGCCGAGGTTCTTCGAGTTGCGCATCGCGTCGGCCGGGCGCACCCCCATCATCGTGCGCCCGCCGGTGTCGAAGGTCATCGTGGCCACCACGGGCAGGCCGGCACGGTGGGCGCCACGCACAGCCGCTTCCAGCTCTGCATCGGCGAACATGGTCTCGATCCAGGCCACCTGCGCGCCGCCTTCGCGCAGCGCCTCGGCCTGCTCGTGAAAGGCTTCCTCGGCCTCGGCCTGCGTCCGTGGCCCCAGCGGCTCGAGCACGTCGCCCGTGGGCCCCATGTCGCCCGCCACGATGACCGGCCGGCCGGCGCGCTCGGCCACCTCCCGCGCCAGCGCCGCGGCAGCCCGGTTCAGCTCGCGCACACGGCCCTGCAGCTTGTGCAGCGCAAACCGAAAGCGGTTGGCGCCGAAGGTGTTGGTGAGGATGATGTCGGAGCCGGCGTCGACGAAGCCCTGGTAGACGGAGCGCACGCTGTCGGCCTGCTCGACATTCCACAGCTCACCTGGCGCACCATTGGCCAGGCCGAGCAGAAACAGGTTGGTGCCCATGGCACCGTCGGCGAAGAGGACTTCGCGCTGGGCGAGCAAGGCATGGATCGGGCTGTCGAAGGGGGGTGTGTTCATGTCGTTCAGGGGCTGCCCGCGGGGCTGGGTGTCCGCGGTTCGGTCTGAACGTATACACCATCGGCCCGCTCGTCCACCGCGAAGCTCGCCACGCCGACGTAGCCGTCGCACTGGCCGCTGGACAGCTCGTATTCGCGGCCGTGCCAGGCGCAAACGAGGCGGCCCTCCACCACGCTGCCATTCGAAAGCGGCGCGCCGGCATGCGGGCAGCGGTCTTCCAGCGCGAACAGGCAGCCTTCGTGGTTGGCCAGGGCGAGGCCCAGCCCCTGAACCTTCACCCGCACCACCTCGCCCGGCTCGGGGCGCTCGACAAGTTCCACTCGGGACCACATGGGTGCGGCTCGCTCAGATCTGCTCGGCCGGCACATGCAGCACCAGCCCGTCGAGTTCGGGCGTGACGGCGATCTGGCAGGTGAGCCGGCTCGTGGGCCGCGGCTCCCAGGCGAACTCCACCAGGCCGGCCTCGGCCGCGGCTGGCGGCGCAAGCCGCGCGTGCCAGGCCTCGTCGACATAGCAGTGGCAGGTGGAGCAGGAGCACTCGCCACCGCATTCGGCACGAATGCCCTGGACACCGTGGTCGCGGGCGGCTTCCATCACGCTGCGGCCGACGGTGGCCGTCACAGGCTGGCGGCTGCCATCGGGCTGCACGAACACCAGCGTGGGCATGGTCGATGCGGGGCAGGTGGCAGGAGGCCGTCGCGCGACTGAGCGCGCCTATCGCCAGCTGAAAGTGAGGTTGCAGGCGTGGAAGTCGTTGTCCTCGCCGCAGGCCGAGATCACGGAGAAGCCCTTGCCGGCTGTACTCCCATCGCCGCTCACGAGCGTGCGATTGGCGATCCAGCGCTCGCCTACGCGGTGGCCCAGCAGCACCACCACCGGACCACCAGGCAACGTGATGCCGTTGTCCGGCCCCAGCCGTGTATTCATCGGCCGCGGCGTCGTCCAGTCGGCCAGCACCTGGGCCGTTGCGGCGGCGCTACCGTCCAGGACCAGTGCACGCTGAATCGGCCAGGCCCATGAGCGCCCGACCAGTTGCACCGGCGCAGGGGGAAGAACGCAATACAGGGCGTGCAGATGCGCGCCCTCGAACTTGTACTTCGCCGCGAGCGCGGCATCCACGGCGATGGCATGGCCGCCACAGGCGCCCGTCTCGCCGCGCTTTGCTGCGTCCCGCAGCCGCTGCTGCCCGGCCGCATCCAACAGAACCGGCGCCGACCAGGCGCGGTTCTTGAAGGCGTCGCGGTCGAACTCGGGGATCGGGAATCGTTTGCTCATCTTGGCTCCAAGGTGTGCACGCAGGCCCGCGTGCAGGCCACCGCTGCGGGCTCGCCCGCCTGCATCGGTTTGCGCAAGATGCACGCTAGCACTGCGATGCTGCGCCGGCCCGGGAACGCGCATGCGCCAAATGCATGGCTGGTTCGCAATGCTTGGGGCAGGTCAAACCCGTAGGCCTGGGTCCGGCAGCAAGACACTGATCTCCACGCAGGGCCGGCTGCTGCGCTCGGTGCCATGAGGATCGGAGAGTTCGATGCGGCGCAGCATCTGCAGCCCGCTGCGCGGCGCGAAGGCGCGCCCCACGTCGGCGAGCAGGACATGGGCACCGGCGGCCGCCCGCTCCCGCAGCCACGCGCTGGCACGCCGCGCGAGAAAGCGCTCGTACCAGAGGTCGGCAGCCAGCACGACATCCCAGGCCTCGAGAGGTGCCTCGTCGAGCACATCGGCCCTGCGGACCTCCAGCGGCACGCCGTTCGCCTCGGCATTCGCAGCAGCAGCCCGGCACGCCAAGGCGTCGATGTCCACCGCGCACACCCGCCTTGCGCCGGCCAGGGCCGCCGCGATGCCGGCGACGGCGCCGCCGCAGCCCAGATCGAGCACCGTCAAACCGCGCACCGCCCCGGGTTCGTCGAGCAGGTGGCGCGCCAGGGCACGCCCGGCGGGCCAGGCCACGGCCCAGTAGGGCGGGGTCGCGCCAACGCCCGGCCAGTCGGTCGACAAAGCCGACCAGGTGGCGTCGAGGCTGTACGCCTGGTGCAAGCGAATGCCACCACAGCCATCCACCGGGCCCAGTGGAACATGGCGCCGCAGGAACTGCGCAAACGCAACCTCAAGAGGAACCGGCACGATCGTCGACACGCCAGAACAACGGCGCCACCTTGGACAGGGCGGGCCATCATGCCCAGGTGGCTGCGCAGGAGACGTCGGTGGATTGCCGGGCGGCGCATGCCAGCCATGTATGCAGCGCATGGCCTGCCGGCAGGCGTCGAGGGTTTGCCCGCTTGGGACTGAACTTCGGCGCGCACAACGATAGCCGCTCAAAGCGCACGCCGGAATTGCATGGATGGCAGGACCACATCCTCCATGCCTTGAAGTGCGCAGCCCCACGCAGCTTCGTCAGGAGTCCTGAATTGTTCGGACAGCAATTGGCCAGCGGGCTTGCCACAGGCAGCCTCTACGCGCTAACCGCGATCGCGGTGGTGGTGGTGTTCCGCAATACGCGCACGATCAACGTCGCACAGGGCGACTTCTCGATGATCGCCGCTTTCATTGCACTGCTGCTGCTCAAGGCCGGCTTCGGCTACGGCACCACGCTGGCGCTGACCGTGGTCGCCTCGATTCTGGTCGGCGTGCTGGTCGAGCGCCTGGTGATGCGCCCGATCGCCGACTCGGATTGGCTGACGCTGTTCACCGCCACGCTCGGCGTCTTCTACATCATGCATGGCGTGGCCGGCTGGATCTGGGGGCGCGACACCAAGGCGTTTCCGGTGGCCTTCGACTCCAAGCCGATCGAGATCGCCGGCATCGTCGTCAGCGAGGGCCATCTGATCAACATGGCCTGGGCGGCGGCCATCGGCGCCGTGCTGTACGTCTTCTTCCGCTGGACCAAGCAGGGCGTGGCCATGCGGGCGGTGACCGACGACCCGGAGACGGCGCGCCTGATGGGCATCCCCGTGCGCTTCATCGTGCTGCTCACCTGGGGCATGGCCGGCTTCCTCGGTGCCTTCGCCGGCGTGTTGCTGGCGCCCATTGTCTTCGTCTCGCCGCAGATGATGGACGAGGTGCTGATCAAGGGCTACGTGGCAGCCGTGTTCGGCGGGCTGTACTCGATTCCGGGCGCGGTGATCGGGGCGCTGATGATCGGCGTGGCCGAGAACCTCGCGGGCGGCTACCTGGGCAGCCACTACAAGACAGCCACCGCCTTCGCGATGATCGTGGTGTTGCTGGCACTCAGACCCCAAGGCCTGTTCGGCATCCAGAAGCGGCGGGACATCTGACATGGCCGGATCCCGCAACCCCGCCGCCCGGGCTTCGGCGCGCATCGTCGACCGCGAGGCCGTTGCGCGCCTGAAGCGGCGCTTCGCGGCCCACAACGCCTGGGGCGTGATCGCCCTGTTCGTGGTGCTCGCACTGTTGCCCTTCATGCCCGGCTTCAAGCCCTGGATGGCCGGCCAGATGTCGTTGGTGATCGTCTACATCGTCGCCGCGCAGGGCGTGAGCATCCTCACTGGCTACACGGGTCTCGTCACGGTGGGCCATGGCGGCTTCATGGCCATCGGCGCCTATGCATCGGCGCTGATGATCAAGCACTGGAAGGTGGACATCCTGGTGGCCATTGTCGGCGGCGCGATCGCCGCCGGCGCGGTGGGCATCCTGCTGGGGCTGGTCTTCCTGCGTCTGGCCGGGCCCTTCCTGGCCATCGGCACGCTGGGCTTCGCGTTCTTCGTCGGCACCATCATCACCAACGTGCCGCTGTTCGAAGGCCGCGAAGGCATCTCGCTGCCGAAGAACTCACTGTTCGGCGTGGAGCTCGGCGACGTCGGCTTCTATTTCTTGTCGCTGGCCGTCTTCGCCTGCGTCACCCTCTTCATCTACAGCCTCGTGCGCTCGAGTGTCGGACGCGCGCTCAAGGCCCTGCGCGACGCCGAGAAGGCCGCGCAGAGCTGCGGCGTCAACCGGCTCTTCTACCGCATGGTGGCCTTCACGGTGAGCGCCACCATCACCGGCGCCGCCGGCGCGCTGAGCGCGCTCGGCGTGCGCTACGTGTCGGCCGAGGTGTTCGCCGACATCTGGTACTCGGTGGACATCCTCGTCGCCTGCGTCGTCGGCGGTTCGGCGATGCTGATGGGCCCCATCGTCGGCGGCGCCTTCGTGGCCCTGCTGCCGTTCTTCCTGGAGAAGCTGGCCGACTTCTCCTTCATCCTGAAGGGCGTGGTGCTGATCGCCGTACTGATGTTCGCGCAGGCCGGTGTGTGCGACGTGCTGGCACGGCCGGTGCGGGCCTGGCGGCGACGCCAGCTCGAACGCGCCGGGGCCGGGAACGGCGCCACCGCGACACCCGGCGCGGCCGCCGCGCCGCTCACGCGACAGGAAGGCTGAGCACGATGTCGACCGTCCCGCACCTTCATTGCGAAAACGTCGTCGTGCGCTTCGGCGGCGTGGTGGCGTGCAAGAACGTCAGCCTGCGCGTCGAGACCGGCAAGGTGGTCGGCCTGATCGGCCCGAACGGCGCCGGCAAGACCACGTTGTTCAACGTGCTCTCACGGTTCCAGGCACACAGCGAGGGCCACGTCTACCTCAACGGCCAGTGCACCGACCGGCGCCGGCCGGACGAGATGATCGGCCTGGGCATGGCGCGCACGTTCCAGAACATCAACCTGTTCCAGGACCTGAGTACGCTGGACAACATCCTGATCGGCGCGCACCGGCTCACCGGCGACCCGGTCACCAACATGTACTCCCTGCCCGTGGCGCGTCGGCGGCATCGCGCGCTCGTCAAGCGGGCCGAGGAGATCGCCGACCTGCTGCGTCTCGCCGACGAGCTCGATGTGACGGTGCGGCACCTGCCTTACGGCATCCAGAAGCGCGTGGAGATCGCGCGCGCGCTGGCCGGCGAGCCCCGCATCATTCTGCTGGACGAGCCGGTGGCCGGCTGCAACGACGAAGAGACGGCCGAGTTGCGGGAGGTGGTTCGTACTGTCAACCGCGAGCTCGGCATCACCATTCTCATGGTGGAGCACGACATGTCGATGGTGATGAGCGTGTGTGACTACATCTACGTCGTCAACTTCGGCGCCAACCTGGCCGACGGCACGCCGGCGCAGGTGCGCGCCAACCCCGAGGTCATCAAGGCCTACCTGGGCGAGGAGACCGAGGCATGACGGCGCTTCTGGAGCTGCGTTCGGTGCAGGCCGGCTACGGTGCGGTGCGCGCCCTGCAGGGCGTGTCGCTGGAGGTCGGGCGCGGCGCGATGGTCGCGCTGCTGGGCTCCAACGGCGCCGGCAAGTCGACGACCCTGAAGGTGATCTCGGGCATGGTCAAGCCCACTGCTGGCGAGGTGCTGTTCGACGGCCGCTCGCTGGTGGGCATGACCCCCAACCAGATCGTGCGCTTGGGGCTGGCCCACGTGCCCGAAGGCCGCAAGATCTTCAAGGACCTGATGGTCGCCGAGAACCTGCGCATGGGCGCCTACACGCGCAGCGACAGCGCCGGCATCAAGCAGGACATGGAAATGGTCCTGCAGCTGTTTCCGCGCCTGGCCGAACGCTCGCGCCAGCTCGGCGGCTCGCTCTCGGGCGGCGAGCAGCAGATGCTGGCCATCGGCCGCGGCCTGATGGCGAGGCCTTCGCTCCTGATGCTGGACGAGCCTTCGCTGGGCATCGCGCCCAACCTCGTCATCGACATCTTCGCCGCGCTGCGCAAGATCAACCAGGAACGCGGCATGACGATGCTGATCGTGGAACAGAACGCCCAGGTGGTGCTGAAGAACACGACCTCCGGCTATGTCATGCAGGTGGGCCGCGTCGCCGTCCAGGGCGCCTCCGACGAACTGCGCCGCAACAAGGAAGTCGTGGAGTCGTACCTGGGCGGATAGCCCGCGAACGTCTGACCGCGGCAGGACCCGCTGACCTGCCACGGCCGTGAAGAGAGAGCTCAACTCAGCGCAATGCCCCTACGAATGTTCTGACCTACCCTGAAGGAGACAGCGATGACTCGCTCAATTGCTCGCCTTGGGAGCTTGCTCGGTGCCTTTGCGCTTGCGGCGCTGGGCTCGAGCAGCGCCCTCGCCCAGAACGGCCCAGGAATCAAGGACAAGGAGATCCTGCTCTGCTCGTACCAGCCGATGACCGGCAGCACCTCCAGCTATTTCCGCATGGGCAAAGGCGCCGACGCCTGGTTCAAGCACGTGAACGAGACCGGCGGCATCAACGGCCGCATGGTCAACTTCAACATGGTGGACGACAAGTACGAGACCGCGCGCACCGTGGGCATCGTCAAACGCTTCATCGAACGCGACGACTGCTTTGCCATCGTCGCGCCGCTGGGCAGCGCGCCCACGGTGGCGGTGATCGACTATATCGTCGAGCAGAAGGTGCCCCTCGTCGGCGCCGGCACCGGTGCCGCCAAGCCGTTGGAGATTCCCAGCAAGTACGTCTTCCCCCTGTTCCCGAGCTACCGCGACGAGGGCAAGGATCTGGTGCGCTTCGCGAAGGAAGTTCTGAAGGCGCAGAAGATCGCACTGCTCTACCAAAACGATCCTTCAGGCAAGACCCATCTGGACGGCATCAAGTCCGTGCTCGCCCAACACGGCGTGCAGCTCGTCTCGGAACAGGGCTACGAGCCGAAGGAAGTTGACGTCAGCGCCCAGGTGCTGGCGATGAGGAACTCCGGCGCGGAGGCCGTGATCTGCTCGTGCGCGCCCGAACCCGCCGCCAAGTTCTATACCGAGCGGCGCAAGCTCGGCTGGACGGCCCCGGTGGTCAACGTCTTCTTCGGCAAGAGCCCCAAGGTGCCCGAGCTGGCAGGCAAGGAGGCCGTCGAAGGCGTCTATTTCTCCACCATCTTCCGCGACTTCGAATCGAAGGCGCCGCAGATGCAGGAGGCGCTGCGCATCCTGAAGAAGTACTACCCGCAGGAAGACCCGGACGCCATCCACCTGTGGGGCTTTGCCGGCGCGCAGGTGGCCACCGAGGCGCTCAAGCGCATGGGCCGCAACAACATCACGCGCGACCGCTTCGTCGAGACGATGGAGTCGATCAAGGACTGGAAAGCCAGCGTGGTGCCCTCCGTGACGATCAACAAGGGCAATGCGCCGGAGCACTTCATCGTGCGCGAGATGTCCTACGTGGTCTACAAGGGCGGCAAGTTCGAGGACTTCACGGTTCCCTGGCAGAAGTAGTGCCAGCGCCGCCTCGGCGTGCCGTCCGTGCGAAGCCGCACGGACGGCGCCCGGAGCGGCCTTCCCGAACGCGGTCGGCCATGCGTTTGGCGCATGTCCGGCCTGCGGCGCAGGGCTGCAGTCCTGCACCGTGAACCGGCCCGCTGTGCGCAAAATCGCGGGGCCGGAACCCTTCGGCACCAGCATGGCAAGGCGGCTCGCCTCCGGCGCCGCGAACGAGGTCCACATGACGGCGATCATCGGCAAAGCGATCCCCCCCCAACGCAAGCGCGTGATCGACGCGCTGCACCTGCGCGAACCCGATCGCGTGCCGATCGGCCTGTGGGGCACGATCGAGGGCTACCAGAACCTTCGCAAGCACATCGGCATGGACTACAAGGCCGACACGCGCGACTACCGCACCGGCTCCACCACCTGGACCACCGACGTCAGCTTCGAGATCGACCTCGCCTACAAGCTCGACCTCGACTTCCTGCGCATCAGCACCGGGCCCAGCGGCGGCTCGCCGGGCTTCCGCCCGATCCGCTTCGAGGAGGTGCCCTTCGACATGGGCATCTCGCCCCCGAACGCCGAGATCAACGTCGACGAGTGGGGCGTCGTTCGCAAGTGGACGCCGCACGAGCGCGGCGGCTACTACGAGATGATCGGCTACCCCCTCTTCCACGCCACCAGCGCACCGCTGGAGGAAGGGCTCGCGATCCTCGAGGCCTACCCCTGGCCCGACCCGCGCGACCCGGCGATGTACATGGACTCGCCGATTCCGGGCAAGAGCCTGCGCGAATACTGCAAGTACATCCGCGAGAACACGCCGTTCGCGCTGATGGGTCAGGCCGGCCGTGGCGGCCTGTACGAGCAGGCCAAGTACATGGTGGGCTACGCGAAGATCTTCTCCGACTTCATCGAGAGCCCCAAGTTCCTGGACGCGCTCCTGACCAAGCTCGTGGACCTCGAGATCGAGACCAACAAGGCCATGATCGACGAGTGCGGCGAGTACTTCGACTGGATGCGCATGAGCCCGGAAGACCTGGCGAGCGAGAAGACCGCGTTCCAGTCGCTGGCGATGTTCAACGAGCAGTTGAAGCCGCACTACAAACGCTCGATGCAGACGATCAAGGAGTACTACCTCAAGAAGAACCCGAACGGCAAGATCCAGTTCCACACCTGCGGCGCGCTGGCCGAACCCTTCATGCGCGGCCTGATGGACTGCGGCGTGGACGGCCACGACAGCCTGCCGCCCAAGGTGGCCCGGCACTCCAACCCGGCCTCGCGCAAGCGGCTGCTGGGCAAGGAGATGTTCTTCTACGGCGGCATCGACGTGCAGGAAACGCTGCCCTGGGGCAGCATGGACCAGGTGCGGGCCGAGGTGCGAAGCCGCATCTGGGAGATGGGGCACGGCGGCGGCTACCTGCTCTCGAGCAGCCATCGCCTCGAGCATGACGTGCCGACCGAGAACGTGCTGGCGATGATCGACGAGGCGCACGAGTACGGCCGCTACCCGCTGCCCAAGGAGCCGCCTCCGGGTGCCGACACCGGCGAGGGCTACGAGCCCTGGTCGGAGAAGAAGACCCGCCGCCGCAAGACCGAAGAGGCATCGGCCGAGTGAGGGTGACGCCCCTTCACTGCGCCGTGCGCCCCGACCCTCGACCCCAAGGACTGTCTCCATGCCGCTGAACATCAACACCGACAAAGAAAACGACATCGAGGACCTGCAGTACGACATCGACGATTCGCGGGCCACCGACCGCTGGTCCGATGCGCCGGCGCCCATCAAGGAGCTGTTCCACGTGCTGGAGTGGAACATCATCGACGGCGAGCACGCCGGCACGACCAAGCTGATCGACCAGGCGCTGTCGCATCAGGTTTCGCCGCGCACGCTGATCGCCGGTCCGATGGCGATGGGCATCGCCGAGGTCGGCCGCCGCTTCAAGATGGACGAGTACTTCCTGCCCGAAGTGATGATGTCGGCCAAGTGCATGCAGGCCGCCTTGGGCACGCTCAAGCCGCTCATCGTGGCGGAGAAGTCGGAAGACATCGGCACCGTTGTCATCGGCACCGTGCAGGGCGACCTGCACGACATCGGCAAGAAGATCGTCGGCATGATGATGGAGGCCGCCGGCTTCACCGTCGTCGACCTCGGCGTCTCGGTACCGCCGGAGGACTTCATCGCCGCCATCCGCAAGCACAAGCCCAAGATCGTCGGCTTCTCGGCGCTGCTGACGACGACGATGAACATGCAGTGGGAGACGCTCAAGGTCATCAAGGCCGAGGGCCTGCGCGAGGACGTGCGCGTCTTCGTCGGCGGCGCGCCCATCAGCCAGGCCTGGTGCGACAAGATCGGCGCCGACGCCTACGCTTCGGATGCGCTCGTGGCGGTCGACAAGGCCAAGGCATGCATCACGACCTTTGCCAGCATGAAGGGCGGCGACCCGCAGCTGCACGCCAAGATGCTGGCCATCGACGCCGAGCGCGAGGCGATGAAGGCCAAGGCGGCGGTGGCATGAACGTGCCGGGCCGCTCCCCAGCGCTCATCGCGACGCACGCAGCGCGCTGGGTGGTCCGGTGAGCCTGCGCAGCGCGCTCGCCGTGGTGGCCGCGCTGCTGGTCGCCATCGGTCTGGCCGGCGCCTTGTCGGCCGGCTGGGGCTACGCGCTGTTCCTCGTCGCCGGTCTGGCGTTGGGCGCGGCGGTGGCTTGCATGGCCATCCTGGGTCTCACGCGCCTGGGCGTCGCCGAGACGCTGCTTGCACGCGCCCGCATCCTGGCGCGAACGGGCGTTGCCGCCTACGTGCTGGCGCTGGCGGCTCTGGCCGGCCACTACGGACACGAGACGCTGGCCGGGCGCATGGAGTGGCACTGGGTGCTCTTCGGTCCGCTGGTGCTGGCCGCGCTGGTAGCGGTGGAGTGGGGCGTCTACCGCAAGCTGTTGCGGGCCGGTGCGCCGGCCCTGCTGCGCTACCGAGCGCACCTGAGCCGCAGCCAGGCCGACCCGGCGGCCATGCGCCTGACCCTGTGGAACGACGTCATCGTGCACAAGAGCCTGTGGCAGGTGAGCCGCCTGCGCTGGCTGCGCCATACGCTCATCTTCTGGGGCTTCGGCTTGATGTTCATCACCGAGCTCGCCGCGGTCTTCGTGCGAGAGGCGATGCCCGCCTTCGGCTGGGGCGACCCCTGGCGTGTGCCCGGCCACCCGCTGCGGCTGGCGTTCGACCTGGTGTACGACATCACCGGCTTGATGATGCTGGTTGGCTGCCTGCTGGCCCTGGCCTGGCGTGCCGGCGTGCAGAACAAGCCCGAACGCAAGTTCTCGGACACACCGATGGTCGTGTTCCTTCTGGTCGTCGTGGTCACCGGCTTCCTTGTCGAAGGGGCGCGCCTTGCGCAGACACCCGACTCGGCGCACCACGCCTACTCGGTCGTGGGTCAGGTCTTCGCCGCGGGAATGACCTCCGTGGGTTGGGCCTCACCCGCGCTGCACAAGCCCCTGTGGCTGGTGCACATGGTCGCGTCGTGCGCCTTCATCGGCTGGCTGCCGGCGACGCGCCTGATCCACACCTGCGCCACGCCACTGGGCCGCCTGCTGCACTCGCAGACCGGCCTGCTGGCGGCGAAGAAGCACGCCGTGCTTTCGGGCCTGATGCGCCCGCGGCACCCTCACCCCTGATCACAGAGCCTCGCACCGAGACCCCCATGGACAACATCATCGCCATCTATGGCCCGACCTGCTCGCTGAAGAGCGACGTGGCGCAGGAGCTGTCGCAGATGACCGGCTTCAAGCTCACCAACCGGGGCGAGAAGGCCACCACCGAAGCCAAGTACACGCGCCGCGCCACCGCGGCCGAGTTGCCGCTGGAGTTCCACCGCGCCCTCGACGACGAGACGCGGGCGATGGCGAAGTGGAACGAGAAGCTGATGATCTTCGAGAGCACCTTCATGGATGCGGTGCTGGCCGGCGCCCCCAGCGTCTTCCTGGTGCGGCTGCATGCGCAGGACGAGGTGCGCAACCAGCGCTGGAAGCACCGCAAGGAAGAAGGAGGTGGCCGCACCCGCCAGCTGGGCGAGAGCGTCGCCGCGCGCGACCGCGAAGATGCCGCCCTGCGCGCCAAGCTGTACCCTGGCCTGGCCGCCTCTCACCCGGTGATGGAGATCGACACCACGCAACGCAACGCGTTCGATGTGGCCAAGCAGATCTGGGAGAGTTTCCAGGCCGAGGCCAAGCTCGAGGTGGTGCTGAACAAGCCGCCCATGGACAAGGCCGCGGCGCGCGGCATCCTGCCCGGCCCCACCGCGGGCGCGGTGACGCGCTTCAATGCCGCCAAGACACCCTTCGGCGGCTACATCCGGGACGACCGCAGCGGCCAGGAGATCTACGTGCACAAGTCGGCACTCGGCGAGATCGACGCGGCGCAGATGGCGCCTGGCAAGCGCGTCGCCTTCGAGATCGTGGCCGACAGTTTCGGCGGCTTCAAGGCCGTGAAGCTGCAGGCCGCCTGAGTTGCCGCGCCCGGCCGGGGTGAGCCCCTGGCGCTGCACGCAGTCCGCCGCCTCGCTGCGGCTAGCATCGGACATCGCACTCCAAGAGAGCAAGGTCTGATGGCACCGCAACGCGAATTTGTCGACTGGGACCGGCTGCGAGTCTTCCGCACCGTCGTCGACGCCGGCAGCTTCACGGCCGCTGCGCGCAAACTGGATCTCAGCCAGTCTGCGGTCAGCCGGCAGATCTGCTCGCTCGAAGAGGCGCTGAAGATCGCGCTCTTCTACCGCCACGCGCGTGGCCTGCGCCTCACCGAGCATGGCGAAGCGTTCCACGAGGCGGTGAAGGGCATGGAGAACCAGCTCGCCAAGGCGCTGGAGCTGGTCGCCAACGCTCGCTCCCAGGCCGAAGGGCCCTTGCGCATCACCACCACCGTGGCCTTCGGTTCGGCCTGGCTGTCGCCGCGCATCGCGCGCTTCCACGAGCGCTACCCGGACATCAACGTCTCGGTGCTGCTGGTCGATGCCCCCGAGCTGGACTTGCTGGCCCGGCAGGCCGACGTGGCGATCCGATTCGCCGAACAGACGCGCGGCGAGCTCATCCAGCAACGCCTGATGACCCTGCGCTACCACCTCTACGCGAGCCGTGCCTACCTCGACAAACGCGGCACTCCGGCCAGCTACGAGAACCTGGACCGTCACGAGCTCATCGTCTACGGCGGCGGCCACGACGCGCCGCTGAAGGACTTCGACTGGATCCTGCAAGCAGGCCGTGAGCCGGGCAACGAACGCCGGCCCGCGCTCAAGGTGAACAACGTGTACGGCATGTTCCGCGCGGCGCGGGCTGGTCTGGGCATCGCCGCCCTGCCTCGCTATATCGCCGAGGATGCGCCCGAACTGGTCGAGGTGCTCGGAGACCAGGTCGGACCCAGCTTCAGTGCCTATCTCGTCTATGCGGCCGACATGCGCAGCTCGCGCCGTGTGCAGGCCCTGCGCGACTTCCTGATGCAGGAGGTGCGCGATGAGTCCGGAGAGGCCGTCTCGCACCCCACCGACCCACCGGCCATGCACCCAGTGTGCCGGCTGTGCCGGCACGCACATGCACCCGAAGGGCCCTGCGTCTTTCACTGATCCGCCGAGCGCCTGCGCGCACACCACCCGAGGAGTGACCATTGCCAGAGTTGCCGTCCATCGAAGCGCTTGAGCGGACCGGTTCCGCGCCATCCTCCGGCGCCGAAGGGGCTGTCGTGCGCGCCGTCTTCATGCCCTCGGGCCGGCGCGGCGAATTCACGTGCGGCACCACGGTGCTGGCGGCAGCGCGCAACCTGGGCGTGGACATCGACTCGGTGTGCGGCGGCCGCGCCGTGTGTGGTCGCTGCCAGGTGCATCTGAGCGAAGGCGAGTTCCCCAAGCTGGGCATCCACTCGCGCGCCGAGCACCTCAGCGCGGGTGGCGCCACCGAGGCGAAGTACCGTCGCATCAAGGGCCTGGCCGAAGACCGCCGGCTCAGCTGCCAGGCCACGCTGCTGGGCGACGTGGTCATCGACGTGCCGGCCGACAGCCAGATCCATCGCCAGATGGTGCGCAAGGGCGCCGACCAGATCCGCGACCTGCAGATCGATCCGCTGGTGCAGCTGGTGTACCTGGAGCTGGACAAGCCCAGCATGGCCGACTCGACCTGCGACTTGACGCGCGTGCTGCAGCGGCTGGAGTCGGAGTGGGGCCTCGCCGACCTGCAGGCCGATCTGCACTTCCTGCGCACCCTGTCGGCCTCGCTGCGCGCGGGCGAGAGCTATGCCGGAGACTGGAAGATCACCGTGGCCGTGCGCGCACGGCGGCAGTTGATCGGCGTCTGGCCGGGCCTGAAGGAAGAGGTCTACGGCCTCGCGGTGGACATCGGCACCACCACCGTGGCCGGCCACCTGTGCCGGCTCGGCACCGGCGACGTGGTGGCCAGCGGCGGCATGATGAACCCGCAGATCCGCTTCGGCGAGGATCTGATGAGCCGCATCTCCTACCTGCAGCAAAACGAGGGTCAGGCGGGCGCGCTCACCGGGGCCGTGCACAAGGCCCTCAACGAGCTGGTCACGCAGGTCTGCACCGAGGCGCGAGTCGATCGCCGCGACCTCGTCGAGATCACGCTGGTGGGCAACCCGACGATGCACCACCTGGCGCTCGGCATCGACCCCACGCAGCTCGGCATGGAGCCGTTCCCGCTGGTGGTGGACCGCGGCTTCACGGTGCTGGCGCGCGACCTGGGCCTGGACGTGCACCCCGGTGCCCACGCCTACTTCCTGCCCTGCATCGCGGGCCACGTGGGCGGCGACACGGCCGGCGTCATCCTCTCGCAGGGCCCGCACGTGGGCGAGGAGATGACGCTGATCATCGACGTCGGCACCAACGCCGAGCTGGTGCTGGGCAGCCGCAACCGCCTGATCGCCTGCTCCAGCCCCACCGGCCCGGCCTTCGAAGGGGCGCAGATCAGCTGCGGCCAGCGCGCGGCGCCGGGCGCCATCGAACGCGTGCGCATCGACCCGGCGACACTGGCGCCACGCTTCAAGGTCATCGGCTGCGAGCTGTGGTCCGACGATCCAGGCTTCGCCGCCGGCATCGCGGGCATCGGCGTCACCGGCATCTGCGGCTCGGGCATCATCGAAGTGGTGGCCGAGCTGTTCCTCGCCGGCGTCATCGACGACACCGGCCGCATGCTCGCCAAGGGCCATGATGCGAAGAACCACCCGCACCTGCTGCCACGCGGGCGCAACGTCGAATACGTGCTGTGGCGCGAAGGCGAGCGCCTGGTGAAGGTGGTGCCCGGCGACATCCGCGCCATCCAGCTCGCCAAGTCGGCCTGCTACTCGGGGGCCAAGCTGTTGATGGACGAGATGGGCGTGAGCCGGGTCGACAGCGTGCTGCTGGCCGGCGCCTTCGGCAGCTACATCGACGTGAAGTACGCGATGGTGCTGGGCATGATCCCCGATTGCGACCTCACCCGCGTGCGCTCGGTGGGCAATGCCGCCGGCACCGGTGCCCGCATCGCGCTGCTGAGCGCCGCCGCGCGCACCGAGATCGAATCGGTGGTGCGGCGCGTGGAGAAGGTCGAGACCGCGATCGCGCCGCGCTTCCAGGACTATTTCGTGGCGGCGATGAACCTGCCCAACGCCGTGGACCCCTTCCCCAACCTGGAGCGCGTGGTGCAGCTGCCCGCGCGCCGCGCGTGAAGCCCGACTCGCGCCCGTTGCCGGTGTGCGCCCAGGCCGGCCCCTACGCCGTGCCGGTGGTGGAGGGGCAGCGTTACCGCTGGTGCAGCTGCGGCCTGTCGAAGACGCAACCGTGGTGCGATGATGCGCACGTGGGCACGCCATTCGTGCCGGTCGAATTCGAAGCACCGCTGAGTGCCGAGTTCTTCATGTGCGGCTGCAAACGCAGTGAGAACCCTCCGTATTGTTTTGGTACCTGCCGCGGGCATTCGAGGTCGTCGCAAGGCGGCAGCCGCGCCTGATCGCCGGGCAGCGGGGCCGTCGCCGTGAACCACCGGCGTTGGCTGGCCCTGCTGTGCGCCAGCCGCCTGGCCTTCGGCTTCATCTTCATGGCCTACGGCGCGGCGATGCCGCTGCTGATGGCCCAATGGCAGATGTCGGCCGGCCAGGCAGGCCTGGTGATGAGCGGCTGGCACGCCGGGTACCTGGTTTCGCTGGTGGCGGCGGGCCTGCTCAGCAGCCGCTGGGGCGCCAGGCGCACCTTCCTCACGATGAGCTGGGCGGCCGCGGCCAGCGCGTGGCTCTTTGCGCTGCTGGCCGACAGCTTCGCATCGGCGTTGCTGCTGTACACGCTGGCGGGGCTGTGCTCCGGAGGCTCGTACACGCCCGGCCTGGCCTTGATCGCCGAGCGCATCCGGCCCGGCAAACGGGGCGCTGCCATGGGCTGGTTCCTGGCAGCCTCGTCGCTGGGTTATGCCTTGTCGCTGTTCATCGGCGGCAGCGCGATGGCGGTCTTCGGCTGGCGCGGCGCCTTCATCGTCGGCGCCGTGGGGCCGACGCTCGGCTTGATGCTCGCCTACCACGTGCTCGCCGACACGCCGAACCTGCTGCACGAAAAACGGCAAGGCTCGGCCTGGCAATCGTGGCGGGCCGTGGTTCGCAACAAGCCGGCCATGGCGGCCATCTGGAGCTATTCGTTCCACAGCTGGGAACTGCTGGCGCTGTGGGCCTGGCTGCCGGCCTTCCTGGCGGCAGTGGCCACGGCCCAGCACGGTGCGGCAGCGGCCGCGGCGATCGGCGCTGCGCTCACGGGCCTGAGCTTCCTCGTCAATGCGGTGGGCAGCGTGGCCGGGGGGCGGCTGTCGGACCAGTTCGGCCGCGTGCGCGTGATGCGCTGGTTGAGCACGGGGAGCATCGCCTGTTCGCTCGCCTTCGGCTGGCTGTTCGGTGCGCCGCTTTGGCTCGTGACGGCCGTGGCCCTGCTCTACAACCTGGCGGCGCTCTCCGACTCTTCCGTGTACTCCACCGCGCTGTCGGAGCTGGTTCCGGCGCAGGACCTGGGCGCCGCCTACGCGCTGCGTTCGATCGTCGGCTTCGGGCTCGGGGCCATCAGCCCGGCCGTCATCGGAGCCGTCTACGACCTCGTGCGCGAGTCGAACGGCTCCGAGCCTCTGGCCTGGGGTCTGGCCTGGATGGCACTCGGACTTGGCGCCTTGCCGGGCTTGGCCGCGATCCGGCGCCTCAGGCGCCTGGCCAAGCCAGGCTACTGAGCCGCAAAGACGCCCGGCGAGACGCGGCCGTACCCGCGCGGCTGGCGCCAGCCCATCAGCGCGCCGTGCTGGCGCCCCGCGGCGTCACCAGCAGCCGCAGCACCTCCAGGACCTGCCCCCGCACACGGTAGTACAGCGTGTAGCGGCTGAGCGAAGAACTGCGCAGGCCATGCAGCAGTTCGTTTCGCTCCAGGCCCATCTCGGGATTGGCGGCCAGCAGTTCCACGTGGTGGCGCAGGCTCGCCGCGAAGGCGTCGGCCGCGCTGCGGTCGCCCACCAGCGTGGCCTGCCAGGCGCCGGCGTCGGCCGCGATCGAATCCCAGACCGCCGAAAGGTCCTCGCAAGCCTGGAAGGTGAATCGAACTTCCAGCATGCGCCTACTCCTGCGCACTCGACTTCGCCGCGAGTCCGGCAAAGACGTCTTCGTGGCCGATGAGCTGGTGGCTGTTGGCCTGCGACACGGCCATCGCCAGCGTCTGCACCAGGCGCTGTTCGCGCAGCGTCGCCATCTGATCGCGCTCCTCCAGCAACGTCAGCGCTTCTTCCACCACGTGGGCGGCAGAAAGGTAGTCCTTGGACTCGACCTTGCGCCGGATGAGATCTTCGAGTTCCTTGCCGAGCGGGATGTTCATGGGTTGTCGGATGCGGTTGAGGCGCATGACGCGCCGCGTCGATTCCACTCGGCGCGCCGATTGCAGTCAAGCGCAGTGCGCGCCGCGCCACGCATCCGAAGCATGGCCCGCCACGCGGGCCAGCCCCCATCGCCTTGCATGGCTGCCCATCGGGTAAGGCACCTTTGACGCCAGTGCAGGCGCTGGTACATTGCTCTTCGTTGGTGCTCGCCGCCCGATTCCTGGGCGGCAGTTCAACGGGAATCAGGAAGGGTGGCATCCACCACCCCCACCTGAGCTGCACCCGCAACGGTAAGCGGACGGGAGTTCACGCTCCCCGCTTGTGTCGAGATCCCACTGGGCCCTGCTGCTGGCAGAGCCTGGGAAGGGCACACAGGTCGCCTCCGCCAGCCCGGATACCGGCCAACGAGGGGGCACGCCGCTTTGCGGCGGGTGCCATGAGGTGCGAGCTTGCGGGGTAGCTGGCTGGCACGACTGTCTTGGGCTCGTCATCATGTTCTCTTCTCGCAGGCATTGCAGTGCAAGGTCGTGGCCTTGCTTCGCCCTTGCCAGCACGACATCCATCGCCGGCGCAGTCAGCGCCATCGGCGCCATCTCCACCATTTCTGCGATCACCGCCATGTACGCCAGCCCGGCTCTCGCGCAAGGCGCCGCGGTCGCCGACACGGTGGTCGTCACGGGTAGCCGAACGCCGCAACGCGTGGACCGCGCCCTGGCCGAGATCACCGTGATCGGGCGCGCGTTGATCGAAGCCGCCGCCGGCCGCACGCTGGCCGAGCTGCTGGCCGCCGAGCCCGGCGTGCAGTTCTGGAGCAACGGCGGCCTGGGCAAGATCGCCTCGGTGTCGCTGCGCGGGCTGGAGGCCCGGCACACGCTGCTGCTGATCGACGGCGTGCGCCACGCCTCGGCGACGGTGGGCACGCCGAGCTGGGACAACATCCCGCTGGACGCCATCGAGCGCATCGAGATCGTGCGCGGCCCGATGTCGGGCCTGTACGGCTCCGACGCGGTGGGCGGCGTCATCCAGATCTTCACGCGCAGCGGCCAGGCGGGTTTCCATCCCGATGCCAGCGCCACCGTGGGCAGCCACGGCTATGGCGAGCTGGCCGCCGGCGCACGCTTCGGCACCGGCGTCTTCGACGGCAGCCTGCGCCTGCAGCACCGGCGCACCGACGGCATCTCGGCCACCAACGAACGGGTGCCTTTCGGCAGCTTCAACCCCGATGACGACGGCTTCGAGCAGACCAGCGTCAGCGGCCGGCTCGGTGTGCGCATCGGCAGCTGGCGCGCCGAAGCGGCGTTGTTGAAGTCCCAGGGCACGACCCATTACGACGATGGCCCCGGCGTCGACTCGCGCGCCGAGCTGCGCAGCGAGGTGATCTCGGCGCAGGTGTCCGGGCCGCTCACTTCCGGCTGGCGCACCGCCGTGCGCCTGGCGCGCTCCACCGACGAGTTCGACACGCTGGCCAGTGCATCGGCCTTCACCGACCTGGGCACCACGGGCACCACGCAGCAGCAGCTGAGCTGGGAGAACCAGTTCAACACGGCGCTGGGCACGGCGCTGGTGCTGGCCGAGCGCGTCGAACAGGAAGTCGAGCGCCCCGGCGAGCCGTTCGCGGTGAGCGAGCGCGCGATCACCGGCATCGGCCTGGGCCTGAACGGCGAGGCCGGCGCGCATGGCTGGCAGGCCAGCGTACGGCGCGACCGCAACTCGCAGTTCGGCAACCAGACCACGGGCTCGCTCGCCTACGGCCTGCAAGTGACACCGCAGCTGCGTGTCACCGCCTCGTTCGGCACCAGCTTCACCGCGCCCAGCTTCAACCAGCTGTACTTCCCCGGCTTCGGCAACCCGCTGCTGCAGCCCGAAGAAGGCCTGCACCGCGAGATCGGCCTGCGCTGGTCACAGGGCGTGCACGAGGTTCGCATCGCGGCGTTCTCGAGCGATGTCCGCGGCTACATCACGCCCGGCGCCAACCCCACCAATGCGAACGCGGACATCGAAGGCTTCACGCTCTCGGTGCGCACCGAGTGGGAAGGTTGGCGCCTGCTGGCTGGCGGCGAACTCATCGATCCGAGCAACAGCAACCCGAACAACGCCAACTTCGGCCGCCAGTTGCCGCGCCGCGCCAAGGAGGTGTTCCGCTTGCACGCCGAGCGCCGCTTCGGTGCCTGGACGCTCGGCGCCTCGATGCTGAACAGCGGCGCGCGCTTCGAAAACGCCAGCAACAGCACCGAGCTGCCCGGCTTCACGGTGTGGGACCTGCGCGCCGACTGGGCCCTGGCGCGCGACTGGGCGCTCGGCCTCAAGCTCAACAACGTGGTCGACCGACGCTACGAGACGGCACTGGGCTACAGCCAGCCCGGGCGCGAGGCCTACCTGACGCTGCGCTGGGCGCCGCGTTGAGGGGCCGGCGATGACGTCGTGGACCAACGCCTGCCTGCGCCGCCTGCGCCACGGCATCTGGCTGGCCACTCTGCTGGCCCTGGGCAGCGCCTGCGCGCAGCCCCTCGTGCTGCGCGACGACCGCGGCACCGAACACCGCTTCGAGGCGCTGCCCCAGCGCATCGTGACGCTGCTGCCCTCGCTCACCGAAGCCGCCTGGGTGCTGGGCATCGGCGCGCGGCTGGTCGGCGTGGACCGCCACTCCAACTGGCCCGCCGAGATCGCCGCGCTGCCGCGGCTGGGTGGGATGGACGATGCGCAGATCGAGGCCATCGTGCGGCTCAAGCCCGACCTGGTGCTGGCGTCGACCTCGGCGCGCTCGCTCGACAGGCTCGAGGCCCTGGGCCTGAAGGTGGTGCGCCTGCGCTCCGAAAGCCACGCCGACGTGCGGCGCGCGCTGGGCCTGGTGGCGCGGCTGCTGGGCACGCCGCAGGCCGCTGAACGCGTCTGGGCCCAGGTGGAGGCCGAGATCGCCGCTGCCACCGCGCGCGTGCCTGCCGAACTGCGCGGCCGGCGCGTGTACTTCGAGATCGGCGGCGGGCCTTACGCCGCGGGCACCACCTCGTTCATCGGCGAGACGCTCACGCGGCTGGGCCTGGCCAACATCGTGCCGCCGGAGCTGGGCCCATTCCCCAAGCTCAACCCGGAGTTCGTGGTGCGCGCGCGGCCTGAAGTGATCATGGGCGTGGGCCGCGAACAGGCGGCGCTGCTGGCGCGGCCGGGCTGGCAGGTGCTGCCGGCGACACAGCAGCGCTGGCTCTGCGGATTCGACGACGCGCCCTACGAGGTGCTGATCCGACCCGGCCCGCGCCTGGGCGAAGCGGCGGGCATGCTGGCCGACTGCCTGGCACGCATCGGCCCAGGCCTGCCAAGATGAGCGACATGGCTGCTGTGCGGCCGGCGACCTCCACCCCCGATGCCGACGCCGGCCTGGACCAACGCCGGCGCCGCCGGCTGGCCTTGGGCATGCTGGCCGCGCTGCTGCTGGGCGTGGCCGCGGGCCTGGCCACCGGCTCCGGTGGTTTCTCGCTGCGCGAGCTGTGGGCCGATCTGCAGGGGCCCGACGCGCAGCTGCTGATCGGCCAGATCCGCGCCCCGCGCACGCTGGGCGCGCTGCTGGTGGGCGCGCTGCTCGGGCTCTCAGGGGCCATCTCGCAGGGCCTGTTCCGCAACCCGCTGGCCGACCCCTACCTGCTCGGCTGCGCCGCTGGCGCCGGCCTGGGCGTGGTGGTGGTGCTGGCCGCCGCAGCGCTGGGCGGAGCGGTCATCAGCCTGGCCACGGTGGCGTGGATCGAACGCGTGGGGCTGGTGGCGGCCGCCTTCATCGGCGCGCTGGCCGGCGTGTCGCTGACGCTGATGCTGGCGCGCGGCGCCGCGCACACCTTGCGGCTGCTGCTGGCCGGCGTGGTCGTGGGTGTGATGCTGGGCGCGGTGAGCGACCTCATCACCGTGGCCTCGCCCGATGCGCTGCGCGGCAAGCAGGCGTTCATGCTGGGCAGCACCAGCTTCCTCGGCTGGCCGGCGCTGGCGCTGCTGGCCGCGGGCCTGGCGCTGCTGCTGGCCCTGGTGCGGCGCTTCGCGCGCGCGCTCGATGCGCTGACGCTGGGCGAGGACAGTGCGGCCAGCCTCGGCCTGCACCTGGCGAGCGTGCGCCTGGCCCTGGTGCTGATGCTGAGTCTGGGCACGGGGCTGGCGGTGGCGCAGGCCGGCCTGGTGGCCTTCGTCGGGCTGGTGGCGCCACACCTGGTGCGCCGTGCCGCACCCGGCTCGCATGCCTGGCTGCTGGTGGCCAGTGCCGGCATGGGGGCGGCGTTGCTGCTCGGCGCCGACGTCATCTCGCGCGCCCTCATCGCACCCGAGGAGCTGCCGGTGGGCGTGGTCACCGCCGTGCTGGGCGGCATCTACCTCGTCTGGCTGCTGAAGCAGCGCACGGCGTCATGAGCACCGTCATGAAGGCCCTTGAGGATGACATCGGCGGTGGCGTCGATCGGGCCACCGCAATTGCCGCGGATCGCGCCGGCGACCGGTTCAACGAAGGCACCGCGGAGGCCGCCGCACTTCAGGCCGACGAGCTGCGCGTACGCCTGGGGCCGCGCGAGGTGCTGCAAGGCATCAGTCTCCCTGTCGGCCCGGGCTGGACGGCCCTGGTCGGCCCCAACGGCGCCGGCAAGTCCACCCTGCTGCGCGCGCTGGCCGGCCTGCAGCGGCCGGCCGGCGGGCAGGTGCGCCTGCACGGCCGGCCGCTGCACACCGTACCCGCCAGCGAGCGCGCGCGTTGCCTGGCCTGGCTGGCGCAACAAGGCGAGGTCACCGGCGAGCTCACCGTGCGCGAGACGGTCGAGCTCGGCCGCATCGCGCGGCTGGGCCTGCTCGGCACGCCGGGGCCGCAGGACCGCCGCGTCGTTGAACACGCGATGGCCCTGACCGAGTGCGCGCCCTGGCAGCACCGGCGGCTGCACGAGCTCTCCGGCGGCGAGCGCCAGCGCGTGCTGCTGGCCCGCGTGCTGGCCACCGAGGCGCCGCTGCTGCTGCTGGACGAACCCACCACGCACCTGGACGCGCCGCACCAGGTGGCACTGGCGCGGCTGTTCCGCCGCCTGGCGCACGACAGCGCGACGCCGCGCGCCGTGCTGACCGTGCTGCACGACCTGCCGATCGCGCTGCAGGCCGACCGCCTGCTGGTGCTCGACCACGGCGCGCTGCAGGCCGACGGGCCGCCCACCGAAGCAGCGGTGCAAGCGGCATTGATCCGCACCTTCGGCGGTGCGATCTGCATCGACAACCGCCCGCGTGGCCGGCCGCACGTGGTGCTGGCGCTGGACGAGGGCTGAGCGAGGCGCTCATCCGTGGACCCGCCGCTCAGGTCAACCGAAGCCGCACGCCCCTGCAACGCACGATGCCCCCCTCCCATCCCACCTTGCCGCTCGCCCCCTGCGGCAGCCCGGCGCTGCAGCAACGCCTGCAGGCCCTGCTGGACAACAAGACCAAGCCACTGGGCGCGCTCGGCCGGCTGGAGGCGCTGGCGCTGCGCCTGGGCCTGGCGCTGAACAGCGAGAGCCCGTGCCTGGCCGAGCCGCAGCTGGTGGTGTTTGCCGCCGACCACGGCATCGCCGCGCAAGGCGTCTCGGCCTACCCGGCCGAGGTGACGCGGCAGATGGTGCTGAACTTCCTGGCCGGTGGTGCGGCCGTGTCGGTGCTGTCGCGCCAGCATGGCCTGCAACTGACGGTGGCCGACTGCGGCGTCGCCGCCGAGTTCGAACCGCACCCGATGCTGGCGCGCCTGAAGGTGGCGGGCGCCGAACACGGCAGCGTCGACTCGACGCGCGCACCGGCCATGACGCGCGCGCAGTGCGAAGCCGCCATCGCCAACGGCCGCCGCCTCGTGGCTGGCCTGCCGGGCAACGTGCTGCTGCTGGGGGAGATGGGCATCGCCAACACCTCGGCCGCCGCGCTGCTGATGGCCCGCCTGACGGGCGCGGCGCTCGCCGCCTGCGTCGGCCGCGGCACCGGGCTGGACGATAGCGGCCTGGCGCACAAGCGCGCCGTGCTTCAGCGCGCGCTGGCCTTGCATGCCGATGCCCACGAGCCGCTGGCTGCCCTGGCCCATCTGGGTGGGCTCGAGATCGCCACCATGGTGGGCGCGGTGCAACAAGCGGCAGCGGGCGGCCGCGTCATCGTCGTCGACGGCTTCATCACCACGGCGGCCGTGGCCGTGGCCGCGGCCCTGCAACCCGAACTGCTGGCACGCTGCGTGTTTGCACATTGCTCTCAGGAGAGCGGCCACGCGCGCTGGCTGCAACACCTGGGTGTGCAGCCGCTGCTGGACCTCGACCTGCGCCTGGGCGAAGGCTCGGGCGCTGCGCTCGCCTGGCCGCTGCTCGACTCGGCCTGCCGCATCCTGGCCGAGATGGCCAGCTTCGCATCCGCCGGCGTCAGCCAACGTCAGCCGCGCCCATGACGGAAGAGGCCCGCCCCCAGCAGCGCCCACCGGCCGCCGGGCTGCTGCAGTGCGCCGTGCACGAGCTGCGGCTGGCCGCGGTGGCGCTGCAGTTCCTGACGCGCGTGCCGATTCCGCGCCGGGTGGGCTTCGAGCCCGCGTGGCTGCACCAGTGCGTACGCCACTTCCCGCTCGTGGGGGCGCTCGTGGGCGCGTGGGGCGCGGCGGTGTTGTGGGCGGCGCTCTGGCTGTGGCCACCGTGGGTGGCCTCGGTGCTGAGCCTCATCGCCACCGTGTGGCTCACCGGCGCCTTCCATGAAGACGGGCTCGCCGACACCTGCGACGGCCTGGGCGGCAGCGTCGGCCGCGAGCGCGCGCTCGAGATCATGAAGGACTCGCGCATCGGCACCTACGGCGCCGTGGCGCTGGTGCTGGCCCTGGGCTTGAAGGTGGCCACCGTCGCCGCCCTGGCCGCAGCAGACCTGGCGCTGGCGCTGACCGGGCTCGTGTGGGCGCATGCCGTCTCGCGCGCGGCGCCGGTGGTGCTGGTGTGGCAACTACCCTACGCCGGCGACGCCGAGCATGCCAAGGCCAAGCCACTGGCCACGCAGGTGGCGCCGGCCGGTGTGGCCGCCGCGCTGGCATGGGTGGTGGCGCTCGGCGCCGGTGCCTGGTGGGCGGCGGCCACGGGCACGCGCCCCACGCTGCTGTTGGCCCTGCTGCTTGCCGGCACGGCCGCGGCCGTGGCCACGGCCGCCTGTGCGCGCTGGTTGCGCCGCAGGCTGGGCGGCTTCACCGGCGACACCCTGGGCGCCACGCAGCAGATCGTCGAGGGCGCCTGCCTGCTGGCGTGGCTGGCCGCGGCAACGCATGGGTAAGCCCACCACGCCCAGCGCGCCCAACGTGCCCACAGCGCCCGCCACCGCTCGCGCCAAGGCCGCTGGCGCGAGCGGGCTGTGGATCTGGCGCCACCCGTGCGCCGCCGGTGCGCAAGGCCGCTGCATCGGCCGCACCGACCTGCCGGTCGACGCGCGCCGCGCGAAACGGCTGGCGCACCGCATCCGCCAGGCGGCACGACAGCACGGGCTGCCGCGCGTGGTGCTCACCTCGCCCTTGTCGCGCTCGCGCGCCGTCGGCCGCTGGCTGCGGCGCTGGGGCTGGCGGCACGAGGTCGAGCCGCTGTTGCTGGAGATGGACTTCGGCCGCTGGGAAGGCCGGGCCTGGGACGACATCGCGCGCGCCGAGATCGACGCCTGGTGCGCGGACTTCGAGAAGCACCCGCCCGGCGGCGGCGAGAGCGTGTGGGCATTGTTCGAACGCGCGGCGCGCTGGCAGCACCGGGGCGACGCGGCGTGCATCGTCGGCCACGCCGGCTGGATGCTGGCCCGGCGCTGGCTGGCCCAAGGGCGCCCGCCACCCACGCACAGCGACGAGTGGCCGGCGGCGCCGGCGCATGGCACGCTGTGGCACCTGCCGCTGGAGCTTCCGGCATGACGACCCGCCCTCCCCTGGCCCGCTGCCTCATGGTCTGGGGCACGAGCAGCGGCGCCGGCAAGAGC
>JALHOU010000001.1:26094-52505 GCA_022842825.1 Rubrivivax sp.
AGCTTCGAGCGCCTGCGCCGCCGGCATGAACTGCTGGTGATCGAAGGCGCCGGCTCGCCGGCCGAGATCAATCTCGCGCACAGCGACTACGTCAACCTCGACACCGCGCGCTGGGCGCGCAGCGAGGGCGGCACGCTCGCCAGCCTCATCGTCACCGACATCGACCGCGGCGGCGCGTTCGCGCACCTCTACGGCACGTGGGCCCTGGTGCCCGACGACCTGCGCGGCACCATCGCGGGCTTCGTGCTGAACAAGTTCCGTGGCGACGCCGCGCTGCTCGCGCCCGGCCCGGCGCAATTGCAGGCGCTGACGGGCGTGCCCATCGTCGGCGTGCTGCCGATGCGGCGCGACCATGGCCTGCCCGACGAGGACGGCGTGTTCGACTTCGGCGGCGGCGACGGCGGCGGCGGCGGCGCCAACATGGCCGACACGTCCGCCGCGGCGACCAATGCCGTCAACGCCACGAGAGCCGGCACCACCCTGCGCGTGGCCGTGGTGGCCTGCCCGCACATCAGCAACCTCGACGAGTTCCAGCCGCTGCGCCAGGCGCCCGGCCTGCGCCTGGTGTGGGCGCGCGACGCGGCCACGCTGGCCGACGCCGACTGGATCATCCTGCCCGGCTCCAAGCAGACGCGCGCCGACCTGCAGTGGCTGCGCGAACGCGGCATGGCGCCTGTGATCGTTGGCCACGCCGCGGCCGGGCGGCCGCTCCTGGGCATCTGCGGCGGCCTGCAGATGCTGGGCCGGCTGCTGGACGACCCGCAAGGGCTGGACGGCGACGCCGGCTGTGACCAGGGCCTCGGCCTGTTGCCGTTGCGCACGCATTACGCCGCGCCCAAGCGCGTGCTGCCGGTGCGCTGCCGCTTCGCCACCCTGGCGCCACCCTGGCAGGCCCTGTCGGGCATCGAGGCCGAGGCCTACGAGATCCGCACCGGCGTCACCACGCAAGACGCCGCATCACCCGCCGGCCGCGAAAGCCCCTGCCAAGCCGCGCTGGACGATGGCCACGGTGCCCCCATCGGCTGGCAATGCGGCCCCGTGCTCGGCGTGTACGCGCATGGCCTGTTCGAAAGCCCGGCCGTGATGCGCGCGCTCTTCGGCACCGGCGTGCGCACCCTCGACGCCAGCCTGGATGGCCTGGCCGAGCTGGTGCAGCAACACGTTCAGCCGGGGGTGCTGCACAGGTGGCAAGGTGGAGCCGGCGGCGCCGGCGAATGAACTCGTCGACAAAGCGGCGCTGGATGTAGCGGCCACTTCAGCCCGGCTCGACAGCGACATCGGCCGGGCATGTCCGTCGCATGGCGGGCGTCGTGGCTGCGCGGCTGCGCTGGGAGGGTCAGCTGTCCATCGCTTGCGACCGATGGCTGCCGGCAAGCGACCCTCAGCGACATCCACGGCCATGAACTCGTCGCCCCAAAACTGCCAGTTTCATCGGTACCGACCAGTCGTTGAGGAGTGCCGTCCGTCAGGCATCTTCAGAACACCCCCGCGGCTTGACATTGAGGACATCTGCTAGCCCTTTGCTGGAGCTGACCTCCACCGGCCCGGCATTTGACCCGCGAACCCGCCAGTGCTGGCGACCTAGCCCGCGCATTCCGCAGAGCTTTGCCCTCGGGCGGGTTGCCACTGGTTGGCGGGACTCACCGCACACTTGTACGAGCGCGCTTGGTCAGCTTGAACTGCGGCGGCGCCTCTTGGTGCGAGCGCGCCACGATTTGCAGCGCCTCGACGAACTTGGGCACGGCGGGGTTGGCGCAGCGCCTGCGATGAATGGCGCCTGTCTCGATATAGGGACTGGCAGGACGAAGCGGAAGGTAGCGCACACCGGTGCGCTGCAGATGCTGCAGTGACGCAGGCACGAGGGCAAACCCGAAGTCGCTGGACACTAGGCTGATGACGGTTTGCATCTGCTTGGCGTACTGGTCAATCTTGGGTACGAATCCGGCGGACTGGCAGTAGGCGATCGTCAAGTCGTGAAGTCCTGGCGCCAGCGCTCTTGGGACCATCACGAAACGCTCTGAACTCATCTGCGCCAAGCTCATCGACTTGCGCGAGAGCACAAGCGGATGATCCGCCGGAGCTGCCAAGATAAGCCGCTCTCTGAGCAGCGGCACAAAGCGCGTGTCCGGGTCATGCACCGGACCAAGTGCAATGCCGACATCCAGCCGTTCTATGGCGAGCTCACGCATCTGCGCATCGGTCGTAAGTTCGTGGAGGCGGACTTCCACTCCCGGGTGGCTCGCCCTGAACAGCTTGAGTGCAGCCGGCAGGACGTTGTAGTCCGCGATCGAGATGAACCCCACCTCAAGCGCCCCTTGCTCGCCTCGGTCGGCGCGCTGCGCTGCCGTGCACGCGCGCTCGAGCCTGGCCAGCACCGAACGCGCCTCCGCATAGAGCGCGTTGCCCGCCGGGGTTAGCAATACACCGCGGGTAGACCGCTCGAAAAGAAGAACTTCGAGCTCCGTCTCCAGGTCCTTGATCTGAGTGGACAGTGGCGGTTGCGAGATGTGGAGCCGCTCGGCTGCTTTCGCGAAGCTGCCCGCTTCTGCAACGGCGATGAAGTAGCGCAAGTGCCTAAGGTCCACTATTCGCCCAACGTATAGAGAGGCAGCTCAAGTTGTATTGGCACGAATGTTGGCACGTTCCTAGAGTAGCTGCAACCGTACCTCAGCGCGCGTGCAATGTCTTCTCTCAAGGCCAGAGGTCATCCATCGCGGGCGCAGAGCTGGTGCCGCTCTGCGGCCACTACCAGCGCAATGTCCTGCGCGCCTGTCGATACGCTGGAGTGAGAGGCATGGGTCTCCGTCCGGATGAGGTAGGCGTGCCCAAAGGAGAGCAAGATGAGCGAAATCATCGGTGTCATCGCGGCCGTGCTGTCCAGCGGCTTGGGCGGAACCGCCGTTGGCGCTACTCGCTTCGTAGTCGGCGCGATGGATCCACTGACCCTGGGCGCGCTTCGCTTCGGCGTCGGATTCGCATTCCTGCTCCCCATCGCAGTGCTGCAGGCTGGCACTTGGCCGACGAAAAATGACTGGCCGAAGGTCTTCTGGTTGGGGCTGCTGTTCTTTGGCGCGTTCCCGGTCCTGTTCAATTCGTCATTGATCTACACGACAGCCGCCCGAGCGGCACTCGCTCTGTCAACCTTGCCGGTGTTGACGATGGTCGTTGCTGCGATCCTGGGTGTTGAGCCGCTCACCGGCCGGAAGACGCTCGGCGTGTTCATCGCGATGGCCGGTGTCGTGACGGCACTTGTCGCCGGATTGGCGACATCACCACCCGGCGCTTGGCGCGGAGACCTTCTGATGGTCGCCGCAGCGCTTTGTATGGCGTTCTACAGCATCTGGTCAAGACCCGTCATCCGCCGATCGGGACCCATTCGGTTCACGACCATGGCGATGGCGGTCGGTGCGGTGTTCCTCATTGCCGTTTCTGCAATTCGCGGTGGCTTCGCTGCTGTTGCGGCGTTCGGCATGCCGCAATGGCTGGCTATCGGCTACCTTGGACTCTTTGGCAGCGCACTGACGTTCTTTCTCTGGGCGTTCGCACTCGGTCGGACAACTCCGACCAAAGTCGCCATATCGGTCACTGTGAACCCGGTGACCGCATCACTTGTGGGCGCGATTCTTCTCGGCGAGACCATCCGGTGGAACACCATCCTTGGCATGCTGATGGTGCTTTCGGGCATCTGGATCGCGACCAGAGTGGACGAAGCGGCACCTACTGCCATCCCTCTCAAAACCACAACCAAAGATTGAAGTGGTTCAGGGCGACCCTACCGCGCTGCAACCCTTGGTGAGCGCGATTCACGTGCCGAGCGGCGCCGCCGCCGAGCAAAGAGCGCTGGGCTAGAACCCGCACTGGATGTGCGCGAAGATCGTCGGCAAGCGTTCGAATGGCGCCTCTCGTGTGGCGGCATCTCGTGGTCCTTGCACTTTGAGCCGAACCCAAGGGATGTCAGGCAGTGGCGGGTGTTCAGAGATGGCGAGCACTGGATGTGTGCGGCCCTGGCGTGGGTTTGGCTGGCGATGCAGCGGGAGATGAGTCCCGCGCTTGGGAGGCGCTGCTGGGACTGACCGATGAACTCCCAAGCCCGATGCCGTCGCCGGGGCGAGTTACCGCAAAGCGGACCCCGTTGAACTCCCGCTTGTGGCCGCGAGGAGCCGATCGAATCCCGCCAAGGAATGGCCAGACACTGCCAGACCGCCGCCCTAACCCAGACGCCGCGCCGGAGTCCAGCAGCTCAGCTCCGGCCGATCTCGACCAGCGCCGCCTCGAGCGCACGGCGGTCCATCGTGTCCAGCGGCAGCGCCAGCAGCTGCAGCATGCGGTAGCCGATGGCCTGGCGCGTCAGTTCGAAGGCGCGGCGCTTGCCGTCGTCGCCGCCCTCGGCGTTCGATGGATCGGGGTAGCCCCAGTGCACCTTCACCGGCTGGCCGCCGCGGCCGCCGAAGAAGACCGGGCAGGTCTCGGCGGCCGCGCTGTCGCACACCGTGATGACGATGGAGAGCGGCGGAGCACCCTCGGCGCTGAAGTCGTCCCAGCTCTTGCTGCGAAAGCCGCCCGTCTCGATGCCGGCCTTGGCCAGTGCCTCGAGCGCAAACGGGTGGGTGCGGCCGCTGGGCGCGCTGCCGGCGCTGTGCGCCTGCACGTCCTTGCCCAGCCGCGCCGCCAGGTGGCCGAGCATCCCTTCGGCCAGCACGCTGCGCGCCGAGTTGTGGGTGCACAGGATCAGCACATGCGTCGTCATCGGGTCATCCTTCGCGTTGGTGGGCGATGCGCAGCGGGCCGAGGGGCCGCGGCAGCCCCTCGTGCAACGCCGCACGCAGGGCCGCGAGCGCGCGCCGCGCATCGGCCACGGCATCGAAGGTGGGCAGGCAGACGAAGTCGTCCGCGCCGGCACGGGCCAGCTGCGCCACGTTGCCGGCATCGATGCCGCCCTCGACCTGGAGGCGCACGCCGCCGCCGGCCGAATCGATGAGATGGCGCACGAGCTCGATGCGCGGCAGCGCGCGCTCCAGCCAGCCGGGACGCGGCGGCTTGCCGGGCGGGGTGAGCACCATCAGCACCTGGTCGATCGAGCCCAGCGCGCCGCACAGCGTATCGAGCGAGGAGGCCGGGTGCAGCGCCAGCCCGGCGCGGCAGCCGTCGCGGCGCACGAGCCGCCACACCGGCACCGCGTGCTGCGTGCTGTCGACGTGGAAGACGATGGTGTCGGCGCCGGCAGCGGCGCAGGCCAACGTGAGCGCCGGGTCGGGCGGGCCCGTCAGGTGCACCTCGATGGCGGTGCCGGCGGCCGAGCCGGCAGCGGCGGCACGCTGCGTCTGGTGGCGCAGCGCCTGCACCAGCGCCGGTGCGCGGGTGAGCGTCGGCAGGTGCGGCGTCTCGACGACGTCCAGGTGCAGCGCATCGGCGCCGGCCTCAACCATCAGCCGCGCCTGTTCGGCCAGGTGCGGCAGGTCGGTCCAGCAAAGGGCGGCGTGGAAGCGGCGCATCGGAGCGATCTTCGCCGATCCGGCGCGCGGCCAGCGCGGGCAGATCGAGCGACAGGCCGGATCGACCCGGCTGCAGCGGCGCGACCGGCCTGCCCGACCGGGTGCTCCGGTACTTCGAGCCCGGTACGCCGCGCCGGCGGCCGAACGGCCAAGCCGGTCGAAGCGATGGACACGGCCAACGCACTGCGCGCGAGTGTGGCTCCCCGGGACTGGCTGGCAACCGACCCCCTCTTGCGCTGCATGCCAGCCATACCGGCGCTTGCATTGACTCGTTGCCCAAGCAGTCCAATGATCCGCCGTCATGATGGAGCCGTCTTTGCGCCGGCCGCTGAAGAACGCCACACTGCGCCAGCTCGCCACGTTCCACACCTTGGCGCGGCTGGGCAGCGTCACGCGCACCGCCGAGGAGATGAGCCTCACGCAACCGGCCGTGTCGCTGCAGCTGGGAGCGCTCGAAGACTCCGCCGGTGTCCCGTTGCTGGCGCGCGGCGCGCGTGGGGTGCGGCTCACCGAAGCAGGCCTGCTGCTGGCCGACTACGCCGCGCGCATCTTGGCACTGTGTCGCGAAGCCGGCGAGGCGATGGCCGCGCAGCAGGGCATCCTGGCCGGCACGTTGCGCCTGGGTGCCGTGACCACGGCCGAGCACCTGCTGCCCAGCCTGCTGCTGGAATTCGTGCAACTGCATCCGCAGGTCCAGGTGAGCCTGAGCATGGGCAACCGCGCCGAAGTGGTGGGGCAGCTGGCGGCGCAGGAGGTCGACCTCGTGGTGATGGGGCGCCCCCCGGCGGAGCTCGAGACGGTGGCCAGCGCGTTCGCCAGGCATCCGATGGCGTTCGTCGCTTCGCCGCATCATCGCCTGATGCGGGCGGCCGCCGTGTCGCTCGAGGACGTCCGCTCGGCCAACCTGCTGGTGCGCGAACGCGGGTCGGGCACGCGCTCGACGGTCGAGCAGATCTTCAAGGCGGCCGATCTGGACCTCGTGTTCGGCATCGAACTGGCGAGCAACGAGGCCGTCAAGCAGATGTGCGGGGCCGGCTTCGGGGTGGCTTTCCTCTCGCTGCACGCCTGCGCGCTCGAAATGCAGACCGGTCTGCTGGCCCTGGTCCCGATGCCCGGCTATCCGGTGTTGCGCAACTGGCAGGTGATCCGCCTCGCTGCCCGCCCGGTGCCAGCCGCTGCCTCGAGCTTCGAGCGGTTCCTGGTCGAGCACGGCCAGGCGCACATCGACCGGCGTTTTGGTACCGGCTCGCTCTCGCCGGGCGCCGCCGCGGTGGCCGGCGCGGACTGACCCCGGTTCCGCGGCACCATCACCCGAGCCCCGCGGCGGACTCCTCGGCGTGCCATCACCGGGGCCCCGGCGGGCCGCCCGGGCGTGTTTGGCCATCGCTGCCGATCGCATCCGCCTTTGCCAGCAGCGCCTGGGCCATGCGGATGCTGGCCATGTCGATCAACCGGCCGTCGAGCGAGACGGCGCCCTTGCCCTCCGCGGCGGCCTGCGCCATGGCCGCCATGATGCGGCGCGCCTTGCCGACCTCCGCCTCGGAGGGCGTGAACACGTCATTGGCCAGCGCCACCTGCGAGGGGTGGATCGCCCACTTGCCCTCGTAGCCCAGCACGGCAGCCCGCCTCGCCGCCGCGGTGAAGCCCTCGGGGTCGGAGAAGTCGCCGAACGGGCCGTCGATCGGACGCAGGCCCCAGGCGCGGCAGGCCACCAGCATGCGCGTCTGCGCCGCATGCCAAGGGTCGGTCCAGAAGGCTTGCCGGGCACCGGCCTCGTCGCGGTCGGTGAGCACCACGGAGTCGCGCGAGACACCGCCGATCACCGTCGTGCGCGCGCGCGTGGAGGCCGCGTAGTCGGCCACGCCGAAGCTCATCGCCTCCAGGCGCCGGCTGCTCTGGGCAATGGCTTCGACGTTGGCCATGCCGAGCGCGGTCTCGATCAGCACCTCGAAACCGATGCGCTTGGTGCGTCCGTGCGCGGCCTCGATCTGGGTGACCAGCATGTCCAGCGCATAGACATCGGCCGCCACGCCGACCTTCGGGATCAACAGCATGTCCAGGCGCGGACAGGCCTCGACGATGTCAACGACGTCGCGGTACATGTAGTGCGTGTCCAGGCCGTTGATGCGCACCATCATCGTCTTGCCGCCCCAGTCGACCTCGTTGAGGGCCAACACGACGTTGCGGCGCGCCTGCGCCTTCTCGTCGGGCGCCACGGCATCCTCCAGGTCGAGGAAGACGATGTCCGCCTGCGACACGGCGGCCTTCTCGAACAGGGCCGTGTTCGAGCCCGGCACCGCCAGCTCGCTGCGGTGCAGGCGCGGCCGGGCCTGGTCAACGAGGGTAAAGCTCATGGGAGGTTCCTTGGATGAGGGGACAGCCGGCTGCGCGTCGCTTCACCCGGTCGCTCCGAGTCCCGCGGCGGCGCAATGGATCGACGACAGAAGGGCTGTGCGCACGTCCTCGCCGCCGCCGTTGCGCAGGCGCTGCAACAGTTGCATCTGCTCGCGGCTGACTTGGTTCATCGTCTGCAGGCGGCGCGCCAGACGGCGCCGATGCTGCGGAAAGCGCGCCGCCAGCTCGCCCGCATCGGCCACCTCCAGCACCATGCGGCAGGTGCGGTGATATTCGGCGGCGACGGCATCGAAGACCGGCCTGCGAACCGCGGCGTCGGCCACCAGGTCGGCGAAGCCGCTGGCGATCTCCAGGTCCACGGTGAGCAGGGTCTTCTCGACCTCGTCGATCACGGCGCGGAACGGCCGGCACTCGGCGAACATGCGTTGCAGCAGCGCCAGGCCGCGCGCCTTGCGCACCTCGATGAAGGCCTCCAGGCCGCTGCCCAGGCCGTACCAGCCGGGCAGCATGTGGCGGTTCTGGGTCCAGGCGAACACCCAGGGGATCGCGCGCAGGTCTTCCAGCGTGTGCGCCTGGGCCCGGCGCGCCGGGCGCGATCCGAGGTTGAGCAGCGACAGCTCCTCCAGCGGACTCGAGCCTTGCAGATAGGCCGGCAGCTGCGGTGTGTCGATGAGCCGGCGGTAGGTCGCGAAGGACATGCCGGCGATCGCCTCCATCGCCTCGTCAAACTCGTGCCGAGGCTCGAGCGCCGCCTCACGCTCGGACAGCAGCACATGCTTCAGCACCGACGAGGCCAGCAACTCCACCTGGTAGTGCGCGGTGCCCCGGTTGGCGTACTTCGCCGACACCACCTCGCCCTGCTCGGTGACGCGGAAGCCGCCGCGAATGGAGCCGGCGGGAAGCGCCGCGATGGCGCGGCCCGTGGGCGCACCGCCGCGGCTGACCGATCCACCGCGGCCATGGAAGAACGCGATCTTCACGCCCAGATCGGTGCCCAGGCGCACCAGGGCCGCCTGCGTCTTGACCAGCTCCCAGTTGGCCGCGAAGTAGCCACCGTCCTTGTTCGAGTCGGAGTAGCCGATCATCACTTCCTGGACATTGCCGTGCTGGTGCACCGAGCGCTGCACCAGGGGCACGGCCAGCAGTTCCTTCATCAGCGCGGGTGCCCGGCGCAGGTCGGCCATGGACTCCAGCAGCGGCACCACCGGCAGCGTGCAGCGCTCGACGGCGGCCGCGTCGTTGAACAGGCCGCTGTGCTTGGCCAGCAGGTAGGCCCCGAGCACGTCGGCGGCGCGGTGCGTCATGCTGAGGATCAACGAGCCGAAACACTCGCGGTCGCCCAGACGGCGCATCTGGCCCACCATACGGAAGGTGGCCAGGGTTTCCGCGGCCTCGGGCCCGAGGCCATCGGTGCGGTCCCATACCGAGGCCGGCCCGGTGCCCGGTTGCCGCGGCGCGGCCAGCTCGGTCAGCAGCCAGTCCATCCAGGCCGTGGAGTCCGGCACCGGCGGCTCAACCCCGGGGCGCTGCAGTCTGTGGATCTCTGCCAGGGTCGCGTTGACACGTGCGCTGTTCTCGCGCACGTCGAGCCGGGCGGTCGCAAAGCGGAAGCAACGCACCTCGCGCAGCAACGGCGCGACGAAGGACTGCGCCAGCGGGCGAGCGCCCGCCTCGGCCAAGGCGGCGTGCATCGCCTCGAGGTCGGCGATCAGCTGGTCTGCCGACAGGTAACCGCCCTGCGGCGCCGGTTCGCGACGCTCGGCCGCCGCGGCCGTGGCCTGCAGCCGCAACCGCATGGCCGAGGCGAACTGACGAAACAGCTCGCCGGGGTTGCGGGCCGCGATGGCTTCGCCCTGGCCGCTGGCGGCCAACGCCCCGGCGACCGTGGCGCCGAAGGCCGGCGGCAGGGCCAGCACCCGCTCGCTGACGCTCAGGTTGCGTGCCAGCTCCTTCAGGCGCATGCCGAACCGTTCCAGGCTGGCGAGCCGCAGCCGCCAGAGCGTCTCGCGGGTGACGGCGCTGGTGACGAAGGGGTTGCCGTCGCGATCTCCGCCAATCCACGAACCGAAGCCGAAGATCACCGGCAGCTCGAGTTGCTCACCGGGGAACTGGCGCGCGAACGCGGCTTCGATGCGGGCATAGAGCAGGGGCACCACATCGAACAGGTTCTCCTGGAAGAAGTAAAGGCCCCAGTCCACCTCCTGTTCGACCGTGGGCTTGTCCAGCTTCAACTCGCCGGTCAGCCAGAGCAACTCGACCTCGTCGCTCACCGCGCGCTGCAGGTCCTCGCGCTCGCGCTCGGTCCAGCGAGGCGACTCCAGATCGAACAGCCGCAGGTAGATGCGGCGGTAGCGCTCGAGCACCGTCACGCGCCGCGCCTCGGTGGGGTGGGCCGTGATCACCGGCCGGATGCGCAAGGCGGCAAGCGCCTCGCGCACCTGGGCCGCGCTTTGGCCCTGATCGGCCGCCGCGCGAAAGACATGCGCGAACGTGCCTTGCACCTGCTCGTGACCCCGCAGCCGCTCCACCTCGCGCCGCCGGCGCATGTCGCGGTTCTGCTCGGCGATGGCGAGCAGCTGGAACCAGATGGCCTGCGCCTGGATCGTGCGCGCCAGCACGTGCGTGCTGACGGGTCTGCCGGGCGGCTCACCGCGCAGCACACGCGCGACATCCGGGTCGTGGCGGTCGACCACGTCCAACAGCGCCGCGCGCAGCAACTCCGAACGTCCGAGCCCGTCCGCGGTCTCGATGGAGGCCGCAGTCTCGTCGGCGTAAGCGGCTTCGACAAACACCATCACCCCTGGGTCCAGCCGTGGGGCCTTCAGTGCACGCGCTGCAGCGCCTGGGCCACGGTGGCCCCGAGCTCGGCCGCGCTCGGCGCGACCAGCAGGCCGTGGCTGCGCATGATCTCGGCCTTCTCGGCCGCGGTGTCGCCAACCGCCGAGATCACGGCCCCGGCATGGCCCATGCGCCGCCCCCGGGGCGCGGTGAGGCCCGCCACGTAGCCGACCACGGGCTTGCTCATGTGCTGCTGCACCCACGCCGCCGCCTCGGCCTCCTGCGGGCCGCCGATCTCGCCGATCATGATGACCGCTGAGGTGTCGGGGTCGCGCTCGAAGCGTTCGAGGTGATCCATGAACGAGCTGCCGTTGATCGGGTCGCCGCCGATGCCCACGCTGGTGCTGACGCCGATGCCCAGCTGCTTCATCTGGGAGGCCGCCTCGTAGCCCAGGGTGCCCGAGCGGGAGACCACGCCGACGTTGCCGGGCCTGTAGATGTGCCCAGGCATGATGCCCAGCATCGCCTTGCCGGCACTGATGATGCCGGCGCAGTTCGGGCCGACGATCGTGGTCCGCCGGTCGCGCGGGTAGCGGCGCAGGTAGCGCTTCACCCGCATCATGTCCTGCACCGGGATGCCGTCGGTGATGATGCACACCAGCTGCAGCTCGGCGTCGGCCGCCTCCATCAGCGCATCGGCGGCGAACGGCGGCGGCACGAACAGCAGGCTGGCCTGCGCACCGGTCGCCCGCACGGCGTCCTTCACGGTGTCGAAGACCGGTCGCTCCAGGTGCTGCTGGCCGCCCTTGCCCGGCGTGACGCCACCGACGACCCGCGTGCCGTAGGCGATCATCTCGCGGGCATGGAAGCTCGCCTTGTCACCCGTGATGCCCTGGACGATGACGCGGGTGTGCTGGTCGATCAGGATGCTCATGCGGGCCTCGTCGACATTGTCAGGATCGGATGCCGATCACGCGGGCACATGCTCGCGCGCTGCGGTCACGGCCTTGACAGCTGCGTCGGCCAGCGAGTCGGCCGTGATGATCGGCAAGCCACTCTGGCGAACGATGCGCTCGCCCTCTTCCACGTGGGTGCCGGCCAGGCGCACCACCAGCGGCACGCGCAGTCCCGCGGCGGCCAACACGACACCTTTGGCCACCCAATCGCAGCGGTTGATGCCGGCGAAGATGTTGACGAGGATCGCCTTGACGCCCGGGTCCGACAGCACGAGGTTGAAGGCGGTCTGCACGCGCTCCGGCGAGGCGCCGCCGCCGACGTCGAGGAAGTTCGCCGGCTCGCCACCGGCGTACTTGATCATGTCCATCGTGGCCATCGCCAGGCCGGCCCCGTTGATGATGCAGCCGATGTCACCCTTCAGCCCGACGTAGTTGAGGCCGTGCTGGTTGGCCGTGGCCTCGCGCGGGTCTTCCTCGTGCACGTCGCGCATCTCGGCAATGCGCCGGCGCCGGAACAGCGCGTTGTCGTCGAAGCTCATCTTGGCGTCCAGCGCCAGCACGCGGTCGTCCTTGGTCACGACGAGCGGATTGATCTCGACCATCGTCGCGTCGAGGTCGCGAAAGGCCCGGTAGCAGCCCATGATGGCCGCCACCGCCTGCGCCACCTGCTTGATGTTCAGGTTCAGGCCGAAGGCGATCTCGCGCGCCTGGAACGGCTGCAGGCCGACCGCCGGCTCCACCTCGATCTGCAGCAGCGACTGCGGATGTCGGCGCGCAATGTCCTCGATGTCCATGCCGCCTTGCGCCGAGGCGATGATGCGGATGCGCTCGATCTTGCGGTCCAGCACGAAGCCCAGGTACAGCTCGCGCTCGAAGGGTTCGGCAGTCTCGACGTAGACGCGGCTGACCACCTTGCCGGCCGGGCCGGTCTGCTCGGTCACCAGGGTCGCGCCGAGCAAGGCCTTGGTGGCGGCGGCAACTTCTGCATAGGTGCGGCACAGCTTCACACCGCCGGCCTTGCCGCGGCCACCGGCATGGATCTGTGCCTTGACGGCCCAGTGCCACCCTCCGAGCTCCGTGGCGGCATAGACCGCCTGGTCGGAGCTGTAGGCCGGGCTGCCGCGCGGCACCGGCACGCCGAAGCCGGCGAGCAGTTCCTTGGCTTGGTACTCGTGGATGTCCATGGGGCGGTCCTGAGGGTCAGGTCACCAGGTGCCGAGGTTGCCCGCTCGCCCAGGCCTCGATGTTGTCGATCAGCTGGTCGGCCAGGAACTGCATCGCGCCGTCCGAGGCCCAGGCCACGTGCGGCGTCAGGATGAAGTTCGGCCGCCGCAGTTCCAGCAGCGGGTGGCCGCTCGTCGGCGGCTCCGTTCCCAGCACGTCGAAGCCGGCGCCGGCGATCAGGCCCTGGCCGAGCGCCTGGATCAGCGCCGCCTCGTCAACCAGGCCACCACGCGAGGTGTTGATCAGCAGCGCACTGCGCTTCATGCGCCGCATCTGCGGCAGGCCGATGAGATGGCGCGTCGCCGGCGTCAGGGGGCAGTGCAACGAGAGCACGTCGCAGCGCTCGAGCACCTCTTGCAGCGGCGTGAACTCGACGCCAGCCGCCTTGGGCGGCTCGTGGTCGGCGAACAGCACCTTCATGCCGAAGCCGCGCGCGATGGCCGCCATGCCCTGGCCGATGGCGCCCTCGCCCACGATGCCCAGCGTGCTGCCATGCAGGTCGCCGATGGAGTGCGTGAAGAAGCAGAACTGCTTCGAGCGCTGCCAGACGCCGGCTTCGACATCGGCGCGGTAGGCCAGGAGATTGCGGCGCAGCGCGAGGATCAGCGCAAAGGCATGCTCGGGCACCGTGTGCACGGCATAGTTGCGGATGTTGGCCACCGCGATGCCGCGCTCGCGACAGGCGGGGATGTCGATCACGTCGTAGCCGGTGGCGGCCATGGCGATCATCTTCAGCGCCGGCAGGCGCGCCAGCACGTCAGCGCGCAACGGCACCTTGTTGGTGATGGCCACCGTGGCGCCGGCCAGGCGCTCCACCACCTCGCCGGCGGCAGTCTGCTCATGTTCGACGTAGCTCTCGGCGCAGGCGGGCCGCCGCACACGCGCCTTCAGCGAGGCGCGATCGAGAAAGACCACGCGGTGCGCTGCGGCCATGATCACATGCCCCCGGTGGAGCCGCTGGCCAGCGCCTCGTTCTCACGCCACCAGCGCTGCGCCGCGGCGACGCCGGAGCCCGGCTCGACGCGCACGCCGCTGTCCACCATCGCCATCTCGGCGCCGCCGAGTGCGGACAGCACCATCAGCTCGTTGCAGTCGCCCAGGTGCCCGATGCGGAACACCTTGCCGGCCACCTTGGACAGCCCGGCACCGAGCGAGAGGTTGTAGCGGCGGAAGGCACGGTCGATCACCTTGGCGCCGTCGATGCCCGCGGGCAGGACGATGGCCGACACGGTGTCGGAGTACCACTCGGGCTTCTTCGCGCAGACCTGCAGCCCCCAGCCCGTCTGCACCGCGGCACGCACGCCGCCGGCCAGGTAGTGATGGCGCTTGAAGATGCTCTCCAGGCCCTCCTCCTCGATCGCCCGCAGCGACTCGCGCAGCCCGTACAGCATCGGCAGCGCCGGCGTGTACGGGAAGTAGCCGTTGCGGTTCTGGTTGAGCATGTCGAGGTAATCGAAGTAGCAGCGCGGCTGCTTCGCGGTGCTTCGCCGGGCTTCCAGGGCGCGTTCGCTGACGCAGGTGATGCCCAGGCCGGCCGGCATCATCAGCCCCTTCTGCGAGCCGGCGACGCAGACGTCGACCTTCCACTCGTCCATGCGGAAGTCGATCGAGGCGAGCGAGCTGACCGCGTCGACGAACAGCATCGCCGGATGCTTGACCGAATCCATCGCCTGGCGCACGCCGGCCACGTCGGAGGTGACGCCGGTGGCCGTCTCGTTGTGCGTGGCGAGCACGGCCTTGATCCGGCGGCCCGTGTCGGCCTCCAGCGCGTGACGGTAGCGGTCGAGCGGCGCGCCTTCGCCCCACTCGCACTCCAGCACCTCGACCTCGAAGCCCAGGCGCTGGCACATGTCGATCCACAGGTGCGAGAACTGCCCGAAGCGCGCCGCCAGCACCTTGTCGCCGGGGCTCAGGCAGTTGGTGAGTGCGGCCTCCCAGCATCCCGTGCCCGAAGACGGGAAGATGAACGTCGTGCCGGTCGTCGTCTTGAAGACCTTCTTCAGGCCCTCCAGGCAGCCGAGCGTGAGCTGCGGGAACCGTGGCGAGCGATGGTCCTCCATCGGCACCACCATCGCCCGCGTGATGCGGTCCGGCACGTTGGTGGGACCAGGTACGAAGAGACCGTTGCGACCTGCCATGTCGATTGCTCCTGCGATTGAAGGGGTGCTGAACGAAGGACTCGAACGCCCAGCCGCTCAGGGCCGGTACTTCGGGCCGTAGACCGGGAAGCGGCGGCACAGGTCGCTGACCTGCTGCGCGACACGCCGGATGACCGCTTCCTCGCCCGGTGTTTCGAGCACATCGGCCATGAGCCCGGCAATCGTCCGCGCCTCGTCTTCCCGAAAGCCACGTGTCGTCATCGCCGGGGTGCCGACGCGGATGCCGCTGGTGACGAACGGCTTCTCGGGGTCGTTCGGGATCGCGTTCTTGTTCACCGTGAGGTGCGCACGCCCGAGCACGGCCTCGGCCGCCTTGCCGGTGATGGCCTTGGCGCGCAGGTCGAGCAGGAAGACATGGCTCTCGGTGCCGCCGGAGACGATCCGCAGACCACGCTGGGTCAGCGTCTCGGCCATCGCCTTGGCGTTCACCTTCACCTGCTTCTGGCAGGCGCGGAACGCCGGCGTCATCGCTTCCTTGAAGGCGGCGGCCTTGGCAGCGATGACGTGCATCAGCGGTCCGCCCTGGATGCCGGGGAAGATGGTCGCGGCAATCGGCTTCTCGAACTCGGCCTGGCTCAGGATCAGGCCGCCCCGCGGACCGCGCAGGGTCTTGTGCGTGGTCGAGGTGACGAAGTGCGCGATGCCCACGGGGCTCGGGTACTCGCCCGCGGCGATGAGGCCGGCGTAGTGCGCCATGTCGACCATCAGGTACGCGCCCGCGCGGTCGGCGATGTCGCGCAGGCGCGACCAGTCGATCTCCATCGAGTAGGCCGAGGCGCCCGCGACGATCATCCGCGGTCGATGTTGTGCGGCCAGCTCGGCCACCTCGGCGTAGTCGATCTGCTCGATCACCGGATCGAGGCCGTAGGACACGCTCTTGTAGAGGCGGCCGCTGAAGTTGACCGATGCGCCGTGGGTCAGATGGCCGCCATGGGCCAGCGACATGCCGAGGATCGTGTCGCCCGGCTGCAGCATCGCCATGTAGACCGCCGCGTTGGCTTGCGAGCCCGAGTGCGGCTGCACGTTGGCGTATTCGGCACCGAACAGCGCCTTGGCGCGATCGATCGCCAGCTGCTCGGCCACATCGACATGCTCGCAGCCGCCGTAGTAGCGCTTGCCCGGGTAGCCTTCGGCGTACTTGTTGGTCAGCACCGAGCCCTGCAGCCGCATCACCGCGGGGCTCACGTAGTTCTCGCTGGCGATCAGCTCGACATGCGATTCCTGGCGCTCGAGCTCGGCCCGCAGGGCCTGCCACAGCTCGGGGTCGGCGTCGGACATCTGGACTTCCGGATCGAACAAGGGGGCCTCCCGCATGGATGTCGCCGACACTTGCACGAACCGCCTGCTTCACTGCAGCAGCCGCACCGGCGACAACGCCAATCTATCGACGTGTCGCGAGAAACGCTCATGAGTTCTGCTTGCGCCGCAGCGCAGGGCAGCCAATGGGTCGCCGCCGAGCAGGCGCCCCGGCCGCAGGAGATGGCGGGGATCAGTAGCGCTCGGGCCGCAGCACCGAGACACCGTCGAACCAGATGGCCAGGCTGTAGTGCGCGGAGTAGCCGACCAGCAGCGCCTCGGCGATCGCATCGGCAATCGCGGGCTCGCAGATGAGCTGGATCTTCACCGTGCGCTCGGCGGTCCAGCCACCTTCGCGCACGCCTTCCCGGCTGCCGGCGGAGAGCACTTCCGTGACGAGCCAGTTCTGGGCCCCGCGCTCGCGCGCCTCGCGCACGACAGTGCGCTCGAGCACCGCCTCGGTGACGATCGTCAGCAGTGTCTTCGGATGCTTGGCCAGGCTCATGGTCGGGCTTCTCAGGCATGGAGCTGCCGGGCCAGCGCAATGTACAGCGGGATGCCGACGACGATGTTGAACGGAAAGGTGACGCCCAGCACGGCGGTGATCGACAGCGCCGAGTTGGCTTGCGGGACGGCGATGCGCATCGCGGTCGGCGCCGCAATGTAGCTGGCACTGGCGGCCAGCGTCGCCATCAGCGCGACACCTCCGGTGGTGAGTCCGAGCCAGCAGCCGACGGCCGCGCCGGCCAATGCCAGCACGGGCGGCACCGCCAGCCCGATGAACAGCAGCGCCGCTCCGAAGCGTCGGATTTCAGCAACCCGCGCACCGGCCACAAGCCCGAGTTCGAGCAGGAAGAGCGCGAGCACGCCCTTGAACGGGTCGATGAACACGGGCTGCAGCGGCCGCGTGCCCTCCACGCCGGCGATGGCGCCGATCAGCAGCCCGCCAGCCAACAGCACGATGCTCTTGCCCAGCAGCACCTCGTGCAGCAGCGCCCAGCCGGTGTCACCACGCTGGACAGGCCCCGCACCGGCGCTGCCAGCGCGCCGCGCCAGCCGCGCCAGCAGCACGCCGGCCACCAGCCCCGGGGCCTCCATCACGGCCACCCACAGTGCCGCGTGGCTTTCGAAAGCGACGTCCTCGCGCGCAAGCTCGGCCGTCGCCACGGCGAAGGTGACCACGCTCACCGAGCCGTAGTGCGCGCCGAGCGATGCCGCATCCGCGCCGCCGAGCCTCAAGGCCCTGAACAACGGATAGAGCGCAAACGGGATCGCGAAGCCCAGCGCCATGCAGGCCAGCACCTGCGGCGCCAAGACGGCCAGCGGCTGCTTCGACAGCTCGATGCCGCCCTTCAGGCCGATGGCCAGCAGCAGGTAGATCGAGACCGTCTCGTACAGCGCCTCGGGCAGTCGCAGGTCGCTCTTGACCAGGCGAGCCGCGATGCCGAGCAGGAAGAAGAGGACGACAACGTCGATCACGCCGCGTGCCCTGTCACTCGAAGTCCGGCCAGCCCTTCCAGCCCGAGGCGATGTCCTGCGTGTAGTTGCTCGTGTGCGACTTGACGTCCCAGCGCACGTACAGGTCGCCGAGGAAGAAATAGTTCTTGCGGTTCGGTGGCGCGCTGCCGGCCTGGTTCCAGTTGACGCTGAGCGCGCAGGTCGGCGCCACGTTCAAGCCGCCGGTCCAGCCGTCGCCGATCTTGCGCGGGTAGCCGGCGTCTTCGGCCATCGGGAAGCCGGGGCCGTCGATCGTCCAGCGCGTGTACTCGTCGCCGCGAAAGGCGTAGATGCGCTGCGCATCGCCGTAGTCGACATACAGCGGCGTGAAGATGCCGTCCTCGATCAGGCGACTGGGCAGCAGCGTGGACAGCGCCATCGTGCCGGGCTCGACGCTGTGCGCGCCGATGTCCCATACGACAACGCGCCGCTGGCCGCGGAAGAAGAAGAACGCGCGGTTGCGCCAGCGTGGCACATGGATGGCCCCGGCCAGCGTGGCACCCGGCATGGCCTCCAGCAGACCGGGCCAGCCGCGCGAGATCGGGCGCGGATAGCCTTCAAACAGCCGCTGGTGGTCGACGTCCCAGCGGATGTACTCGCGCTGCTTGAAGAAGTACACCGCGTAGGGCGGATCGGACTGGCTCGACTGACGCCAATCGACGAAGAGTGCAGCGTTCGGCCCTTGCATGGTGGATCTCCTCCTGTTGCTCGGCGCACTGCATTCTGGTCAGGCGCGACCGGCGTTCAGCACCGCCGGTATGCGGGACGCGCACGGCAGCGCTGCGCACCACGCCGACGTGCCCCGCGGCGTGGTCAGCACGCGCCCCGGCGCGGGCACGTGAACTTCGCGCGTTTGCACCGCACCGGCTTCGCTCGGCCTGGCCAGCGCCAAGGGGCCGGCATCAGGCAACGGAGCGCAGGACGTGCTCACGCAGCTCACCCACCAGGTAGAGCGACCCGGTGATCAGAATCCATTCGCCCGGTTGCACGCACTCCAGGCAGCGCAACCAGCCTGCCATCGGCGAGGATGCCACCTCGGCAACGATGCCGGCGCCGCGGGCGGCATCCGCCAGCACTTCGGCCCGCTGACCTCGCCGCTCATCGCCCAGCGTCGTGCACACCACGCGCGAGGCCACCCCGGCCAGGCGCGGCACGATGTCCTCGGCGTTCTTGTCCGCCCCCAGCGCCAGCAACACCACCGCCGGCCCCGCGAAGCGGGCTTCGTGGCGCAGGTCTCGCAGCACGGCGCTGAGTGCGAAGCCCACATGGGCGCCATCCAGCACCACGGTCACATGCTCGCCGCCCTGCGGCCGCCGGACCTTGAACGACTCCTGGCGCCCGGGGAGCCGGGCCGCCGCGGCCACGGCATCGGGCAGGTCGGCCGCAGCGAGCAGCGCGCCCCGGCGCGCACTCTTCACACCCGCCTCGCCCAGCCACTGCAGGGCGGCCCGGGCGATGGCCGTGTTCAAGGCCTGCAGGCTGCCAGGGGCGCGGGGGTCGATCCAGCGCAGCGGCGCGTGGTGGGCCAGCGCGGCGGCGCGGATCACGCGCCCCGCGTCGCCATCGGCGCTGCAGGTGGTGATCACCGGCCGGCCGGCCTTGATGATGCCGGCCTTCTCGGTGGCGATGGCGCGCACCGTGGTGCCCAGCACGTCGGTGTGCTCAAGGTCGACATTGACGATGACCGCGAGGTCCGGGTTCACGACGTTGGTGGAGTCGAGCCGGCCGCCAAGACCCACCTCCACCACCGCCCAATGCAGCCCCGCATCGGCCATGGCCCAGAAGGCTGCCGCCGTGAAGACGTCGAACCAGCTCGCCTCGCGGCCCGCCGTGCCCGCGGCCACGGCGGCGTCGCGGGCGTCCAGCGCATGGGTCAGCGCCCGCTCCAGGGCTTCGTCGCCGATGGGCTTGCCGAGCAGGCTGATGCGCTCGCTCACGTGCTCGAGGTGGGGCGATGCGTACCGCCCCGCCTTGAGGCCGGCGTTCAGCAGCCCCGCCTCGATCAGGGCGCAGACCGAGCCCTTGCCCTTGGTGCCGGTGACGTGCACCGTGCGCAGGCGCAGGTGGGGCGACCCCAGACGTTGAACGAGGTCCAGTTCGGGCCCCACGTCCACGCGCATGCGCGCGCGGTCGGCGCGTTCCCAGTCCACCAGTGCCTGCATGCGCTGCCACACCGGGTGCGGCTGGCTCAGCGTGGCGTGGGCGAGGGCCATCACGGACCGGCCTGCGCGTGTCAGACGCCAGTGCGCCGGAGTGGGCCGACACGGCCCATGGCGCGCTCAGCCGACACGTGCCGCGCCATAACCCGCTGCCTCGGGCAGTCCACCGCCGGACACCACACGGACCGCGCAGTACTTCAGCTCTGGGATCTTGCCGAACGGGTCGAGCGCCGCGTTCGTGAGCAGATTGGCCGCCGCCTCGTGGTACGCAAAGGGGATGAAGACACTGCCCTCGGGTGTGCCGTCGTCATGGCGCGCCCGCAGACAGACCTCGCCGCGGCGCGACGACACGGTGACGGCGTCACCCGCCCGCAGGCCCAGGCGGATCAGGTCGCGCCCGTTCAACGACACCGTGGCCTCGGGCTCGATGGCGTCCAGCACCTGGGCCCGCCGCGTCATGCTGCCGGTGTGCCAGTGCTCGAGCTGGCGACCGGTGATGAGAACAAAGGGATAGTCCGGATCCGGCAATTCGGCCGCGCTGATCAACTCGGCCGGCACCAGGTTGACGCGTCCGCTGGGTGTCGGGAAGCGGTCGATGAAGACCGTCGGCTGGCCTGGATCGTCGTCGCTGAGGCAGGGGAAGGTGACGCTGCCCTCGCGCTGCAAACGCTCCCACGAGATGCCGCGGATGACCGCGTGCATGGCTTGGCGCATCTCCTCGTAGACCGCAGCCACACCGTGTTCGGCACCGCTGTAGTTCCATGTCAGGCCAAGCCGTTGCGCCAGCTGCTGGATGATCCACAGGTCGGCCCGTGCATCGCCCGGCGGCTCCACCGCCTTGCGGCCCAGCTGCAGCATGCGGTCGGTGTTGGTCACTGTGCCGGTCTTCTCCGGCCAGGCGGTGGCAGGCAGCACCACATCGGCGAGCCACGCCGTCTCGGTGAGGAAGATGTCCTGCACCACCAGATGGCGCAGGCTGGCCAGCGCCTCGCGCGCATGGTGCAGGTCGGGGTCGCTCATGGCCGGGTTCTCGCCCATGATGTACATGCCGCGCACCTTGTGCGGGTCGGACTCGGGCGCGAGCGCCTTGTCCATGATCTCGACCACCGTGTAGCCCGGCTGGGCATCCAGCCGGGTGCCCCAGAAGTCCTCGAACCACGCATGCGCCGCTGGTTCGCTGACACGCTGGTAGTTCGGGAACATCATCGGGATCAGGCCGGCGTCGCTGGCACCTTGCACGTTGTTCTGGCCGCGTAGCGGGTGCAGGCCCGAGCCGGGCTTGCCGATCTGGCCGGCGACGGCGCACAGCGCGATCAGGCAGCGCGCGTTGTCGGTGCCGTGCACGTGCTGGCTGATGCCCATGCCCCAGAGGATCATCGCGCTCCTGGCCCTGGCGAAGGCGCGCGCCACCTCGCGCAAGGTGGCCGCCGGCACGCCACACACCGGCGCCATCGCCTCAGGGCTGAAGCGGCGCACACTCTCGCGCAGCGCCTCGAAGTTGCTGGTGCGCTCGGCGACGAACCGCTGGTCGGCCAGGCCCTCTTCGATGATGGTGTGGATCAGCGCGTTGAGCATCGCCACGTCGGTGTCGGGCCGGAACTGCAGCACGCGCCAGGCGTGCCGCCCGATGTCAGTGACGCGCGGGTCGGCCAGCACCAGCTTGGCACCACGCTGGGCCGCGTTCTTCATCCACGTGGCGGCGACGGGGTGGTTCGAGGTCGGGTTGGAGCCGATCAGGAAGATCAACTCGGCATGCTGCACGTCGTTGACCTGGTTGCTGACGGCGCCCGAGCCCACGCCTTCGAGCAGCGCCGCCACGCTGGAAGCGTGGCACAGCCGCGTGCAGTGGTCGACGTTGTTGCTGCGAAACCCCGTGCGCACCAGCTTCTGGAACAGATAGGCCTCTTCGTTGCTGCCCTTGGCCGAGCCGAAGCCGGCCAGCGACTTGGGGCCGAAGCCGTCGCGCAGCGTGCGCAGGCCGAGCGCGGCGTGTGCCAGCGCCTCGTCCCAGGTGGCCTCGCGGAAGGTCTCGCGCCAGTCTGCCCCGGGTGCCGGAATCTGCTTGGGCACGCCGCTCTTGCGCATCAGCGGCAGGGTGAGCCGCCCCGGATGGTGGATGTAGTCCTGGCCGAAGCGCCCCTTCACGCACAGTCGCGACAGGTTGGCCGGCCCGTCACGCCCTTCGACGGCGACGATGCGGTTGCCGCGCACCTTGTAGCTGACAAGGCAGCCCACGCCGCAATAGGGGCACACCGAATCCACGCTGCGGTCGACCTGCTGGCTGCCGATCATTGACTTCGGCATCAGCGCTCCGGTGGGGCAGGCCTGCACGCATTCGCCGCAGGCCACGCACGTGCTGGCGCCCATCGCGTCGCCGAGGTCGAACACGATGCGCGAGTGCGCGCCGCGCCCGGCGTAGCCGATCACGTCGTTCACCTGCTCCTCGCGGCAGGCACGCACGCAGCGCGTGCACTGGATGCAGGCATCGAGGTTGACCGCCATCGCCGGGTGGCTGAGGTCGGGCGCCGGCGCCGCGCGCCGCAGCGCGGCCAGCGCCGGGCGCACGCGCACGCCGCAACGCTCGGCCCACTCGCTGAGCTCGCCGTGCGGCAACGCGCCTTGCCCGTCGACCCATTTGTGGCCGGTGACGGGCAGGTCGGCCAGCAGCATCTCCAGCACCATCTGCTGGCTCTTCCTTGCGCGCGGGCTGGCGGTGTGCACGTTCATGCCGGAGCTGGCCGTGCGGCAGCAACTGGGCGCCAGCGTGCGCTCGCCCTCGATCTCCACCACGCAGGCGCGGCAGTTGCCGTCGGGGCGGTAGCCGTCCTTGAAGCACAGGTGCGGAACCTCGATGCCGACGCGGCGCGCCAGCGCCAGGAGGGTCTCGCCGGGCCGGGCCAACACGGCGCGGCCATCGAGCGTGAGCTCGGCAACGGCGGCGCCCTCGGGCATGTCGTGTGGGGCGTTCATGCCTGGGCTCCCGGGGCCGCACCCACTTCGTGCGGGAAGTACCGAACGACGCAACGCAGCGGATTGGGCGCCGCCTGCCCCAGGCCGCAGATGGAGGCGTCCACCATCACCTGCGACAGGTCTTCCAGCAAGGGTGCGTCCCACGCCGGCGCCTGCATCAGTTCCGCCGCCTTGGCCGTGCCCACCCGGCAAGGTGTGCACTGGCCGCAGCTCTCGTCGGCGAAGAAGCGCATCATGTTCAGCGCCGCATCGCGCGCACGGTCTTGGTGGCCAAGCACGATGATCGCCGCGCTTCCGATGAAGCAGCCATGGGCTTGAAGCGTGTCGAAGTCCAGCGGCACGTCGGCCAGCCGCGCCGGCAGGATGCCTCCCGAGGCGCCGCCGGGCAGATAGGCGTAGAGCTCGTGGCCTTCGGCCATGCCGCCACAGAACTCGTCCACCAGCTCGCGCAGCGTGATGCCCGCCGGCGCCAGCTTGACGCCCGGGTTCTTCACGCGGCCACTGACGCTGAAGCTGCGCAGGCCCTTGCGGCCGTGGCGCCCTTGGCCGGCAAACCAGGCGGCGCCGCGCTCGACGAGCTCGCGCACCCAGAAGAGCGTCTCGAAGTTGTGTTCCAGCGTCGGCCGGCCGAACAGGCCCACCTCGGCAATGTAGGGCGGGCGCATGCGCGGCTCGCCGCGCTTGCCTTCGATGCTCTCGATCATGGCCGACTCTTCGCCGCAGATGTAGGCACCGGCGCCGCGGCGCAGCTCGATCAGCGGCAGCGGGCACGGCGGCTCGGCCTGCAGCCGCGCCAGTTCGGCAGTGAGCAGCGCGCGCGCTTCGTGGTACTCGTCGCGCAGGTAGATGTAGCAGGCCTCGATGCCCACCACGTGCGCGGCGACCAGCATGCCTTCCAGGAAACGGTGCGGGTCACGCTCGAGGTAGTGACGGTCCTTGAACGTACCGGGCTCGCCTTCGTCGATGTTCACGGCCATCAGGCGCGGCCCCGGCTGGCCGCGCACGATGCGCCACTTGCGCCCGGCCGGGAAGCCCGCGCCGCCAAGACCGCGCAGGCCCGAGTCTTCCATCGTCTTGAGGACTTCGTCGGCCGCACGGGCACCGCCGGACAAGGCGGCCGCGAGCCCGTACCCCCCCTGCGCACGGTAGGCGTCGTACCCGATCGCGGCGGCCGGGGGCACACCGGACGCCTCGGGGCTCCGCAGCAGCGTGGCCAGCTTGTCGGTGGTGGCCGCGGCCACCGCCCGCTGGCCCACCACGGCGGCCGGCGCCTGCTCGCAGCGGCCGATGCACGGCGCTTCGACCACCCGCACGCCTTCGCGCTGCAGCACGGCACGCGCGTTCGCCAGCAGCACGCCCGAACCGGCCAGCTCGCAACTCAGCCCATCGCAGACGCGCACGGTGACGCCGGGGGCCGCCGCATCGTCGGCGATGAGATCAAAGTGGTGATAGAAGCTCGCCACCTCGAACACCTCGGCCATCGGCAGGTTGACCAGCCGCGCCAGCGCCACCAGATGGCCCTCGCGCAGCGCGCCGGCCGCATCCTGGACTCGGTGCAGATATTCGATCAGCAGGTCGCGCCGGTAGCCTCCGGACGGCGGCGCGCCGATCCAGCGCAGGACCTCGTCGGTGGCCGCCGGCTTCGGCTGGCGGCCCTTGAGCTTGCCGCGCTGGCGCGCCCGCTCGCGCAGGTCGTCGGCGCTACCCAGCACGGTGGTGGCCATGCTAGAAAAGCCCGGTGATCTTCCCGTCGGGCCCGACGTCGATGTTGCACGCCGAAGGCACCTTGGGCAGACCCGGCATGGTCATGATGTCGCCACAGATCATGACGACGAACTCCGCACCGGCAGCCAGCCTGACCTCGCGGATGTTGACCACGTGGCCCGACGGCGCGCCGCGCAGCGCCGCATCGGTGGAAAAGGAGTACTGCGTCTTCGCGACGCAGACCGGATAGTGGCCATAGCCCGACTCCTGCAACTTCTTGATCTGGCCGCGCACCTTGGCATCGGCGGTGATGTCCGAGGCACCATAGACCTTGGTGGCAATGGCCTTCATTTTGTCCCACAACGGTGCCGCGTCCTCGTAGACGAACTTGAAGTTGGTGGGTACCTCGCACTGCCGCACCACCTCGCGCGCCACCTCGGCCGCGCCCTTGCCGCCATCGGCCCAGTGGCGTGCGAGGACGACCGGCACGCCATGGTGCGCGAGCTTGTCCTTCAGCAGCTGGATCTCCTGATCGCTGTCTTCGGTGCGGTGGTTGATCGACACCACGCAAGGCAGGCCATAGTGGTTGCGGATGTTGTTGACGTGGCGCTCGATGTTGGCGATGCCCTTCTCGAGGGCCGCGAGGTCGGGCTTGCCCGTCTCCTTCACCTCCACGCCGCCGTGGTACTTCAGGGCCCGCACGGTGGCCACCAGCACCACCGCTGCCGGCTTCAGGCCGGCCTTGCGGCACTTGATGTCGATGAACTTCTCGGCGCCGAGATCGGCTCCGAAACCGGCTTCGGTGACGACATAGTCCGCCAGCTTGAGCGCCGTCTTCGTCGCCAGCACCGAGTTGCAGCCGTGCGCGATGTTGGCGAACGGCCCGCCGTGAATGAAGGCCGGCGAGTGCTCGAGCGTCTGCACGAGATTGGGCGCGAGCGCGTCCTTCAACAACGCGGCCATCGCGCCGTGACACCCCAGCTGGCTGGCCAGGATGGGCTTGCCTTCGAACTTGGTGTAACCGCAGACGATGCGGCCCAACCGATCCTTCAGGTCGTGCAGCGAGGTGGCGAGGCAGAAGATGGCCATCACCTCGGAAGCGACGACGATGTCGAACCCGTCCTCGCGCAGGAAGCCATTGGCGGTGCCGCCCATGCCGACGATGATGTTGCGCAACGCGCGATCGTTCATGTCCACCACGCGCCGCCAGGCGATGCGGCGGATGTCGAAGTTCAGCTCGTTGCCATGGTGCACATGGTTGTCGATCATCGCCGCGAGCAGGTTGTTGGCCAGCGCGATGGCACTGAAGTCGCCGGTGAAGTGCAGGTTGATGTCCTCCATCGGGATCACCTGCGCGTAGCCGCCGCCGGCGGCGCCGCCCTTCATGCCGAACACCGGCCCGAGCGAGGGCTCGCGCAGGCAGATCACCGCCTTCTTGCCGATGTGGTTCAGCGCGTCGCCCAGGCCCACCGTGGTGGTCGTCTTGCCTTCACCCGCGGGCGTGGGGCTGATGGCGGTGACGAGGATCAGCTTGCCGTCGGGCCGGTGGGCCAGCGAGTTGACGTAGTCCAGCGACACCTTGGCCTTGGTGCGGCCAAAGGGCTCGATGGCACTCTCCGGAATGCCGAGCTTGGCGGCGATGGCCAGAATCGGCTGCGGCGTGGCAGCCTGTGCGATCTCGATGTCCGACTTCATGCGCTTGCTTTCCTAGGTCCCGGGGCACGGCGCCCAAGCCGTGACCCTAGCGGCGGAGGTGGCATCGTCAACGGCCGAGGCCGGCATGGCAGGCATGCGCCCACGACATGGCGCAGCCGCACGCAC
>JALHOU010000001.1:52605-64697 GCA_022842825.1 Rubrivivax sp.
CTTTCCTAGGTCCCGGGGCACGGCGCCCAAGCCGTGACCCTAGCGGCGGAGGTGGCATCGTCAACGGCCGAGGCCGGCATGGCAGGCATGCGCCCACGACATGGCGCAGCCGCACGCACCCTCAGGCCGGGCTGCGCGCCACGTCGCCACCGCCGACTCGCCCGCCGGCCACCTCCACCTGCCAGGGCAGGACGAAGCAGCGTGCAGCGTGCTCGCGCATCACCTCCTGGACATACCTCAGCTCTTGCGCCCGCCGCGCCTGCAGCAGACCGTCGGTGGTGGCCAGGGGCAGCAGGCTCTGGTTGACCACCCAGGCGAGGGGTTCGATGCCCGCGCGCCGCAGGTCGGCCTGCAAGGCCGCCGCCTCGTGCACGGGCGTGGCCTCGGCCAGCGTGCACAGCAGCACGCGCGTGAAGCGGGGGTCGCGCAACCGTGGCAGCAGCGTGCGCACCGCCTCGCTCACACCCTTCGCCTGCCGCTGCACCTCGCGGTGGTAGGACTGGGCGGCGTCGAGCAGCAAGATGGTGTGGCCGGTGGGCGCGGTGTCGATGACGACGAAACGCCCGCGAGCACGATCGACCTCGCGCGCGAAGGCCTGGAAGACGGCAATCTCCTCGGTGCAGGGAGAGCTGAGGTCTTCCTTCAGCAGCGCCAGCCCCGGCGCATCGAGCGAAGCGCCGGTGGTGGCCAGCACCTCGGCCCGATAGCGCTCGACTTCCGCCGCCGGGTTGATTTCACCCACGGTCAGGCCCGGGGGCCGCGCGGCCAGTGCGTGCGCCGCATGCGCCGCCGGATCGGTGGTGGTCAGGTGCACCTCGGCGCCACGCTGTGCCAGCGCCAGCGCGATGCGTGCCGCCACGGTGGTCTTGCCGACCCCGCCCTTGCCCATGGTCATGACCACGCCACGCCCATCGGCCAGCAGGCGTTCGACCAACTCGGACCAGGGCGCCACGCCTTCGGGCAGACCCACAGGCGCGGCGGGTGCGACGGTGACGTTGTCCTCCGCCGCCGGCCACAACAGCCCGCGCAGCGACGGCACTCCCAGCACCTGCCGCGGGCGCAGTGCCACGCGGTCGCACGGCAACGCCGCCAGTCCGGCAGGCATGCCCTCGAGCGCGTGCTCGCCGAGCCGCTGAATCGCCCCCGCCAGCGCGTCGTTCGGGTCGCGGGCCTCGAACAGGCCATTCAGCACCAGACGCTGGTTCCCGACGCCCAGGGCCGCGAGTTCGGCGCGCGTGCGCTCGGCCTCGGCCAGTGCAGCCGCATCGGGCCGGCTGACCAGAACCAGCGTCGTCGTCGTCGCGTCACCCAGTGCAGCCATCGCCGAGGCATACAGGTCCCGTTGCGAGTGCATGCCTTGCAGCGGGCCGATGCACGAAGTGCCTGCCTGGCTGCCCTGGATGAAGCCGGTCCACGCCGCGGGCAGCGCGAGCAGGCGCAGCGTGTGCCCGGTGGGCGCGGTGTCGAACACGATGTGTCGGAACTCGCGCGTGAGCGCCGGGTTGCCCAGGAGCTTGGCAAACTCGTCGAAGGCCGCGATCTCCACCGTGCAGGCGCCGGAGAGCTGCTCTTCGATGCTGGCCACGGCGTCGTCGGGCAGCACGCCCCGATAGGGGCCGACGACGTTCTCGCGGTAGGCCGCCGCCGCCGCGTGAGGGTCGACGTTCATCGCGTGCAGGCCCGGCGCACCGGGCACCGGCCGCGGCTGCGGCCCCAGCGCCACCTGCAGCACTTCGTCCAGGTTCGAGGCCGGATCGGTGCTGACCAGCAGCACGGGATGCCCTTCCCGCGCCAGCCCGATGGCGGTGGCGCAGGACAGCGAGGTCTTGCCGACCCCGCCCTTGCCGGTGAAAAACAGGATGCGCGTGGCCGCCGCCAGCAGCCCGGGGCTGATGTCGTTTCCGGTGCCCTTGGGGTTCATCGGCGCCGCGGCCTCAGCAGCACTTGCCGCCAGCGGCGCCGTCGGTCGTGGCGGGGGCGCAGCACGGCGCCGCGGCCACCGCGATGGTGGCACGCGGCTTCGCCAGGCCGAGCTCGACGCGGCTTGGGTAGCGGCCACGGCTGAGGACCTGCCCGTCGGCCAGCACCAGGGGAAGGCAGGTGACCCCTTCCTGCTTGAGGGTGGCGCTCACCGTGGCATTGCCGGCGAAGGCGCCCGGCTGCTGGCTGAGGTTGTAGCGCGACACCGCAACGCCGCGCTCGCGCAGCGCCTCCAGCGCTGATGCGAACTGGGCCAGCGACTCGTCGACACCGGGCCCGCACACGCCGGTGGCGCAGCAGGTGGCAGGATCGTAGACATCGAGCTGATTCATGCGTGACTCCGAAAATTGGGCGTTCAGGCCGGGCGCGCCGCGTTGCCCGTGCGCGCCGCCGCCAGCAGGTCCTGGTGCAGAGGGTAGCCGCCTTGGCTGACGACGTTGCCGTCGATCAGCACCAGGGGCAGGCTGGCCATGCCGCCCGCCTTCAGCGCGGCCTTGACCGTGGCATTCTCCGAGAACGCCTCCGGCTCATGGCCGAGGTTGAAGCGGCTGACCTCCACGCCGAGACCGCGCAACCGCTCCAGCGTCTCCTCGAGAGCCTCCTGCTCGGCGGCGGCGTCGGGGCCGCAGGCGCCGGTGCTGCACCCGGCAGCCGGGTCATAGATCTCGATACGAAGCATCGTGCCGCTCCTTGCTGAATCCGGCGCCGCCGCTAGAGGATGGCCTTGATGTCGACCAGCCGCGCGCCGACATAGACCTCCATCGCCTGCCGCGCCTTGGCGGCATCGCGCCACTGCAGCGCCGCCACCACGTCGCGCGTCATCACCTCGTGAGACAGGGCGATGTCCTCCCAGTGACCGAGCCGGCGCGAAATGAAGAACCACAGCCGCAGGTGCAGGTTGAAGATGCGCGGGATGGAATCGGCGATCCAGGCGTTGTGCGCCGCTTCGCCCAGCACACGGTAGAAGTGGCGATCGGCTTCCACGTACGCGTCGACATCGCCCTCTTCGGTGGCGCTCACGAGTTCGCGCTGCAGGGTGTCCAGCGCGTGCACCTGCTCGGCAGTGGCGCGCGCGGCGGCCAGCGCCGCGGCCTGGCCGTCCAGCATGGCGCGAAATTCGTAGATCTGCTGCACGCCGGCGGCCGTGATCTCCGAGACGAACATGCCGCGATTGGGCTGGTGGTTGACAAGCCGCTCGATCGCCAGGCGTTGCATCGCCTCGCGCAGCGGCGTGCGGCCGATGCCGAACTCGGCCATCAGGTCGCGCTCGACCAGCACGCTGCCGGGTTCGGCCTCCAGGCGCGTGATCTTGCGCACCAGGCGCTCGTAGGCCTCTTCGGCCAACGAGCGCGGCGGTTCAGGCAGCGGCCGTTTGCGGACGCTGCGCGTGGGCATGAAGACCTGCTGTGGACGCATGGACGAGAGGGGCCTCACCGCGTGGCGAGCGCCACGCCGGTCTCGATGGCCGCGCGGTCCATGTCCTGGCCGATGAACACGAGCGCCTCCGCCGGCGGCCCGGAAGCGCCGGAGATCTCAAGCTGCCCGAGGCTGTATTGCACTAGGGCCGGCTGACCATCGATGTGGATGAATCCCTTCGCACGCCAGACATTGTCGGGCAGGCCGCGAAAGAACTGCTCCACTGCCACACGTTGGGCGCGCCCGGCGCTGCTGACCACGAACGACTGCGCCGGCGCCGCAGCGTGCGGATCGTGCCCGTGATCGTCATGGTGAGCGTGGTGATGATCGTGGTGATGGTCGTGGCGATGCCCAGAGTGGCCGCGATGGCCGGCGTGGCGATCGTCGTCGTGATGGTGGTCGTGGTGTTGCGCGCGGCCGTGGTCGGTGTGGTGACCCGGGCTGCCGCTCGCGCGCGTGGCCGTCACTTGTGCGGACAGTTCCTGACGGATTCGCTCCAGCAACTCGGAGGCATCTTCGCCAAAGAGCTTCTCCGGGGCCACGCGCCCCCGTTCGCAGAACAGCAGGCGAGCGTCTGGGTTGATCTCGCGGATGCGCTGTGTCGCGTCACTCAGCTGCTCGGGTGTCGCGAGATCGAGCTTGTTGGCGAGCACGATGTCGGCATTCTCGATCTGGTCGAGATAGAAGTCGCCCAGGATGCCCTCGATCTTGCTGAACTTGGCGCAGTCGACCACCGTCACCAGCGGTCCGATCTGCAGACGGTTGTTGGCGCTCGACTCGACCAGAGACTCCAGCAGCTCGGCCGGCTGCGCCACGCCGGTGGCCTCGACGATGACACGTTGTGCTTTGGCCTTGTCGCGCAGCTCCTCCACGGCCAGCAGCAACGAGCCCTTCAGCACGCAGCACAGGCACCCCGAGTTGAGCTCCACGACATCGATGTTCTGCCCGCGCAGGATGTCGCCATCGACGCCGACCTCGCCGAACTCGTTGACGATCACCGCTGTCTTCTCCTTCGTGCCGACCTGGGCGAGCAGATGCTTCACGAGTGTCGTCTTGCCGGAGCCGAGAAATCCAAAGACGAGATTGACCTTCACGATGCCTCCATGGTGTGGGCAAGCCTCAAGCAACGTGCCGCTTCACTTGGCCGCAACGGCCGCCGCGTTGCGCGCCTGGGCGCGCAGCCGCCGCTCTTCGGCAGCAAAAGTCTCACCCGAGAAGTTCATGCCGTCGACGAAGATGTCCTGAAATTCGGGCCGCGCGGCGAGCGCCACATGCTCGATGCCCTGCGCCAGCTCGAAGGCGCGCAGCCGTTCGGTTTCCGACAGCAGCGCCATCTGCGCACCGATGGCTGCAGCATTGCCCATGTAGGTGATGCGCTCGGTGCGCATCTCTGGCAGCAGGCGGATCTTCACCGAGCTTTCGATGCTGATGTAGTTGCCGAAACCGCCGCACAGCATGAGCTCATGGATGTCGTCGTTGGCCACGCCCATCACCTCGCGCAACATCACGATGCCCGAGTAGATGGCACTCTTGGCCAGCTGCAGCTGGCGGATGTCGGCCTGCGTGACGGTGATGTCGTGGTCGCGCCCCGCCTCGTGGCGCGGCACCAGCACGAACTGGCGCCCTGCCTCGCCTTGCGTGAGGCGCGCCTGCAGCGCCGGCGCCAGCGCCGGCGCGCCTTCGCGGCGCAGCAGTCCGTTGGCGTCGATCACGCGCGCATCGATCATCTTCGCGCACGCGTCGATCAACCCGGAGCCGCAGATGCCGATGGCCGGCGCGTCGCCGATCACTTTGCAACTGACGTCGCCATCGATCTCCACACGTTCGATGGCGCCGACGGCACCGCGCATGCCGTGGCGGATCTGCGCGCCTTCCAGCGCCGGGCCGGCGGGCGCGCTGCAGGCGAAGAGCTTGCCCTTGGCGCCCATCACCACCTCGCCGTTGGTGCCGATGTCCACCAGCGCGCGGATCTCCTCGCTCTCGTAGATGCGCGTGGCCAGCACGCAGGCCATGGTGTCGGCGCCGACGAAGCCGGCGACGATGGGCAACAGGCACACGCGCGCATTCGGCGCCGCCTTCAGCGGCACTTCGCGCGCCGGGTAGACGAGCAGGTCGCGCACCACCGGCGCATAGGGCGCCAGGCCGACGTAGCTGACATCCACGCCGAGGAACACGTGGTGCATGCAGGTGTTGCCCACCACCACGATCTTGTACACATGCTCGGGCGCGACGCCGGCCTTCTCGCAGGCCTCCTTGATGAACTCGTTGATGCCCGAGAGGATCTTGCCGCGCAGCGTGGCGAGCTTGGTCTCGTCGAACTGGGCATAGGCGATGCGCGACATCAGGTCGCCGCCGTACTGCGCCTGCGGGTTCAGGCCGCCCACGGCGGCCAGCTGCTCGCCGCTGGCGAGATCCATCAACGTGCCCACGACGCTGGTGGTGCCGATGTCGAAGGCCATGCCGTAACGGTGCGCCGAGGTGTCGCCGACCTCGATGTCGATGACCTCGTCGTTGAACGTGGTCACGGTGAGCAGGCCCTTGTCCTTGCGCAGCGCCATCGGCAGCTTGCGCAGCAGCTCCAGCGGCAGGTGGCGCCGGGTGTCAGCAGGCAGGCAAGCAAGGACTTCTTCGAGGTCCGATGTCTGGTGGTGCTCGCCCTGCGGCGTCTGGGCGCGGATGACATGCTTGACCACGCCGCTGTCGAGCTGCAGCCGGCTGTCGCTGAGATCGGCCTGGCCGGCCAGGATCTGGAAGCCGGACTCGGCCTTGGGCGGCATCGGCTGCGCCAGGCACGCCGACAGCGGCTTGGTCTGGCAGGCGAGGCGGAACCGATCCTGCACCTCTTCGCGCCCGAGTTGCAGCGTGTCCTGCAGCGTGGGCGGCGAGATCTCCCCGGCGAGCACCTTCACGCGGCAGCTTCGGCAGCGGCCGCGGCCGCCGCAGGTGGCGTCCATCTCCACACCGGCGGCGCGCGCCGCGTCCAGCAGAGTGGCTTCGGCGCCGACCTGCACCGGCGCGGTCTCGCCCGCAGCGGTGACGAAGCGGACGTGTGTGCTCATCGATGCACCCCGACGGGGCTCAGGCCCACGCTGCGCGCGGCGTCTTCACGAGTTGCATCGCGAGCTTCACGGCTTCCACCGCGTCGCGGCCCCAACCGTCGGCGCCGCAGCTGTCGGCCCACTCCTGAGAGGTGGGCGCGCCGCCGATGAGGATCTTCACCTTGTCGCGGTGGCCGGCCTTGGCGAACTCCTCGATCGTCACCTTCTGGTAGTACACGGTGGTGGACAGCAGCGCCGAGAAGCCCACCAGGTCGGCCTTGTTCTCGAGCGCCGTGGAGATGAATTTGTCCGGATGGACGTCGGTGCCGAGGTTGATGACGTTGAAGCCGGCGTTCTCGAGCATGATGGTGACGATGCTCTGGCCGATGTCGTGCATGTCGCCGAGCACGGTGCCCATCACGAAGGTGCCGACGGGCTTCTCCTTGTTCGCCGCCAGCAACGGGCGGATGATGGCCAGGCCGGCTTTCATCGCACGCGCGGTGATCAACATCTCGGGGATGAAGATGATCTGCGCCGAGAAGCGCTCGCCTTGCAGATTGAAGCCGGGGAACAGGCCGTCGTCGAGGATCACGCGCGGGTTGATGCCCGCGGCCACGGCCTCATTGACGCGGGTGTGGGCGAACTTGTGGTCGCCCTCTTCGATCGCCTCCCACAGCGAGTCCCAGCTCCAGCCGGCGGGCGCGCGCGATTGCCATCCGTCAGGATGCTTCAGTTCGGGTTCTTCCATGTTGCTGCTCCAGGTCGTCGGACTGTCTTGTCAAACCAGCGGCCACTTGCCGTACACGCCGTAGTCCTTCTGTGCCGCGAACATCGCCATGATGTTCTGGATGGGCACGTCGGCCATGATGTAGTGCGAAGGCGAGAAGACGTAGCCACCCCCCGGTGCCAGCGTCTGGAAGCACTCCAACACGCCCTTGCGCACATCTTCCACCTGCCCGCGCGGCAGTGTCTTCTGCACATCGAAGCCGCCGCACAGCGCGATCTTGTCGCCGAACTTGGCCTTGATGTTGGCCTTGTCCTTGAGCCCGCCCGTGGGCTGCATCAGGCCGGACAGGTTGCACCCGAGGTCCACGATGTCGGGCAGGATGGGAGAGTAGTCACCGCAGGAGTGGAACTTGATGAAGATCTCCGGGTTCTCCTTGCGAAAGGCATCGAACATGTGCTGCAGGCGTGGCTTGGCCAGCTTGCGCCACATCTTGGGCGACAACATCATCGACTGCTGCGCGCCCACGTCGTCGCCCATGCGGATCATGTCGGCGCCTTCCTTGATCGCATTGATGCCCAGCGCCGTGTAGTACTCGGTCAGGCCGTCGAGCACGCCGTCGATGAGGTCGGGCTCGTCGGCCGTCATCAGGAAGAAGTTCTGCGTGCCCACGATGTGCGCATAGGCCGCCTCGATCAGCGTGGACGAGAGGTCGACGATGATGAAGTAGTCCTTCTTGTACTTGTCGCAGAGCGTCTTGATGGGGTCGAGCAGGCGTCGGTCGTTCGGATCGGGCCACTTCATGGCCTTCAGCTCGTCCATCGACTTGATCGGATGCGACTTGGGGAAGTTCTCGGGCACCACCTTGGCGGGCCCCCAGAACTCCTGCGTCTTCATGAACTCGATCTCTTCCTCGTGCGTGCGGCCCTCGAGGCCGCTCTTGCCGTAGCCGACGCCGAAATGGTTGTACCAGGTCTCGCCGATGTTGATGTGGCGGTGCGAGAACTCGGCGTTGATGCCGATCTGGTAAATGATGGCGTCGTTGCCCAGGCGCAGCTCAAGCGAGGGGTCATGGCCCAGGCCAGTGCCGGTCTTCTCGATGCCGAAGATGCGCGCGATCTTCTGCTTCGCTTCGGCCTTCATGCGGTACAGCACGGTCACGCGGTCGACGGGCTCGCGGCGCAGCGTGCGGATGAATCTCTCGCGGGGCAGCAGTTCTTTCATCAAAGTCTCCGTTGGGGCTTCGGTCTCAGGCAGTCGCCACGGCCGGCTTGGCGGCCGCAGCCGCCTTCTTGGCCGCCGCAATCAGGCCGCGCTGGTACTTCAGATACTTCACCGAGTACTCGTCCTTGCCCGTGAGGGCGTTGGCGGCGAACATGAAGTCGTTGAACTCCTTGGAAGGGTTCATGATCGGGTCGATCATCAGCGAGTCGCAGCCGGCAATGATCGACAGCGCGACGAAGGTGAAGTTCAGTGTCTTGCGCTCGGGCAGGCCAAACGAGACGTTGCTGTGGCCGCCGAAAATGTGCACCTCGGGGTACATCTTGCGGATCGCGGCCACCGCATCGATGTAGTGGCGGCCGAAGTCCGGACCGGCGCCGATCGGAAAGACCAGCGGGTCGAGGTAGCGGTCGTCCATGGCGATGCCGCCCTTGTCCATCAGGTCCATGCAGCCCACCAGGTTCTCCACCCGCTGCACCTCGTTCTGCGGCATGCCCTTCGTTCCACTGGCATTGGCGAACAGGATCGCGTTGCGCTCCTTGGCCATGTCGACCAGCACCTGCCGGCCATCTTCCAGGTTGACGGAGTTGATCGCCGGGCGGCCCTTGCTGCTGTCGTGCGCCTCCAGGCCGGCGCGGATGGTCTCAGGGTCGGAGGAGTCGATCGACAGGATCGAACTGGTGATGCCCTGCGCCGTCTTCACCAGCCAGCGTATCCATTCCTTGCGCTCTTCGGGGTAGACACTCATCTCGTCGACACACAGGTCGATGATGTGGGCGCCGTGCTTCTCCTGGTTCTTGATGGCCCAGGAGATGTAGTTCATGTCCTTCTGCCGGCAGGCCTCGGCGATGTGCGGAATCATGAACCCGGCGCGCTTGTTCGGGTCGTCGGGGATGATCTTGGTCACGTCGAGAACGCGCTTGTTCCCGTCCAGGTCGGTGTAGCCGATGCCGACCTTGCCGCCCTGGTCGATGACCTTCGGGCTGGTGATCTTGATCTTGCGCGTGGCGTTGAAGTTCTCGCCGATGATGACCAGACCGTCACCTGCAATCTTCATGGTGTTTTCCTAGAGGGGTTGAGTGGTTCAGGCATTGATTCAGGCAGGAAGGGCCTGGGGATCGGCGAGGCGCGCCGGCGCAACGCCGAACAGGCCCGACCGGGACAACTTGGGAAACATCGCGCAGCTGGGCATCAGCCTCACTGGCAGCGGGCCGCCCTCGAGCAGGGCGAACAACTCGCGCTGGTCCTCCAGCGGCCAGTCGACCTGGCGCGAGCCCACGCGGTAGCCATAGCCCGGACCCATGCGCGAGGTGATGCGCCCGCCGCAGTCGGACACCTGTCGGCGCAAGGCGTCCTTGAACTGGCGCGTGGCATCTTCCACGCACAGCCAGCCGGCGGCCTCCAGCAGCACGGCCTCCATCAGGTCGCCCGACTCGGCCAGGTCGACCACCGCCTGGCCCAACGGTTCGCCGCATGACAGAACGAAGGGCACGACTTCCGTGCAGCCGGCCAGGCGCGACTCGAAAGCGGCGCTGCGCAGACGGGCGCCTTGCTGCAACTCCACGCCGTCGGCGTCGATGCCTCTGACCCCGTGAAATCGGTAGGCCACGTCCGGCTGGCTCTTGGCCTGGGCAATGCGGGCCATGTCGGCAGCCGCGCGCACGATGGCCGGACGAACCCGCCGAGGGTCGGCATAGCCCTGCATGCGCAGGATGCGGTCGGGAGCCACCTCCGGGGCCGCAGGCCGGAATCGCTGCACCCCTGCAGCCACGCTCGATGCGAACCGCGCATCCCGGTGCGGGGCGCCTGGGGCTTCGGCGGGCAGGTCATGGTACGGCAAGGGCGATCGGGCAATCACGTTCTGGGTCAAGAATATATTGTGTGATCGCCGGTCCGGAGTCATGCGTCTGGCGCACCGGAGCCCTGCGCCAGCGCCTGGGCTCGGATGCTCTCGTACTGGGCTTCGAACTCCTGCGCCACGGCGCGCGCGACGTCTGCGGCCGAGCCCTCACGTTCGGTCTTCTTGCCCTTGTTCCAGCCTGCCAGGTAGTCGTCGGTGCCCCCCTGCTTTCTCTTGGTGGCGATGAGGTCGATGAGTTCCAGGAAGCGCTGGCTGAGCGGCTGCTTGCAGGGTGGCTCGCCCGGGGCCTTGGCGTCCACCTGGGAGGGAATCTCGTGCCAGTAGGTGACTTGGTATGTGGCCATGATGAAGGGTGTGCAGTGGATCTGTGCGATGTGCGGCCACGACCGCTGCGGCCGGACCAGTGAGGCTCATGAATGAAGGAATAATATACTGACAATATCTGCCGTGACCAGAACGCCCCGACCTCGGTCCCCAGTCTTGATGTCCACGTTTGCCCACCCTGCCGACGAAGCCACGCGCCTGGCGTCGGCCTGCTTCGTGATCGTGGGTGCTGGCCAGGCGGGCGGGCAGGCAGCGAGCACCTTGCGCGAGCAAGGGTTCAGGGGTCGCATCGTGCTGTTGGGCGGGGAGGAACACCGGCCCTACATGCGCCCGCCGCTGTCCAAGCAGGTGCTGGCCGATGGGCACGAGCTCGACCGCGTGTATCTGCGCCCGTTGACCTACTACGCCGATCGCAGCATCGAACTGCGCACCGGCTGCCGGGTGGTGTCGATCGACCGGCCTGCACGGTTGTTGCGGCTGGCGTGCAGGTCGTCGCCCCAGCCCTATGACCGCCTGCTGCTCGCGACGGGCGCCCGGCCGCGCCTTCCGACCTTCTTCGATGCGCCACATCCGCAGGTGCACGTGCTTCGAACGCTGGACGATGCCCTGCGCTTGCGCGAGCAGTTGCGGCCGGGCGCGCGCCTCGTGGTGGTGGGCGGCGGCTACGTTGGCCTGGAGGTCGCCGCCGCGGCCGCCCAGCGGGGGCTCGCGGTGACCGTGCTCGAACGCGCGCCGCGCCTGCTGGAGCGCGTGACCACACCGGAGATCTCCGCATTTTTCGAGACCGAACATCGCGCGCACGGCGTCGAAGTTCGCTGCGGCGCCCAGGTGCAGGGCCTGTCGTTCGCCGATGGCCGCCTGCAGGGCGTGTGGGTCGGAAGCGATGTGCTGCCGGCCGATCTGGTGCTGCTGGGGATTGGCGCCCTTCCCGACGACGCATTGGCCCGCGAAGCCCGGCTCGAGTGCGACGACGGCATCGTCGTCGACGAAGCCTGCCGCACCAGCGACCCGGACATCTTCGCCGCCGGCGACTGCACCCGGCACCCCAATGCCCTGTTCGGGCGCCGGCTGCGGCTGGAGTCGGTGCAGAACGCGGTCGACCAGGCCACCGTGGCCGCCATGGCGATGCTCGGCAAGGCGACGCGCTATGTTCGCGTGCCCTGGTTCTGGTCGCAGCAGTACGGCCTGAAGCTGCAATCCGCCGGCCTCAGTGAGGGCTGCGATGAGGCCATCGAGCGCGGCGACCATGCGGCCAAGCGCTTTGCGCGGCTGTACTTTCGCGCCGGACAGCTCATCGGCGTGGACGCCATCAACCTTCCGGGCGAGTACCTGGCCGCACGCAAGGCCATGGCCGCCCGCGGCGAGCTGCCGACGGCGCCCGCCGCGCCCGCCGCGCCCGCCGCGCCTGTTGCTTCAGTAGCTTCCGGTGCCGCCCCGGCACCGGCCAACCCACCTGCGCCTGCCACGATTGCAAAGCCATGACCCAAGCTCCCCGGCCCATCCTGTCGCCCGACGCGGCCCTGTTCCT
>JALHOU010000001.1:64797-80285 GCA_022842825.1 Rubrivivax sp.
TGCTTCAGTAGCTTCCGGTGCCGCCCCGGCACCGGCCAACCCACCTGCGCCTGCCACGATTGCAAAGCCATGACCCAAGCTCCCCGGCCCATCCTGTCGCCCGACGCGGCCCTGTTCCTGCCCGGCCCGCACTTCGAGGGCGACCCACCCGGCCCCAAGCTGTACTTCTTCAAGAATCAGCAGTTCGCCTGCTACGACGTCATCGAGGAGCGGCTGGTCGAGGGTTATCCGCGCGACACGGCGACGCACTGGCCCGGGCTGCGGGAGGCCTGCCCGGGCAAGGCGCTGCGTGCCGCCTTGCACGTGCCCGCGTGGGGGCGCACGATGTTCTTCATGTTCGCCGGTGAGCCGGATCTGGTGACCTGGGACCTCGACCGGCAGACTCTCGGCCCGCGCATTCCGATGGGCGACGTATTGCCCGGCGCCTTCCGCGAAGGCGACTTCACCCCGGTCTATGCCGAGCAGGCCGATGGCCAGGGCGTGATCCACGCCTTCCGGGGCAAAGAATGCCTGCGCTGGCGTGTCGGTACGGGCTGGCCCGCGACATCGGAGCCCGGCTACCCGCACCAGACCGCCGACGACTGGAAAGAGGGCCTCGTGCTCGCCCCACGCACCGGCGTCTACCTGGAGTGGCCCAATCGCAGCTCGGCCCACTCGAACCGCAAGATCTACTTCTTCATGGGCGACCTGTACCTGCGCTGGGACGTGCCGTCCAACACCCGCAACTACAGGCTCGACATCGTGGCCGGCTGGAAGGACTGGCCGAGCTTCGCCTAGCCGAAGTGCTTGGGCAGTAGACGTCAAAGCCTGCGTCGGGCGTGGTGGCGGCGCCGGTGGTGCCGGTGCGCCCGCACCCCACACCGGGCGAATGGCTGTCATGTGTCCAGCGCATGCGGGGCCCGCCGCCGCATGCCCCAGACTGCGCTCACGCGACAGCTGGCGTTGTGCCGCCGCCGACGATGAAGAAGCTCCTGTACCAGTTCGATACCGATCCGCACCCCGCGGTCTTCGACAACGTGCTCGCCTACGACGGCGGCGCCGACCACGTCACCGCCTATGGCGGCGTCACGCCACAGACGGTGGGCGGCCTGGTCGAGGGGGCCATCTTCACGCGCGCCCCGCGCGACAAGAAGTCGACCGCCATCTTCGTCGGCGGCTCCAGCATGCCCGAAGGCGAGGCCCTGCTGAGTGCCGTGCGGGCGAAGTTCTTCGCCGGCTTTCGGGTTTCGGTGATGCTCGACAGCAACGGCGCCAACACCACCGCCGCCGCGGCGTTGGCCTGGCTGGCCCACCACGCGCCGGCAGGCACGCTGCGCGGCATGCGCGCGGTGGTGCTGGCCGGCACCGGCCCGGTGGGCCAGCGGGCCGCGCTGCTGCTGGCCCGTGAAGGCGCCAGTGTGATGATCACGGGGCGCCAGGCCGACCGAGCCGGCGCCATCGCCCGCGCGCTGAGCGAGCGGGCCGGCGTCGCGATTGAAGGCCGCGGTGCCGCCGACATGAGCACACGCGCGCAAGCCATCCAGGGCGCCAACCTCGTGCTGGCCACCGGAGCCGCCGCCTCACCGCTGCTCGCCGAGGCGGACTGGTCCAGGCAGGACTCGCTGCAGATGCTGTGCGACGCCAGCCCCACGCCGCCGGCCGGCATCGAAGGCATCGGCGTGATGGATCGTGGTGCGCAGCACCACGGCAAGGTCTGCTTCGGCGCCATCGGCTTCGGCGCACTCAAGCTGGCCCTGCATCGCCGCTGCGTGGCGCGGCTGTTCGAGCAGAACGACCTCGTCCTGGACGCCGACGAGATCTTCGCGATGGCGCGGCAGATGGTCGCGCTGGGTTGAATCGATGCTGAACGACACCTCCACCGCCGCTTTCCTCGACCAGCTCGCCAGCGCGGCGCCGACCCCCGGCGGTGGCGGCGCGGCCGCCGTCATGGGGGCCATGGGCGCCGCACTGATCTCGATGGTGGCTCGCCTCACCATCGGCAAGAAGGGCTACGAAGCACGCGAGGAGGCAGCGCGCGCACTGCTGGCCGACAGCGAAGCCTTGCGCTCGCGCCTGATGCCGATGGTGGCCGAGGACGCCCAGGCCTTTGAGACCTTGATGGCCGCCTATCGGCTGCCCAAGGACGACGAGGCGGCCAAGGCCAGGCGCAGCGTTGCCATCCAGGCTGGCCTGAAGGCCGCCACGCTCGCGCCGCTGCAGTGTGCCCGCGCCGCCGCCGAGGTTCTCCGCCTGGCCGAGCGAGCCGCCGGGATCAGCCACCCCAGCGTCATCAGCGATGTCGGCGTGGCGGCTCTGGCCGGCGCGGCCGCGCTGCGCAGTGCGGAGCTGAACGTGATGATCAACGTGCCTCAGCTCAAGGAGCGCGGTTTTGCCGACGCGGCGAAGTCCGAGCTCGAGGCGCTGACCTCGGAATGCCTGCCGAAGGCACAGACAGTGCACGAGCGCGTCGCCGCTGCGCTGAGCCCCTGAGCCGCCGCCATCCGCCGGGCACGAGCCTGTCGATGCGGGCCCAGACACGCGCAGCGCGCTGGTGAGGCATGACCGATTCGCATGACTCAAGTGCGCCTGCGTTTCCTACCATGACCTGAAGACGGGACGTCACCGCACCGGCTTCACCTCACGTCAAACGCAGGAGACTCTCCAGATGGGCGCAGCCACCGCCATGGCGAATGTCGAACTCGACACGCAGCAACAGATCCGGCAGTTCATGGCCGGCTTCACGCTCGAAACCACGCCCGGCTCCGCGGCCAAGATCGAGCGCTTCCGCGACCATGTGCGCGTGGGCACGCCGGTCTACATCACGTTCCTGCCGGGGTCGAACTTCGACGATACGGTGGCCGTGGCGAAGCGGCTGCGCAGTGAAGGTCTGGAGCCGATTCCGCACTTCGCGGCCCGCAGCGTGCCCAGCCGGGCCTTCCTGCAGGAGGGTCTGGCGCGCGTGTGCGGCGAGGCCGGCGTCACGCGCGCGCTGGTGATCGGCGGCGCTGTCCCCGCGCCGGTGGGCGACTTCAGCGACTCGATGCAATTGCTGGACACGGGCCTGTTCGACAAGCACGGCATCCGCAGCATCGGCCTGGCAGGTCACCCGGAGGGCAGCCCGGATATCTCGGACGAAGGCATCCGCGCCGCACTGAACTGGAAGAACGAGTTCGCGAAGCGCACCGACGCCAAGCTCTACCTGGTGACCCAGTTCTGCTTCGAGGCCGCGCCCATCATCGCCTGGGATCAGCGGCTGCAGGCCGAGGGCAACCGGTTGCCGATCGTCATCGGCGTCCCGGGGCTGGCCACCATCAAGACCTTGATGGCACACGCCAAGGCCTGCGGCATCGGGGCTTCGATGACCTTCATCGCCAAGCAGGCGATGAACGTCGCCAAGCTGCTCACCGTGTCGGCGCCCGACAAGCTCGTCACCGACCTGGCCGCCTACAAGGCGCGCGACCCGAAGTGCGGCATCAGCGGCGTGCACATGTACCCGCTGGGCGGGCTGAAGAAGACAGCCGACTGGTCCTATGCGGTGACCGACGGGCGCTTCGAACTGAACCGCAGCCACAACGGTTTCGAGGTCACGCTGCCAACGTAGTGCGGCGACGCGGGAGCCGATGGCACTGCGGCTCGGCTAGCATGCGCGCCCGGCACCGCGCCGCGCACACGATGACCCGGAGCCGGGCGCGATGCGCGGCGCGCAAGAAGTCCCAACCACAGCCGCCGGAGGAGCACCGATGACGCCTTGCGAAGCCGCTTCCGATGACCAGGCCCCTGCGTTGCCCGCGGGCACCTACCGCCTGACGCGACGAGACTGGGTCAAGTCCACGGGCGTGGGGGTGTCGAGCGCGGTGCTGGCGGGGCTCGCCCCGGCCGCTGCGCCTGCAGGTGCCAGCGCGGCTCCTCCAGAGTTGCGCATCGCCGAGCTCGATGCACTGAAGCCCGATGTGCCAGTGCCCTTTGCCTACCCCGACGCGTCGTCGCCCGCCGTCCTGGTGCGCCTGCGCGGGCCGGCCGCGGGCGGGGTTGGCCCGGGCCAGTCGGTGGTGGCGTTCTCGGTGCTGTGCACCCACAAAGGCTGCCCGGTCAGCTACAAGCCGGAGCGCAGGCTCCTGATCTGCCCCTGCCACTGGAGCACCTTCGATCCTGCCAAGAGCGGGCAGATGGTGATCGGGCAGGCCAGCCAGCCCCTGCCGCAGATCAAGCTGCGTGTCGATGGCAATGCAGTGTTCGCGGTGGGCGTGGATGGCCTGATCTTCGGTCGCCATACCAACATGCTCTGATGGCGAGCCCCCTGCTCCTGGAGCGCGTCCGATGAGCTCGCCCGCCGAGGAGCGGGTCCCGATCCCGCCCAAGGACGCGCAGCGCTTTTCCACCGTCTGCCAGTTCTGCATCGTCGGCTGCGGCTACCAGGTCTACAAGTGGCCGGTGGCGCGCCGCGGTGGCGCGCACCCGGACGACAACGTGTTCGGCGTCGATCTGCGCAAGCCGCAGCCGCCCTACGGCACCTGGATCTCGTCGAACCAGCACACCGTGGTCACGGATCGTGACGGCAGCCGCCACCATGTGGTGATCCTGCCCGACAAGGACTGCCGCGTGAACGACGGCATGGCTTCGGTGCGTGGCGGTGGCCTGGCCAAGACGCTGTACGCCCCCGACCAGCCCACGCGCGTGCGGCTCTCGCACCCCCTGCTCGACCAGGGCGCGGGCCATGCGAAAGCCGGCTGGGACGAGGCGGTGGACCTCGGCGCGCGCGTCATCAAGGCGGTGATCGACCGCTGGGGCGCGGATGCGATGGGCATGAAGTTCTTCGACCACGGCGGCGGCGGCGGCGGCTTCGAGAACAACTGGGCCGTCGGCCGCTTCTTCTTCACCGGCATCGGCACGCGCACCGCCAGCATCCACAACCGCCCGGCCTACAACAGCGAGGTGCACGCCGCCGGCGACGCCGGCGTGGCCGCGCTGACCAATGCCTACCTCGACGCGCAGCTCGCCGACACGCTGCTGATCGTCGGCGCCAACCCCTACGAGACGCAGACCAACTACTTCCTCGCGCACATGGTGCCCAACCTGCAGGGCGGCACCGTCGAAGCCAAGCGCGCCACCTTCGGCGGCGAGCCCGCCACGGCCGGCCGCATGATCATCGTCGACCCGCGGCGCACGATGAGCGTGGCCACGGCCGAGGCCGCCGGCGGCGCGGACCGCGTGCTGCACCTGCAGATCGAACCGGGCAGCGACATCGCCTTGCTGAACGCCATCGCGCGCGTCGTCGTGCACCGGCGCTGGCACGACGTGGGCTTCATCCGCGAGCGCACCGAGACGCAGACCTACGAGGCCTATCTTCGCAGCTCGCTTGGCGTGGACCGGCCGCTGGCCGAGTTTCTCGACGAGGCGGCACGCCTCACGGGCCTGAAGGTGGCGCAGATCGAACAAGCCGCCGCCTGGATCGCCGAGCCCAAGGCGCCTGGCGTGCGCCGACGCACGCTGCTGCACTACGAGAAGGGCCTCATCTGGGGCCTGAAGAACTACGAGAACATCGCCGCCATCGTCGACCTCGCACTGCTCACCGGCAACGTCGGCAAGCCCGGCACCGGCGTCAGCCGGCTGGGGGGGCACCAGGAAGGTTATGTGCGGCCGCCCTACCCCGGTGGCCGGCCGGCGCTCAACGTCGACGAGGCTCTGCGCCGCGGCGAGGTCAAGGCCTTCTGGATCGGCGGCTGCAATCCGGTGCTCACCACCAGCCGCGCCGCCGCCATCGAGGCCACGCTGAAGGAACGCGGCGCGCCGGTGCGTGAAGCGCTGCGTGCCACCGCAGGCAAGCCGGTGGGCGAACGCGTGGTGGCCGTGGTCGAGGCGCTCAAGCGCGGCGGCATGTTCATCCTGGCACAGGACATCTACCTCACCGAGAGCGCGCGCCATGCCCACCTGGTGCTGCCGGCGGCGCAGTGGGGCGAGGCCAACCTCACCAGCATCAACGGCGAGCGCCGGCTGCGCCTGTTCCCGAAGTTCATGGACCCGCCCGGCGAGGCGCTGGCCGACTGGGCCATCATGGCCCGCTTCGCACGCCGCCTGCGCGCGCTCTACCAGGCCGACCGCAACCCGCTGGCCGCGAACCGCTTTCTTGATTTCGACTGGAAGGGCGACGAGGACGTCTTCATCCACGCCCGCTACTCCTACAAGGGCGACGGCGGCGACGGCATCGAAGGCTATGCCGGCATCACCTACGACCTGCTGCGCCGCCTGGGCAACAACGGCATCCAGACGCCGGTGCGCCTGGTGCGCGGCACGCCCGTGGGCACGGTGCGCATGCACGAGGACGGCCGTTTCTTCACGCCCTCGGGCAAGGCGCGCTTCATCGCCGCGCCGCTGCCCTGGCCGGGTTACGCGGCGGCGGTGACGGCGCAACGGCGCAAGCACCGCTTCTGGATCAACAACGGCCGCTCCAACCACATCTGGCAGACCTCCTATCACCACCGCCACATCCCCTTCTACAACGAGCGCTTTCCGCTCCCGTACCTGGAGATGCACGCTGCGGACGCGAAGAGCCTGAAGATCAGCTCGGGCGATCTGGTCGAGGTGTCCAACGATGTCGGCCGCGTGCAGGCGATGGCCTATGTCAGCGATGCCGTGAAGCCGGGGCACACCTTCATGCTGTTCGGCCAGCCGCGCGGCGCCGCCGGTGATCTCATCTCCGACCACGTCGATCCGCAGACGACGATTCCCTACTACAAGGGCGTCTGGGCCGACGTGCGGCGCATCGGCCCGGCGCCAGAGAGCGTGAAGCAAGTGAGCCTCGCACCCACCAACGTGGCGCAGTGAGATGACGGCCTGCCCGACAACGTATTTGCCGCACGCCGAGACGCCGGCTTGGTGCAGGCAGCGAGGCCCACGACGCGTGCGGAGCCCGTCGCCGGCAATCTGGGCGGCTCTTGCGCTGTCTTGCCTGTTGAGCGCTTGCCAGCCGACGGCAAACCCCGCAGATGCGCCAGGCGGCAACTTTCAGGGTCAGGCACTGTCCGGGCGTGACTTCAACGGCGCCAATCTCGCCGGCGCTTCGTTCGAGGGTGCGCAGCTGGCCGGCGCCAGCTTCGTCGGCGCCAACCTGCGCGGCGCGCGATTCAAGGGCGCCGACCTGCGCGAGGCCTATCTGCGCGAAGCCGATGCGCGCGACGCGGACTTCACCGAGGCCCGGCTCTCCGCCGCCGACCTGACGCGGGCGCAGCTCGCGCGCGCCCGGTTCGACCAGGCCGACCTCAGCCGCGCCCGCCTGGACAACGCCAACCTCGAAGCCGCCAGCATGGTGCGCGTCTTCGCCCCCGGGGCCTCATTCAAGAAGGCGAAGATGAGCGGAGCCAACCTCGAAGGCGCCTCGCTCGAGTCGACGCAGCTCACCCAGGCCGTGCTGCACCGTGCGCGCCTGGTGGGCGCCAGCCTCGGCGCGTGGTCCACGGCGCAGCAAGCGCCTTCACCGGCGCGCGCGGCCGGCATCGACCTGCGTGAGGCCGACCTCAGCCGCGCCAACCTGACCAGCGTGGACCTGTCCGAGGCCAGGCTGGACCACGCCCGCCTGGTCGAGGCGCAACTGGGCCATGCCAACCTGAGCTGGGCTCACGTTCCCCGGGCCGACCTGTCGAAGGCGCAACTGGGTTGGGTGCGGGCCTACAGCGTCGATCTGCGCGGGGCCCGCCTGGACGATGCCGTGCTGACCCAGGCACAGCTCGAAGGCGCCGACCTGAGCGGTGCGTCCATGGCCCGTGCGCGGCTGCTGCAGGCCAACCTCAACCAGGCCAATCTGAGCGGCGTGCGCACCGAGGGCGCCGAATTTCCGCAGGCACTGCTCAACGCGACGCACGGCGCGCCCACCGGCTTTGCCGCCGCCAAGTAGCCCGGCCCCCTGCCCTGCGAACGCCTCATGACGCAACCGTCAGAACCCGCGAGTGATACCCATGGCCGATCCTTCCACCGCCACTTCCACCGCCGCACCGCCCCTGCAGGCCGAATCCGCCATCGCGGCGGCCTCGGCATTGGCGCGAGTCAACGAGCCTGTGGTCAAGACCACCGCCGTGCCTCGCGTGCTGCCGCGGGCGATGCTGGGTGAGTTCCTGGGCACCTTCGTGCTCGTCTTTTTCGGCGTCGGGGTGGTCAACGCCGCCGTCGTGACCGGGGCGCAGGTGGGTCTGTGGCAGGTGGCAGTGGTCTGGGCGATCGGCGTGACGCTGGGCATCTATTCCTCCGCCGCGATGTCCGGCGCCCACCTCAACCCGGCCATCACCCTCGTGGGCGTGGTCTTCGATCGCTTTCCGATCCACCGTGCCATCGGCTATGTGGTGGCCCAGGTCGCCGGCGCAATGGCCGCTTCAGCCGTGCTGTACACGATGTTCGCCGAGTCCATTCTCGAGTTCGAGCGCCGCCACGGCCTGCTGCGTGGCGGCCCCGGCAGCGAGCGAAGCGCCATGGTCTTCGGCGAGTACTTCCCCAATCCCGCGGTCTTCGGCACGGCAGAGGACGCCTGGCGCATCGTGGGCCCGCAGGCCGCCTTCATGGCCGAGTTGATCGGCACCGCGATGCTGGCCTTCCTGATCTCCGCCGTCACGCATCCGCGCAATTCCGCGCGCCCACCGGCGGCGGTGCAGGCCCTCTTCATCGGCCTGGGCGTGGCGGCCATCATCTCGGTGGTGGCGCCCCTCACGCAGGCCGGGCTCAACCCGGCGCGCGACTTCGGCCCGCGCCTGGTGTCGTGGTTCCTCGGCTGGGGCGACATCGCCATCCCGGGGCCGCGCGGCGGCTGGCTGTCCGTCTACATCATCGCCCCCTGCATCGGGGCGCTGATCGGCGGCGGCCTCTATCGGCTGCTGGCCGGGCGCTTGTTGGCACCGCCTGCCGACGATCGGGCGTCGTGAGCGAAGGCACCCCCGCAGCGGCGGTTCCCGAGGACATCGCCGAATGGCGACGTGGACTGCGCCGCACGCTGCTCGACCGGCGGCTTGCCGCAAGTGCCGAGGAACGCCAACGCTGGAGCGAGTCAATACGTACCGCGCTGCACGCGTTGTTGTCGCCGCCTGCCGGTCGCGTGCTCGGCTTCTGTTGGCCCTACCAGGGCGAGGCGGATGTCACGCCATTCGTTCGCCGGTGGGTCGATGAAGGTGGCGTGGCTGCATTGCCGGTGGTGGTGCGAGCCCGCGAGCCCATGATCTTCCGGCGCTGGGACACCACGACCGCGATGACCAAAGGGGTCTACGACATCCCGATCCCCGTCGACGCGCCGGAGGTCGAACCGCAGGTGCTGCTGGTGCCGCTCACTGGCTTCGACAGGGCGGGCTACAGGCTGGGCTACGGCGGCGGCTTCTTCGATCGGACAGTGGTCGAGATGCGCCCCAGGCCGACGCTCATCGGCGTCGGTTTCGAGGTGTCGCGTGTCGAGAGCATCTACCCGCTGCCCCACGACGTGCCGATGGACCAAGTCGTGACAGAGCGGGACGTGTATGTCACTGCCTTGCGCGGCGCAGAGCCAGGCTCTCCGACTCCGACCCGCTCCTAGTTCTTCTTGAGCGGGCCGCAGGCGTCCGAGGCATGGCGATATCCGTCAGGAGCGCCTGGCGCCCGACCACATGCCCTTCGAGTTCGGGTGTCTCCTGCGGCTCGTCAGAGCTTGCCGGCCAGGCCCATTCACCCGCCAGTTGCTGGCGGCAACGCCCCATGCGCCTTCCAGCCTGCACGTCGTCGCACCGCGCGACGTGGGCCCGACCTCGATCGGGCACGTCGGAGCGTTCAAGGCCGGTGCCGCGGCGAAGCTCTGGCCATGGATGGAGTCACACCTGAATCCCAGCTGTTGACGGGCCCGTGGAACCTCTTTCAGCGCGGCGTCCAGGTCGAGTGCACTGCCCGGCACGAACTCGCCGTGGAAGCCGTCGTCATCGACGCCATGAAGTGGCGGCCGCTCGAGATGATGGGCCCCTTCAACGAGAACGCCGGCCGCCGGGGCTCCTGACGGCGAACTGGCACCGGGCGGCCCGACGCGCGACGACAGCCGGCTGCAGAGCGGGTGCCGCGGCCGAAGCTCGATCGGGCTAAGAGCTTCCACGATGGCGTAGGTCTTCGTCGCCGCGTCCAGCACTTCAAACGAGCCACGGAACCCCGCTTCGCCGGCACCGGCCTCCTGGTAGCCGCCGTCCTCACGGTGTCCAGTTGCGCCTGCACCGCCGCCTTCACGGCCGGATGTCCGTGGCCCACGTTCATCACGGCGATTCCACCCGCGAAGTCGATGTAGCGACGGCCCTCCACATCGAAAAGCAGCGATCCTTCGGCGCGCTCGACGAAGAAGCTGCACATCACCGCCATGCCGCGCGGCGTGGCAGCGGCCTTGCGGGTCTGCGGGTTGACGTTGGTGCCCATCGCGTGCTCGTTGATCCGGTGTGGTACCACACGCTGGATCACTCGCTCCGCACGGAGCCCAATGACAACGGCCCCTCACCGACAGTGAGGGGCCGCTGGACTGGCGTTACCTGGGGTGGCTGATGGGACTCGAACCCACGACGACCAGAATCACAATCTGGGACTCTACCAACTGAGCTACAGCCACCGTCGAGAGATCGAAGTATAGCGGCGGCCCCCCGGTGCGCCCGGTCCGCCCGGGCGCACGGGACTCTGCTCAGAACCCCGCCGACGAGGCGGCCGTGGCCGCCGCGGCCACCTTGGCGGCCGGCTTGACCTCGACCTTGTAGCGCTTCTTCAGGGCGCCGACGTAGGCCTCGGTCTCGGCCATCGCGAAGGCCTGCGCGTACTGGTCGAGCAGGGGGTCCGGCGCGCCCGGCGTCACCCCCGGCGGCACTTCGCGTGCAAGCACCTTGTTCACGCGCAGCACGGCATAGCCGGCAGCGCCGAGGTCCACGCCACGTACCTGCGGCAGTTGCGCGGCATCGGCACGCATCACCGCCTCGAGCAACGGTTGCGGCAGCACACGCGCCTGCATGCGCGACACGGTGAGCGTCTCACCCAGGGCTTCGCTGGGAGCCGCACGCACCGCCGCGAGGCGCGCTTCGCCCTCCTTGCGCGCCAGCGCCGCGGCCTGCTCGGCGAGCACGCGTTCGCGCACGGCCTCGCGCACTTCGGCCAGGGGCAGCAGGCGTGCCGGCTGGTGCTGAACCACGCGGGCCGCGGCCAGCTGGTTGGGGCCCACCTCCACCGCGTCGGTGTTGCGCTTGTCGCGCACGGCATCGTTGGAGAACACCGCCGCCAGCAGCTTGGCCGATGCCAGCGCACCGCTCGCTGCGGGCGCCGGCGCACGCCCCACGGTGGCGGTCTTCTTGTCGAGCTTGAACTTGTCGACGAGCGGCTTCAGGCTGTCGGGCTGCTCGTAGGCCATGTTGGTGAACTGCTCGGCGGCGGCCGGCCACTCCTTGGCCACCCGGGTCTTGCGCAGCTCGGCCTGGATCTCTGCCTTGACCTCGTCGAACGGGCGCGCCTTGCCGCCACGCACCGCCGTGACCAGGATGACGTGGTAGCCAAATTCGCTCTCCACCGGCCCGCCCACCTGGCCCGGCGCGAGCGAGAAGACGGCGTCATCGAGCGCCTTGCTCGCCATCGAGCCGCGGCGCGAGAACTCGAGGTCGCCACCGAGCGGGGCCGACACGGTATCCTGCGAGTTCTTCTTCGCCAGCTCGGCAAAGGAGGCTGGCTTCGCCTTCGCCTGCTCGAACAGCGCCGTCGCCTTGGCCTTGGCCGCCGCCTTCTGCTCGGCGGTGGCCGAGCCCTCGGCCTGGATGAGGATGTGGCTGGCGCGGCGCTCCTCGGGTTCGGTGAAGCGGGCGAGGTTGCCGTCGTAGAACTTGCGCAGATCTTCGTTCCCGACCGAGACGCCGCGCGAGAGCACGTCGGCGTCGAGCACCACGTATTCGATCTGCGCCTGCTCGGGCGTGCGGAAGAGTCCTTCGTTGGCCTTGAAGAAGGCTTCGAGATCGGACTCCGTCGGGTTGACCTTGGCGCGGTAGGCGATGGGGTCGAAGCGCTGCATCTGGATCTCGCGCCGCTGCAGCAGCGCGTCGAGCGATTGGCCGGCGGTCGAGGCGGGAGCAAAGCCCGAGCCCGCCACGCCAGCCAGCACCTGGCGCATGCCGTAGTCCTGGCGCAGGCGCTGGTCGAACAGCTCGGGCGTCATGCCCAGCTGGGCCAGCAGTTCGCGACTGAGTTTGCCGTCCGGGCCGCGCAGGCCGGCGTATTGCGGGTCGCTGTCGAACAGGCGCGCCATGCGTGGCACCGGCGGGAACAGGTGCAGGTCGGTGGCCGCGGCCATCAGCACGCGCTCGCGCAGCAGGTTGTCCAGCGTCTCCATGCGCGCCTGCTCCGACCTCAGCGGCTCGGCCGCCTCGGGGCTCTGGCGACGGGCGCGGTCGATGAGCCTGTCGTGCGCCTGCTCCCACTCGCCGCGTGTCACGTTCTGGCCAGCCACACGAGCCACGGCCTCGTTGCCGGCATCGTTGAAGCGCGAGTAGCCCTCGATGCCGAAGAACACGAACGAAGGAATGATGAGCAGCAGCAGGAAGCCCAGCGTCAGGCGCGTGTGGCGGCGAATGAAGTCGAACATGGCGGTTCCTTCGGGCTGCGCCCTCTGCGCTGGCCGGCTGCAAGTCGAGGCAGGAAAAGCGGGGCCGGAAAAGAAAGAGCGAACCGCGGTTCGCTCTTCGTAGGGGACGGCCCGCATTCTAGCGAACGGCCCGCCTGGCGGGGTGGTGGGTGCTGACGGTCTCGAACCGCCGACCTACGCCTTGTAAGGGCGCCGCTCTACCAACTGAGCTAAGCACCCGCTCCGGCACGCACCGCGTGGCCCGCGGTGCGGCGCGCCGGCTCGGTGATCAGAGCGCGTCGCGCAACGCCTTGCCGGGCTTGAACTTGGGCACCTTGGCCGCCTTGATCTTGATGGCGGCACCGGTGCGCGGGTTGCGCCCGGTACGCGCCGCGCGCTTGGTGACGGCGAAAGTGCCGAAGCCGGTGATGGTGACCGAACCGCCCTTCTTCAGGGCGGTGCGCACCGCACCGGTGAGGGCGTCGAGCGCGCGGCCCGCGGCGGCCTTGGACAGGTCGGCCTGCGCGGCGATATGTTCGATCAGTTCACTCTTGTTCACTTCGCTTCCCCCTCTGAAGGTGTTCCGATGCTGAGGTGCGGTGGCCGGGGCGTGCCCCTCGGCGAGAGGCGGGATTCTAGGCCTCGGCCGCGCGCGCCTGACAAGCTGCAACAAGCGCGCTGCGCGCGTGATTCCACCGTTGACAAGGCCAGTCCCCGGCCGTACGGCTGGCCCTGTGTTACACGCCGCGCGGCGGCGCGCCGCTCGCTCGGCCCGCCGCAGCGGACCCACTGCGTGCTTTGTCGTCCGCGCTCGCGCCGCTCTCCCCGCCCGTGCCCGCGGGGCGGCGCACCACGAGCCACACGCCCGTGGCCGTGAGCGCGAGCCCCACGAGCACGAGCGGGCCGAGCGGCTCGTCGAACAGCGCCCATGCCATCACCGCCGTGCATGGCGGCACGAGGTACAGCAGGCTCGTCACGCGGGTCGCGGCGCCGCGCTGGATGAGCATGAAGAGCAACGAGCTGCCGCCGAGCGTGAGGCCTAGCACCGACCAGGCCATCGCGCCCAGCAGCTCCGCATGCCAGGTGACGGGCACGTCCTCGAACCAGGCGAGTGGCGCCGTCACCGCCACCGCCGCGAGAAGCTGCACGGTGTTGGCGGTGCGCACGTCGCAGGGCGCGACGAAGCGCTTCTGGTACAGCGTGCCCGTGGTGATGGCGGCCAGGGCCATCAGGCACAACGCGAAGTTGAACGCCGTGATCTCGCCCGCGCCGAGCTTGCGCCACACCACGAGCATGAGGCCGGCAAGGCCGAGCGCGAGCCCGAGCCACTGGCGCGGCGCCACGCGGTGCTCGCTGCCCATGACCGCATTGACCCAGATGGCGGTGAGCACGGGTTGCAGCCCCACCACCAGGGCCGACGTGCCGGCACCGATGCCGGCCCGCACCGCCGCCCAGACGCCACCGAGATATAGCGCATGCATGAGCACGCCGGTGACAGCCAGGTGCAGCCACTGCGCCCGTCCGCGCGGCCACGCCGCGCGCACGACGGCGATCCACACCAGGAAGGCCAGGATCGAGAGGACGTAGCGCCAGAACAGGAAGGCCATCGGCCCGGCATGCGGCATGCCGAAGCGCGCGACGACGAAGCCCGTGCTCCAGATCAGCACGAAGACGGCCGGCATGGCGGCAAGCCACGCCCCCTGTGCCGCCGGTGGGCGGCCCTCAGCGGCAGCATTCATCGAGAGGTGCCGCCTACTTGGCCTTGGCGCGGATCTCGGGGATCGCCCGGCGCAGGTAGTAGACCATCGACCAGATCGTCAGCACCGCCGCCAGCCAGATGAGCGCCGTGCCCCACAGGCGCGTGTCGATGACGCCGAAGAGCGCGCCGTCGTAGAGCAGGAACGGGATGGCCACCATCTGCACCACCGTCTTGGCCTTGCCCACCATGTGCACGGCGACGCTGCGGCTGGCGCCGATGTGCGCCATCCACTCGCGCAGCGCCGAGATCGCGATCTCGCGGCCGATGATGATGAGGGCGACGAAAACGTCGGCGCGCTTCAGGTGCACGAGCACCAGCACGCAGGCGCAGACGAGGAATTTGTCGGCCACTGGGTCGAGGAAGGCGCCGAAGGACGACGTCTGGTTGAGCTTGCGCGCCAGGTAGCCGTCGAGCCAGTCGGTGAGCGCAAAAAGCACGAACAGCACCGTGGCGATGAGGTTGCGCAGTTCCGCCGGCCACGGCAGGTAGAACACGCCCACGATGAGCGGGATCGCGGCAATGCGGGCCCAGGTCAGCAGCGTGGGGACGGTCAGGAACATGGGGCGCATTCTCGCCTCATTGGCGTGCACGCAACGCCTGGGCGCCGACAGCGCCTGGGCGCCGCCGTGGCCACCGCGCCGCCGGCGACACCCGCGCCACCCACCACGCCGGCACCGTCAGTGCAGCGCGCGATAGATCTCCTCGGCCAGCTCGCGCGAGATGCCGTCCACGCTCGCGAGGTCGTCGACACCGGCATTGATGACGCCGCGCACGCCCCCGAAGCGCTGCAGCAGGCGCGCCCGCTTGCGCGGGCCGACACCCGCAATCTCCTCCAGCCGGCTGCCCCCGGTGCGCACGCTGGCTCGCCGCGCACGCATGCCGGTGATCGCGAAGCGGTGCGCCTCGTCGCGGATCTGTGCCACCAGCATCAGCGCCGCCGAATCGTGGCCCAGCGCCACCTTGGCGCGGCCGTCGGCGAACACCAGCTCCTCCAAGCCCACCTTGCGGCCCTCGCCCTTCTCGACGCCGGCGATGAGGCCGGTGTCGAGGCCGAGTTCCTCGAACACCTCGCGCGCCACCGCCACCTGGCCGCGGCCACCGTCGACGAGCACGAGGTCGGGCAGGCGCGCCGCCTTGGCGGCGTCGGTCTTGTTCTCGGCCCGCCCGGCCGCCGCGGCCTCGGCCAGC
>JALHOU010000002.1:0-26383 GCA_022842825.1 Rubrivivax sp.
GAAGCCGGCACCGGGGCCGGCCCCTGGGCACGCAGCGCCCGCCCGCGCCAGCGCGCGGCCTCCTGCGCCGTTGCCGCCTGCGGCGCCAGGGTGCGCCAGGTCGCCTCCGCCTGGCGCAGCACCTCAAGGGCAGCCGCAGGTTGCCCTGTGGCCAGCAGCGCCTGGCCACGGGTGAGCTGCCTTGCGGCCTCGTCCAGCGATTGCGCCGCCCATCCCGGCGGCGGCACCACCCGATCCAGCCACTTCAAGGCGCCTGACGCATCTCCCTGCGCCAACGCCACCCGCGCGCGCTCGCCGAGCACGAGATTGCGCCGCGGCAGCTGCAGCGGCGAATCGGGCAAGGCGGCCAGCGCTTCTTCCTGCAAGGCCGCGGCGGCGTCCAGTTCGCCTTGCTGGCGGCGCACGATGCCCGCGGTGTGCAGGCCGCGGTAGCGCGTCAGCGTGGGCGCCTGCCGGTAGGCGGCCAGGCGCGGCTCGAGCATCTGCCAGGCCGGCTGCGTGCGCCCGGCCTGCGCATGCGCCGCCGCGTGCAGCGCCGTGGCGTCCAGGGCCAAGGGGTTCTGGGCACCGCGCGTCGCTGCGACGGACTGCTCGGCACGTGCGAACAAGGTGCGCGCCTCTTCGCTGCGATGCAAGGCCAGCAGCGCACGGCCCAGACTCATGCGCGCCATCGCCACCGTCTGCGAGTCCTCGGCGGCGTCGCGCGTGGCCACGGCCAGCGTCATCTGCGCATGGCGCAAGGCGGCCGGGTCGTCGCCGAGCTCGAGCGCAAAGCGCGCGAGGTCGCCTGCCACATAGGCCGTCATCGACGCCTCGGCCCCGAGCAACTGCTGCACCTGCGCCAACACCTCGGCGAGTTCGACACGCGCCTCCGCGTAGCGGCCGACATTGCCGAGCGCGCGGCCGTACATGAAGCGGCCGTCCAGCACCTTGGCGTGCGGGCGCTCGCTGCCGTACAGGCGCAGCAGCAGGTCGCGCGCGCGCACGGCCGATTCGAGTGTGGCCTGGGCATCGCCGAGAAACTGGCCGATGGACGTGCGCAGCAAGGCCGCAGTGGCGGTGGCGGGATGCAGCTCGCCGTGCATCGAGGTTGCCAGCGCCAGCACCTGGTCAGCCGTGTCGCGTGCGTCCGGGTAGCGGCCCTCGTCGATGCCCAGGTGCACGTCGGCCTCCAGCGCCACCAGAAGCAGCTCGCGTTGCGCCGGCGAACGCGCCGCGCGCAGCGTCGGCAGCAAGGCTTGCAGCTCGGCCTTGATCTCCGCGCGGCGGCCACGAAAGCGGTGCACCTTCAACATGGCCAGGCGCACGCGCTGGGTCTGCTCGTGCTGCGCTCCCAGCTCGCGCGTGGCCTCGGCCACCGCCTGCGCAAACAGCGGCTCGGCGCGGTCGAACTGGCCCAGGCCGAAGAAGCTGTTGCCGATCATCTCCAGCAGTTCCACGCGCACCGCCGGGCCGGCGGCAGCGGCACGGTCGAGCCGGGCCTGCGCGGTTTGCAGCAGCGCCTCGACGGTGGGGGCCTTGCTCGTGGTGCTGAAGGGGTCGGCATCGGTGAACAGGCCGGCGACGAAGTCCTTCACCGCCTCGGCGCGCTGCTGCTCGGCGCGCGCCAGGCGCGCCTGCCAGGCCGTGCCGACCAGCCCCACCGCCAGCGCCGAGACCACTGCCGCCGAAGCGCCCACCGCCAGGCGGTTGCGTCGCACGAACATGGACAGGCGGTAAGCGGCGCTGTCCGGCAGCGCCAGCACCGGGCGCTGCTCGAGGTGGCGTTGCACGTCCTCGGCCAGCGCCGCCACAGTGGCGTAGCGCTCGGCCGGCTCGCGCTTGAGCGCCTTCAGCACGATGGTGTCGAGGTCGCCGCGCAGCGCACGGCGCCGCTCAGGCGGCGCCAGCGTGCTCGGCCTGGGCACGGCGGCTTCGGCCACCGCTTCTTCGAGCGCGGCACGTGAAGCGCGGTTGACCTTGTACGGCCGCACCTCGGCAAGCAGCTCGAACAGGATCACGCCCAGCGAGTAGACGTCGCTGGCGGTGCCGATCGTCCGCCCCAGGATCTGCTCGGGGCTTGCGTACTCGGGCGTGAAGGCGCGGCCGGCCTCGCGTGTGAGCTCGGTCTCCTCGACCACCCCCTCGGCCGCGAGCTTGGCGATGCCGAAGTCCAGCAGCTTCACGTCGCCGCCTTCGGTGACCAGGATGTTGGCCGGCTTCAGGTCGCGGTGCACGACGAGCTGCCCGTGCGCATGCGCCACCGCGCGCGCCACTTGCAGGAAGAGCTGCAGGCGCTGCTTCACGCCCAGCTGCCTGGCTTTGCAGTATTCGTCGATGCGCTCGCCGGCCACGTATTCGAGCGCCAGCCACGGCTGGCCCTGCGCGGTGACGCCGGCGTCGTACAGCCGCGCGATGTTGCGGTGCTCCAGCGTGGCCAGGATCTCGCGCTCGCGCGCCAGGCGCTCCGCGAGGCCCGCGCGCTTCCAGGCCCCGTGCGGCAGCTTCAGCGCCACCTGCCGGCCCTGCAGCATGTCGGTGCGCTCGGCCAGCCACACGCTGCCCATGCCGCCGCTGCCCAGCTCGCCGATCAGCCGGTACGGGCCCACCGCGTCGCCAGCCTTCTCGCCGCTGCCGGGTGGCGGAGCGAACTGGCCGGTCTCCACCTTGGGCAGCGTGTCCAGCAGCCGCGCGGCGGTGGCCGGCTCGTCGCCCTCGGCGTTCGCCAGCAGCGCTTGCAGCCGCGGCTTCAGCCCTCGCGCGCGTGCCTCGTCGAGTTCGGCGAGCCAGGCGGCGCGGCGCGGCGCGGGCAAGGCCAGCGCCTCGTCGAGCAGGCCGCGCAACTGCGCCCACTCGTGCGGCGCGAGCCTGAACGCTTCGCTCATCGAACCGTCCCCCTGTTGTCGACCGCGACCGGCCCAGCCCCGTATGCCAAGCCTTGTCGGAATGAACGAAAAAGCCGGCCCCACGCGGACACCCCGCACCGGCCCGCTTCCGGGCTCCCGCCGGCCATTGTCCGGATTCCAACCGCGGCCTCGTTCTTCAAGGCATGGACCGAGCCGACGCGGGTCAACCCGAACTGGCCCCACCGCCGGCCCTGCCCGCAACGAGGAGCTGCACATGACGATCACCATCGAGCACCACGAGGACGTCCGCTTCACGGCCCACGCCGGCCACCACCGCGTCACCGTCGACCTGCCCGAGAGCCATGGCGGCGGCGACGGCGGCATGACGCCGCCGCAGTTGTTCGTCTCGGCGCTGGGCGCCTGCGCCGGCGTCTACACCGCCGACTACTGCGACAGCCAGGGCATCGACTACCGCGGCCTGCGCATCACGCTGGACTGGCAGGTGAAGGACCGCCCGCGCCGCATCGGCAGCGTCCTCGTGCGCATCGAGATGCCCGGCGCCGCGCTCGCAGCCGCGCAGGTGGAAGGCATCCGTCGCAGCGTGGGCGATTGCCTGCTGCACAACACCCTCGCCCATCGCCCCGAATTCCACGTCGAGGTCGCCACCTCTGCCCCCGCCTTGCCGGTCGCGCCGTCGTTGGTCGTCGGCTGCGAATCCGGCGCCTGCTGCCGGCCCCAGTGAACCAACGCTCAGCGGCCGGCCACCAGCTCGCGATGCGGCGGAAAGGGCGACCGCGTCAAGAGCGGCCGCGCCTGCGCAGCCGCCTTTGCCGCCTCTTCGCCGCGCCCGGCGGCGGCGAGGCCCTGCGCCAGCCAGTGTGTGGCCTCGGCGGCCCACAGGCTCTCGGCTCGCAGTTCGCGCCAGAACGTCTCCGCCCGCTGCAAGTGGGGCAGCGCCGCCGCGGGCCGCCCTTCGGCGAGTTCCAGCCGCCCCATGCCGAGCAAGGCGTCGGCCCGTTCGGCCACCATGTCGATGCCGCTGGTGTCGTAGTGGCGCAGCGCCTCGGCCAGTGAAGCACGGGCCTCGGTCCGGCGGCCGAGCGCCAGTTCAGCCAGGCCCCGCTCGGTAAGCGCATAGGCGCGCGGCAGCATGTCGTTGGCCGTGCCGGGCAACGAGTCCAGCGCGCGCTGCTGCAGACCCACCGCCACTTCGGGACGGCCGGCCAGGCGCTCGCGGATGCCCGCTATCCACGCATTGATGTCGTAACCATCGCGCACCGGCCGCGGGTGGCGGGCGAGCACCTCGTTCATCACCCGCTCGGCTTCGGCGAGTTCGCCGGACCAGGCGAGCGCCAGGCTCATGTTGCGGCGCGTGACCTGGACCACCCAGCTCGCCTCGCCCATCAACTCGCGATAGACCGACTCGGCGTGCCGCCAAAGCGGCACCCCGCGCTCGCCGTCGCGGGCCCAGTTGTGGGCAAGCGCCACCACTTCGGCCGATGCGGCGTCCAGCCGCGAGCGCGCCGGCACCAGCTTGACCCAGGTCGCGCGCGACAGCTCGGCGTTCGCGATGCCCTCGCGCAGCAGCCCGGCCAGCGCGAAGACCTCCGAACTCGCGCCAAGCCGCTGGGCGTGGCGCCGGCTGCCGCGGCCAAAGAGCGCTTCGGTTTCGGCCAGCGCCATGCGAAAGGTCTGCACGGCCTCGCCATAGCGGCCGTTGTCGGCGAGGATGAGTCCGTGCGTGAAGCGCGCTTCGCTCAGCACCGGGTGGCGCGGTGTCCCGGCGTAGATGGCCTGGGCGATGCGCATTGCCTCCTGCGAGGCCTGCAGCGCCTCCGCCGAGCGCGAGCGCGTGCGCAGGACGCGCGCCTTGAGCGACAACAAGGCCAGATGGTCGGCGTGGTTCTCGCCCAGGTACTGGCGCACGACCTCGAGCCCCTCTTCGAAGTACGGATCGGCCGCCTCGCCGTGGCCGGTCCTGAATTCGACATCGGCCAGGATGCGCAGGGCATTGAGCAGTTCGGAGGGCTGCGCCGCGCGGCGCTCGCGCAGGTGCGGCAGAAGGGCTGCGACCGTCTTGCGGACTTCGTCGTGCTTGTCCTGCATGCGCAAGAGATCGGCCTGGCGCAGCCGCGCCCTCAGCGTGCGCGCATCGGTGGCGCCGAATGCAGCCTCGGCGTCGCGCACGGCCTGCTGCAGCACCTCGGCGGCGGTGGGCAGGTCCTCGAGCGAGTACAGGCTCGTGCCCAGCAGCGTGAGCAGCTCCACCCGGGTGGCGGCGTCGGCCGGTGGCGCGGCGACCAGGCGGTCTTTGGCCAGGCGCAGCAGCTCTGCGCCGGTGAGGGCCTTGCCGCTGCCCTGCTGGAAGGGATTGGCCTGCTGGAAGACTGCACCGATGAAGCCCGCCACCTGCTCGGCGCGTTGTTGCTCGGCGATGGCGCGGCGCGCCTGCCAGACGGCGATCGTCGTGCCGGCCATCATTGCCACGGCCACCGCACCGGAGGCCGCAACCGCCAGGCGGTTGCGGCGCACGAACTTGACGGCGCGATACCCGGCGCTGTCGGGCAGGGCGAGCACCGGGCGCTGCTCCAGGTGGCGTTGCACATCGTCAGCCAAGGCGGCCACGGTGGCGTAGCGCTCGGTCGGCTCGCGCTTCAGGGCCTTCAGCACGATGGTGTCGAGGTCGCCCCGCAGAGCCTTGCGCCGCGCTGCCGACGCCAAAGCGCTCGGCCGCGGCACGTCGGCCGCGACGATGGCCTCTTCGAGCGCGGCGCGTGAGGCGCGCTGCGCGCCCTGCAGCCGGTAGGGGCGCTCGCCCGCCAGCAGCTCAAAGAGCACCACGCCGAGCGAGTAGACATCGCTGGCGGTGCCGATCGGCTTGCCGAGGATCTGCTCCGGGCTGGCGTACTCGGGCGTCAGCACGCGGCCGACATCGCGCGTGAGCTCGGTCTCCTCGGCCACACCTTCCTGCACCAGCTTGGCGATGCCGAAGTCCAGCAGCTTCACCTCACCCGCACCGCCGACTTCCGTGACGAGGATGTTGGCCGGCTTCAGGTCACGGTGCACGACCAGCAGTGCATGGGCATGCGCCACGGCTTGCGCCACTTGCAGGAAGAGACGCAGCCGCGTGGCCACCGGCAGGTCCTTGGTGCGGCAGTGGGTGTCGATGCGCTCGCCCTGCACATATTCGAGCGCGAGCCACGGCTGGCCGTCGGCCGCGAGCCCCGCGTCGTACAAGCGAGCGATGTGCGGGTGCTCGAGCGTGGCCAGGATCTCGCGCTCGCGGGCCAGGCGCTCGGCCAGGCCGGCGCGCTTCCAGGCGCCATGCGCCAGCTTCAGCGCCACTTGCCGGCCCTGCAGCATGTCGGTGCGCTCGGCCAGCCAGACGCTGCCCATGCCGCCGCTGCCGAGTTCGCGGATCAGGCGGTAGGGGCCGATCGCATCACCCGGCTTCTCGGAGGCTGTGCCAGGCAACGGCGCAAACTGGCCGGTCTCGACCTTGGGCAGCGTCTCCAGCAGCCGCGCCGCGGTGGCGGGGTCGTCGGCAGCGGCGTTGGCCAGCAGGGATTGCAGGCGCGGCTTGAGACCCTGGGCACGCGTCTCGTCGAGCTGGTCGAGCCATGCGGCGCGCCGCGCCAAGGGCAGCGCCAGCGCTTCATCGAGCAGGCCGCGCAGCAGCGCCCACTCGTGCGGCGCGAGCTTGAACGCTTCGCTCATCGAGCCATCCTCCTGAAGGTCGATGCGGCGGGTGGCCCATGCGGAACGGCCGGGCCGGTCTCACCGCGCCATGCCTGCTTGAACGAGAAAGCGCGGCGCAGCCGGACATGCCGCCCTGACAAGACACCGGCCAACGCGCGACCGGACGGGCGCGGCGGCCTCGCTTCGGCCTGCAGCGGATGGCGCAGCATGCGCCGCATGCACCCGGCGGCTACTTCAGAGCCTCGGCGAGGAAGAGCCGAGCCTGCTCCCAGTCGCGCCGCACGGTGCGGTCGGTGACGCCGAGCGCCTCGCCGATCTCGAGGTCGGTCATGCCGCCGAAGTAGCGCATCTCCACCACGCGGGCCATGCGCTCGTCGACCTGCGCCATCTCCTGCAGCGCCTCGTGCACGCGCAGGATGTGCGCCTCTTCGGTGGGCAGCGCATCGACCAGGTCGCCGGTGAGGGTGAGCATCGCGTACTCGCCCCCGGCGCGCTCGGTCTGCCGCTGCCGCACCATGTCGACGATGATCGAACGCATCGCCCGCCCGGCATAGACCATGAAGCGTGGCCGGTCCGGAAACGACACGCCAACGTTGCGGCTGAGCTTGAGAAAGGTCTCGTGCACGAGCGCCGTGGTGTCGAGCACGGTGTTGCGCCCGCCGCCGCGCAGGCGAGAGCGCGCCAGCCGGCGCAGCTCCTGGTAGGCGCCGGCGAATGCCTGCTCGACGTTCAGCTCCGGCGGGACCTCGTTGTCATCCATCGGCAAACAGCCTATCAGCTTCCGGCGCGTCGACCAACGCTCGGCTTGGGGCCGGCGCGGGGGCCCGGCGCAGGACCCGGGCGACGGGCGGTTTCAACGCGAAGCCGCCGGCGCCGCCGGCCGCAGCAGTCGGTTGGCCTGCGCGTACTCCACGTCGGAACGCTGCTGCAGCCGCGCGATGAGCGCGAGGGTCAGCGCGTCGATGTCGTAGACGAGCCGCAGCGCCTTGCCGGCCGCTTCGTCCAATACCCGAGGCGCCGGCATGCGCGTGAGCGCCAGGCGCGCCGCCATGGCCTGGGCCGCAGGCGCCGGCGCGGCAGGCCGCAACTCGATGCGCAGTACGAGCTCGGCGCCGGGCAGGCCGCCGCCGGGCGGTGGCACGGTCATCGTCGCCCGCTGCACCTGCGCCTCGCGCCCCGCGCGCGCCAGCAGGTCGCGCCCGAGCGTCTCGCGGTCGAGCGCCAGAAGCGCCTCGCCACCCGAGGTCACCTGCACCAGCACCAGCGGCAGGCCGAGGTCGGCCGACAGCCTCGAGGCCACCGGCGCGGCCGAGGCCGTGTCGCGCTGGCCCGCGAGCACGGCCGCCAGTTGCCGGCCGGGCTCGCTCGCATCGCGGAACTTGACGATCAGGTCACCGGAGATCATTGCCGCTCCCGCCGGATCTGCCGCCGCCGCAGCGCCCGAAGCGATGGGCGGCAACACGGCCGGCGCCGCCGCGCGGCCCGGCCGCGAGGCACCCGAGGATGAAGAAGAGGCCGTCGATGCCATCGCCGCCGTGGCCACGCCCGCGAACGCGAAGGCAGCGACCACCCAGGCCAGCGCGCCGACGCCGGGCGATGCCGCGCGCGCCCACGACGGCGGCGCCTTGACCATGGCCACCACCACGCCGGCGCCGGCGGCCACCAGCGCGAGCGGCCCCACCACCTCGTGCACAAGGGTCCAGTGCGCGGGCGCATGCACGCCCAGCCACACGGTGCCCACGAGGCGCATCTGATTCACCAGCGCCACCACGCCCACGCCCCAGGTCGCAGCCCGCACGAGGCGCGGCACGCCCACGCGCGCCTGTGCGCCGAAGAGCACGAGCAGCGACACCAGGACGACCGCCGGCCACAGCGCCGTGCAGTCCAGGTGCACCTCGGCCGTGAAGCCGCCCGCGTGCTGCAGCCACTCGCCATGGCGCTGCACGGGCGTGTCGAGCGCCGCGAGCAACCACTGCGCCGCGGCCGCGGTGGCCACGGGCAGCGCCTGCGGCGCCTGCAGCACTTGCAGCGCCTCGTCGGGGCCGGGCATCGGCGTCACGTGGCAGCCTCGAGTTCAACCACACGCCGCGCCTTCGACCACGCCCAGGGGCTCACGCGCGCACGCCGCGGCGCCTGAGCCGCGCCAGCCCGAATGCGGTGGCCAGCGCGATGGCCAGGCCACCCAACCACGACAGCGCCGACACCTTGGCCGCCACAGTGATGTTGGCCGCCGCCTGCGCCCCTTCGGCCGCCGCCGTGATGGTGGTGGCGCCCGGCGTGAGGCCGGTGACGGCCACGCTCGCCTGCCCGGTGGGGGTCGTGGTGGCCGTGGCCGGGGCCACGCTGGCCGCGGTCGGGTTGCTCGACGTGAAGGTCACGGTCTTGCCCGCCAGGGCCGCGCCGCCGGCGCTGACCGTGGCCACCAGCGTGGCGGTGCTGCCGATGTTGAGCGTGGCGGTGTTGGGCGCCAAGGCCACCACGGCGCCATCCGGCGGCGGCGGAGGTGGGGGAGGCGGCGCGCCACCCAATGCCGCACGGGCGTTGAGCAGTCCGGCGCCGCAGGGTCTCGGACACTGCGTCGTCGTGCGCGGCAGCGCCTGCGCCTTCAGGTCGGCCAGCACCTGCGCCGGCGTGAGCGTCGGGCGCCCGGCCAGCATCAGGGCCACCACGCCGGCCACGTGCGGGCTCGCCATCGAGGTGCCGTTGTAGCGTGCGTAGCCACCTTGCACCATCGAGAGCACGCCGTCGTTGCCGGTGCCGCTGTCGTTGCGCTGGGTATCGCCGCCAGGCGCCAGCAAGTCGATGCGCGGGCCGAAGTTCGAGTAGCGCGCGACAAGGTAGCCGCGTGCATCGCCGGCGGCCACGGTGATGACGCCGTTGCAGCTGGCGGGCAGGAAGCCCGAGGCGTCGGCCGCCGAATTTCCCGCCGCCACCACCACCGTCGTGCCCGCGGCGACGGCGTCGTTGATGGCCGACTGCGTGGCCGGCGAGGCTGAGCACGGCGAGCCGCCACCGAGGCTCATGTTGATCACCTTGGCCGGCGTCGGGTTGGTCGGCACGCCGGGCACCGGCAGGCCGGCCGCCCAGCGGATGCCGTCGTTGATGTCGACCATGGTGCCGCCGCACCTGCCGAGCACGCGCACGGCCTGCAGCTTCACCGCCCAGTTGATGCCGGCCACGCCGACGCCGTTGTTGGTGTGACCCACGCCCACGGTGCCGGCCACGTGCGTGCCGTGCCAGCTGTTGGGCTGCGCCGGGCTGCCCGGGCCGCATTCGCCGGCAGCGCTGGCGTCGCCGGGGTCGCTGGGGTCGTTGTCGCGGCCGCCACCGTCGTTGGCGATGAAGCCGTCGCTGATCATGTCGTAGCCGGGCACGAGGTTGGGCGAGCCGGTGATGTCCGGGTGCGTGGGCAGGATGCCGGTGTCGATGACCGCCACCACCACGTTGCTCGAGCCCTTGTTCGTCTCCCACACCTGCGGCAGGTTGATGCCGCCGGGCACCTGGCCCGCACCCGTGCCGTTGTCGGCGTAGTGCCACTGCTGCGCGAAGCCGGGGTCGTTGGGCACGGCGCCGATCTGGAAGATGAAGTTCGGCTGGGCGTATTCGACGTCGGGCCGGGCTGCGAGCGTGCGCGCGATCTCGAGCGTGCGGTCGCGCATCGCCTGCGGCTGCATCGCCCGCGCCACGGCGGGCTGGACGCGATAGATGCGCTCGCCGCCCGAGGTGAGCTGCTCGTCCGTCTCGACCTGCAGTCGGCGCATCTCGGGCGCGGCCATCGCCGTGGCGCGGCCGGCCTTGTACTTGACGACCACCTGGCCGGGCACGAAGGCCTGTGTGACGCGGCGCTCAAGCATTTGCGCCACGACTTCCGGGCTGACGGCGAACACCGCGAGGGGGGGCGCGGGGGCCGCGGCCGAAGCGCCCGTGGCGGGTGCCGAGGCCTGCGCCGCGGTAGCCGGCGGGCGCGGCTGGCAGGCGGCGAGCAATACGGCGGCAGCGACCGCGACGGCGCGTGCACCGGCACGGCCCGTGCAACGCATCGTTGACTTCTTCATGCAGTCCTCCTTGGTTCGAATGGCGCGGACCAGTCTCCGCCTCCACCTCCGGGGCCACAAGTCGGGAACCTAGGGAGGCCGCCGCCCTATCCCTCCCCAGAGGGACACGACGGCCCGCCGAGACCCGCCGAGCGTGCGCCAGGCGGAACATGAGCACACCGGGACCTCGCAGCACCCCAGCGGGCACAGATTCGTTCGGGCCTGCTCAGACCCGATCAGACCTGATCGGACCCGCTGAGGCCCGCTCAGCCGCGTCGGCCCCTCAGGCCGCCAGCAAGGACGTGAGATGCGCTGCCGCCTCGTCGCACTGGGCAGCGCTCACGTCCAGGTGCGTCACGGCACGCACGGTGCGCGCACCGAAGGCATTGAGCAGCACCCCTTTGGCGCGCGCTGACGCCACCACGGCCGCGGCGTCGGGCGCACCCGGCTGAAGATGGAAGACGACGATGTTGGTCTGCACGCTGGCCAGATCGAGTTGCACCGCCGCACAGCCAGCCAGCCGCTCGGCCAGGCGGCGGGCGTTGGCATGGTCCTCGGCCAATCGCGCGCGGTGGTGCAACACGCCGTGCAGTGCGGCGGCCGCGAAGATGCCCACCTGGCGCATCGCGCCACCCAGGCGCCGACGGTGGCGGTTGGCGCGCTGTATGAGCTCGCGCGAGCCGGCCAGCAACGAGCCGCCCGGCGCGCCGAGCCCCTTGCTGAAGGCGACCGAGATGAGGTCGAACGGCGCCGCCAGCTCGGCCTCGCTGCGGCCGCTGGCCACCGCGGCATTCCACAGCCGCGCGCCGTCGAGAAAGCTGGCCAGGCCGCGCTCGCGCGCCAGGGCGCAGATGCGCACCACTTCGTCCTGCGGGAAGACCACGCCGCCGGAACGGTTGTGCGTGTTCTCGACTTCCACCACCGTGGTGGCAGGGAAGACCGGCAGGCCTGCCGGCTTGATGGCCGCCTCCAGCTGCGCGCGGGTGAAGACGCCGCGCTCGCCGACTTCGACGATCTGCACGCCGGCATTGGCCGCCGCGCCGCCGGCCTCGTGCCAGCCGGCATGCGCCTCGCGCGCCGTGACCACCTCGTCGCCCGGGCGCGCCAGCACCAGGAGCGCCACCTGGTTGGCCATGGTGCCGCTGGGCATCCACAGCGCCGCTTCCTTGCCGAGCAACGCCGCCATCTGCTGCTGCAGGCGGTTGGTGGTGGGGTCTTCGCCGTACTGGTCGTCGCCGACCTCGGCGCGCGCCATTGCCTCGCGCATGGCCGGCGTGGGGCGGGTGACGGTGTCGCTGCGCAGGTCGATCGGTGGGCTCATGGGCGGTCTCGAGGGCAGATTCGGCGGGAGGGTTTGGCGGACGGGCGGCGGGCGTCTGGCCCTGCTGCGGCAAGGCATTGTCAGGGTTCACCACCACAATCGCGGCTCGAATCGAACCCGACACCATGAGTGACCTCGGCCCTTCCCCGCTCGCCGCCGGCGAGCGCAACCTGAGCGTCGAGGAGGCGCGCGCCGCCATCGCCGCGGCCCTGCGGCCGCTGCCGCGGTCGGCCTGGCTGGAACTGCCCTTGCACGAGGCCGCCGGCCGCGTGCTGGCCGGCGACGTGGTGTCGCCGATCGACGTGCCCGCGCACGACAACTCGGCGATGGACGGCTATGCCTTCGCGGGCAGCGCGTTGCGCACCGATGGCCCGACGTTGTTGCGCGCCACCGGCACCGTCTATGCCGGCAAGCCGCTCGAAGGCGCGGTGGCGGCCGGCTGCTGCGTGCGCATCATGACCGGCGCCGTCCTGCCCGCCGGCGCCGACACGGTGGTGCCGCTCGAACTGGCGCAGGTGTCGGGCGAGCCGGCCAGCGCCCAGGTGCACATCGCTCCCGGCGTCATCCGGGCCGGCGAAAACCGTCGCCGCCGCGGCGAGGATCTCGCCGCCGGCAAGCCCGCCTTGCGCACCGGGCGCGTGCTGCGGCCGGCCGACCTCGGGCTCGTGGCCTCGCTCGGCCTGACGCGCGTGCGCGTGATGCGCCCGCTCAAGGTGGCGCTCTTCTCCACCGGCGACGAGGTGGTCGAGCCCGGCGCGCCGCTGCCCGAGGGCTGCATCTACGACAGCAACCGCTTCTCGCTGGGCGCCGCGGTGCGGCGGCTCGGATTCGAGGTCATCGACCTCGGCCTCGTGCGCGACGACCGCGCCGCGCTGGCCGCGGTGATCGAGCGTGCCGTGCGCGAGGCCGACGTCGTCATCACGAGCGGAGGCGTGAGCGCCGGCGACGCCGACTACACACGCGACATCCTGGCGCAGGCCGGCGACGTGTCGTTCTGGAAGGTGGCGATGCGGCCGGGGCGGCCGTTCGCCTTCGGCCCGCTGCGGCGCCCGGGCACCGCGGGTGCCGTAGCGGCCGCCGGTCGCGCCGCAGGAGGCGTGGCCACGGATGGCGGCGCCGAGACCACGCCGTCGTGGCTGTTCGCGCTGCCGGGCAACCCGGTCGCCGCGCTGGTCACGTTCTACGCCTTCGTGCGCGAGGCGCTGCTGGTGCTCGCCGGCGCCGCGCCGGCGCCGCTGCCAGTGCTGCGCGCGCGCTCGACGGTGGCCATCCGCAAGCGCCCGGGGCGCACAGAGTTCCAGCGCGCCATCGTCGAGCCGGCCGCTGACGAACCCAGCGGCGGCGGCTGGCAGGTGCGTCTGTTCGGCAGCCAGGGCGCTGGCGTGCTGCGCAGCATGAGCGAGGCCAACGCGCTGGTCGTACTCGGCCACGCTCAGGGCTCGGTGGCGGCGGGCGAGCCGGTGGACGTGTGGCTGTTCGACGGGCTGGTCTGAGCGGTCGTTGGGTCGCCAGGCGCTGGCGGCGCCCCGGAGGCTCCAGGGGGCGGCCCCTCAGGCTGGGCCGGGCCGCAGGCGCTCGGCGCCGCTGTAGCAGAGGTAGCGCGCTCCGTTGGCGCGGCCGATGAGCGTGAGCTCCAGCTGCTCGGCCAGATCCTGCCCCATCGCGGTCGCCCCGTTGCGCGAGATGACGACCGGCACGCGCAGGTGCGCGGCCTTCAGCACCATCTCACTCGTCAGGCGTCCGGTGGTGTAGAGCCAGCAAGCGGCGCCGTCGATGGCGCGCATCGCCATCCAGCCGGCCACGGTGTCCACGGCGTTGTGACGGCCCACGTCCTCCACGTGAACGAGCATGCTGTCGCCCCGCCACAGGGCGGTGCCATGCACCGAGCCGGCGTCGCGGTGGACACTGGGCTGCCGACGCATGACGTCCAGCAGCCGCACGAGCGCATCGTGCGGCACGCTGCCCGGGGCGTCGTGGGCCGGGGGCAGCGGCGACACGCGCTGCAGCCAGTCGCCGAACACCGTGCCCTGACCGCAGCCGGTGGTGACGGTACGACGGGCCAGCCGCTCGGCCAACCCAATGCCGACGCTGCCTTGCACGGTGCGCACGGCGGCCGCGGCGACTTCCCAATCGACCGTGATCGACTCGATCTCTTCCGCGCGCGGCACCAGGCCCTGGTTGAGCAGGTAGCCGAGCGAAAGCAGCTCGGGCTCCTGGCCAAGAGTCATGAGCGTCACGATCTCCTGCCGGTCGACATACAGCGTGAGCGGCCGTTCGACCGCAAGCTGGATTGGCTTCCGGCTGCCGTCATGTGCCACGACGACGGTCTCGCGCACGAGCGGCGCACGGGCGGCGCTGAGCCTGGGCAGGTCAGGGCGGGGTTCGGGAGGGCTCACCAAGCAAAGTGGACCACAGCGGCAGGCCAACCCCGCGCCAGGGGACTTTCGCCGATGCGCGGAGAATCCGGCACACGCCATGGACGCCGACCCGCCCCGCCACCAGATCACCGGCCTCGTACTCGCCGGTGGCCGCGGCAGCCGCATGGGCGGTGTCGACAAGGGCCTGCAGTTGCTCGGGGCGCACGCGCTGGCGTGGCTGGCACTCGAACGGCTGCGGCCACAGGTGGGCGCGCTCGCGATCAATGCCAACCGGCACCTCGAGGCCTATGCGCGCTTCGGCGTTCCGGTGTGGCCAGACGCCGAAGGCGGCTTTCCCGGCCCGCTGGCCGGCATGCTGGCCGGGCTCATCGCCTGCGAGACCGAGTGGCTCGTCACCGTGCCTTGTGACACGCCGAACTTCCCGACCGACCTGGTGGCGCTGCTGCACGCCGCCGCGCACGCGGCCGGGGTACGGGCGGCGATGCCGGTGACCGAGGCGGACGCCGATTCAACCGGCGTGGTCCAGGCGAGCTTGTCCACGCGACCCGGTCGTCAAGGTCCGCAGCCGCAGCCCGTGTTCTGCCTGCTGCACCGCTCGCTGCGCGCGCCGCTCGCGGCGGCGCTGGCCGCAGGAGAACGCAAGATCGACCGCTTCACAAGCGGTCAGGGCCAGGTGCTGGTGCCCTTCGCCGACACGGCGGCGTTCTTCAACGCCAACACGCCGGCGGATCTGGAACGGCTGCGCGCCGCACCGGGGGCCGGCCCCACCGCGTCGGCGTAAAGCCGGTCCCAGCACGTGGGCGCCGCCGAAGGTGCCCACCACCGGCCACCCCGCAACTCCTCAGGTGCCCTTGCTCACCGTGATGGTCGGGAACTTGCTCGAGAAATCCTTGGACTTGGAGGCGATCTTCACCGCCACCGTGCGCGCCACCTGCCTGTACAGCGCAGCGATCTCGCCGTCGGGCTCGGCGGCCACCGTGGGGCAGCCGCTGTCGGCCTGCTCGCGGATCTTCATCGTCAGCGGCAACGCGCCAAGGTAGTCGACCTTGTACTCGGCGGCCATCTTCTTGCCGCCGTCGGCGCCGAAGATGTGCTCGGCGTGGCCGCACTTCGGGCAGATGTGCACCGCCATGTTCTCGACGATGCCGAGGATGGGCACGCCCACCTTCTCAAACATCGTCAGGCCCTTCTTGGCATCGATGAGGGCGATGTCCTGCGGCGTCGTCACGATGATGGCGCCGGTGAGCGGCACACGCTGGCTGAGCGTGAGCGCGATGTCGCCGGTGCCGGGCGGCATGTCGACGAGCAGGTAGTCGAGATCGCGCCAGTTGGTCTGGCGCAGCAGCTGGTCGAGCGCCTGCGTGGCCATGGGGCCGCGCCAGATCATCGCCTGGTCGGGCCCGACCATGAAGCCGATGCTCATGACCTGCACGCCGTGGTTCTCCATCGGCGCCATCGTCTTGCCATCGGCGCTCTCCGGCTGGCCGCTGATGCCCATCATCATCGGCTGACTGGGGCCGTAGATGTCGGCATCGAGCACGCCGACACTTGCGCCCTCGGCGGCCAGCGCCAGAGCCAGGTTGGCCGTGGTCGTGCTCTTGCCCACACCACCCTTGCCCGAAGCGACGGCGATGATGTTCTTCACCCCGGGCAGCAGCTGAACGCCGCGCTGCACCGCGTGCGCGGTCACCCGCATCGAGATCTGCACGCTGACGTTCTCGACCCCGGGCACGGTCTTCGCGGCGGCGACCAGCGCCCTGCGCAGGGCAGGCTCCTGGCTCCGGGCGGGATAGCCCAGCTCCACCTCGAAGGAGACATCACCCCCCTCGAACCGCAGGTTCTTGATCTGCTTTCCGGTCACGAAGTCGCGACCAGTATGGGGGTCGGTGACGGTTTTCAGCGCGGCGAGAAGCGGGCTCTCTTGGTCGACAGGCATGGATTCCCTCAGTTCGAGGGATGCGAGTCTATCGAAAGCGCCATTCCACCCGGACATCACGGGCTACGGCGGGCGGCTGCGGCGGCGAGCCGGGCCGGGTGCTCCGCGACGGCGGCGCCGCGCCGCCGCTCAGGCCGCCTCGGCCAGGCAGACCCGGTTCTTGCCGGCGGCCTTGGCGCTGTACATCGCGTCGTCGGCTCGGCGCATCAACGCGTCGAAGCTGTCGCCTCGCCGCGCCTGGGCAACGCCGATCGAGACCGTGCAGCGCAGCGATTGCCCGGCGGCCACGATGGCGGTCTGCGCGACGGCCTGGCGCAGGCGCTCGATGATCCCGGCGGCCGAGTCGCCGCCGACACCGTGCAGCAGCAGCGCGAACTCCTCACCGCCCCAGCGACACGACATGTCCATGCCTCTCAGTGCCGATGGCAGGATGCGGCCGAGCGCCTGCAGCACGGCATCGCCTCCGGCATGGCCGTAGCGGTCGTTGACCAACTTGAAGTTGTCCACGTCCAGCAGAACGGCCGAGAGCACCAGACCCTGCCGCTGCGCCAGATCCAGCTCCACGTGGCCCATCTCGACAAAGCGCCGCCGGTTCAACAGCCCGGTCAGGTCGTCGTGCCAGGCCAGGTGCTGCGCACGGTGGTGCGCGGCGTCCACCTCGCGCAGCAGATGCACGACGAAGCCGCCGATGGGGCCCGAGACGAGCAGCGGAGCGAAGGTCGCCACCATCAGCGACCGCGTGAAGCTGGGCGGATAGCCCAGGCCCATGATCTCCGTCAGCAGGAACAGCGCGCCGACCGACGCGGCGACGCTGAAGGCCATGAGGACCGGGATGCTCAGCCATAGCGGTCGGCTCAGGAAGAACTGGCGCAGGGCACGACGCATCACGGGCTTATCGGCCCGCGCCTCCTCGACTTGAGAGGGGGCAAGGAGCAGGTTCGTAGAATCGCCCCATGGCCCGCAAGCTCTTCGTCACCACCGCCCTGCCCTACGCCAACGGCGCCTTCCACATCGGCCACATCATGGAGTACATCCAGGCCGACATCTGGGTGCGGCTGCAGCGGATGCTCGGGCACGAGGTGCACTTCGTCTGTGCTGACGACGCACACGGCGCGGCGATGATGATCGCCGCCGAGAAGGTGGGCAAGACACCGCAGCAGTTCGTGGTCGAGATCGCCGGCGGTCGCCGGCCCTACCTGGACGGCTTTCACCTCTCGTTCGACCACTGGCACAACACCGATTCGCCCGAGAACCGCGAGCTGGTGACCTCGATCTACCTGGCGCTCAAGGAGAACGACCTCATCGACAAGCGCGTCGTCGAGCAGTTCTTCGACCCCCAGAAGGGCATGTTCCTGCCCGACCGCTTCATCAAGGGCGAGTGCCCGAAGTGCGGCGCGAAAGACCAGTACGGCGACAACTGCGAGGTCTGCGGCTCCGTCTATGCACCCACGGACCTGAAGAACCCGTACTCGGCCCTGTCCGGCGCAACGCCGGTGCTGAAGAAGAGCGACCACTACTTCTTCCGCCTCTCCGACCCGCGCTGCGTCGAGTTCCTCGAGACCTGGACGCAGGACGGTCGCCTGCAGCCCGAGGTGGCCAACAAGGTGCGCGAGTGGTTCGCGCGCGACGAGCACGGCAAGGTGGGCCTGGGCGACTGGGACATCAGCCGCGACGCGCCGTACTACGGCTTCGAGATCCCCGACGCGCCGGGCAAGTACTTCTACGTCTGGCTTGACGCGCCCGTGGGCTACCTCGCCTCGCTGAAGCACTGGTTCGGCAAGCAGGGCCTGGATTTCGACGCCTACCTCGCCGACCCGAAGACCGAGCAGGTGCACTTCATCGGCAAGGACATCGTCACCTTCCACACCCTCTTCTGGCCGGCGATCCTGAAGTTCAGCGGCCGCAAGGTGCCCGACTTCGTCTACGTGCACGGCCACCTCACCGTGAGCGGCGAGAAGATGAGCAAGAGCCGCGGCACTGGCATCAGCCCGCTGCGCTACCTCCAGATCGGCATGAACGCCGAGTGGCTGCGCTACTACATCGCGGCCAAGCTCAACGGCCGGGTCGAGGACCTCGACTTCAATCCCGACGACTTCATGGCGCGCGTCAACAGCGACCTCGTCGGCAAGTACATCAATATCGCCAGCCGCGCCGCCGGATTCCTCAGCAAGCGCTTCGGCGGCAAGCTCTCCGAGGACGTCGGCGTCGAGGGCCGCGTGCTGCTCGACGGGCTGCGCGCCCACGCCGACACCGTGCGCGAGCTCTACGACTCGCGCGAGTTCGGCAAGGCGCTGCGCGAGGTGATGCTGCTCGCCGACCGCGTGAACGAGTATGTCGACGCGCACAAGCCCTGGGAGCTGGCCAAGCAGGCCGGCATGGACCGTGCGCTGCACGACGCCTGCACGGTGTGCATCGAGGCCTTCCGCGTGCTCACCGTCTACCTCAAGCCGGTACTGCCGGCGCTGGCCGTCCAGGTGGAAGCCTTTCTCGGCATCGAGCCGCTGAAGTGGGCCGATGCGCGCCGCTCGATCAGCCACGGTGTCGGCCACCGCATCGGCGAGTACAAGCATCTGATGCAGCGCGTCGACCCGAAGATGCTCGAGGCCCTCTTCGAGCCGCCACCGGCGGCCGCCGGCGCCGCGCCGCTACCCGGCGGCGAGGCCGTGGCCGCCCCCATCGGCATCGACGACTTCGCCAAGGTCGACCTGCGCATCGCGAAGATCGTTGCCGCGGAGCGGGTCGAGGGCAGCACCAAGCTGCTGCGCCTGACGCTCGACGCCGGCGAGGGCGCGGACGCGCAAGGGCGCCCGCGGCTGCGCAACGTGTTCAGCGGCATCGCCTCGACCTACACGCCGGAACAGCTGACCGGCAAGCTGACGGTGCTGGTGGCCAACCTGGCACCGCGCAAGATGAAGTTCGGCGTCAGCGAAGGCATGGTGCTCGCCGCCAGCCACGCCGACGAGAAGGCCGAGCCCGGCGTCTACGTGCTGGAGCCTTGGCCCGGCGCGCGGCCGGGGCTGCGCGTGCGATGACCGCCTGCCCGCGCGCGGTGCCTCGGCGCGCCAGCCGGCGCCGCTGCTTCATCGCCTTGCGCTACCACTGCGGGCCGCCGGCCACAGGTTGCTTCGACGCCGAAGAACCTGCCCCGGAGAGCCCATGTCCCATGTTCAGCTGCACCCTTTCCGCCCCCGGCTGCTCGAGGCGCTGAAGGGCTACGACCGCCAACGCTTTCTCGGCGACGTCGGTGCCGGCCTCACGGTGGGCGTGGTGGCGCTGCCGCTGGCCATGGCCTTCGCCATCGCCAGCGGCGTCAAGCCCGAGCAGGGCATCGTCACGGCCATCGTCGCCGGCTTCCTGATCTCGGCGCTCGGCGGCTCCAACGTGCAGATCGGCGGCCCGGCCGGCGCCTTCATCGTCATCGTTTACGGCATCGGCGAGCGCTACGGCCTGGCCAACCTGCTCATCGCCACCATGCTGGCCGGCGTGCTGCTGTTCGCGATGGGGCTGTTCAAGCTCGGTGCGCTCGTGCGCTACGTGCCGGTGAGCATCGTCATCGGCTTCACCAACGGTATCGCCGTGCTCATCGCGCTGTCGCAGGTGAAGGACTTCTTCGGCCTCGTCACGCCCAAGCTGCCGGGCGACTTCTTCTCGCTCATCGGCGTGCTCGCGGCACACGCGCACACGCTCAACCCGGCCGCGCTGGCGCTGGCGCTGGCCAGCCTGGCCATCGTCGTGCTCTGGCCGAAGTCGTACACGATGCCCACAGGGCCGGTCGGCACGCTGCGCCGCCTGCAGCGCTGGTCGGCACACCTGCCGGGCACGGTGGTGGCACTGGTCGTCACCACGCTGGCGGTGACCGGGCTCGGGCTGCAGGTGGAGACGATCGGCTCGCGCTTCGGCGGCATCCCGCAGGGGCTGCCACCGCTCGCGCTGCCCGAGTTCAGCTGGGCGACGGCCAAGCTGCTGTTGATCCCGACGGTGACGATCGCCTTGCTCGGCGCCATCGAGTCGCTGCTATGCGCCCGTGTCGCCGACAACATGACCGAGTTGCCGCGGCACGACCCCAATCAGGAGCTGATGGCGCAGGGGGTGGCCAACCTGGTGGCGCCGCTCATGGGCGGCATCCCGGCCACCGGCACCATCGCGCGCACGGTGACCAACGTGCGCTCGGGCGGCAGCACGCCGGTGGCGGGCATCGTGCATGCGCTGGCGCTGCTGGTCATCGTGCTCGTGGCGGCGCCGCTGGCGCTCAACGTGCCGCTGGCGGCGCTGGCCGGCATCCTGGCGTTCGTGGCCTGGAACATGGGCGAGTGGCGCGAGTTCGCCCGGCTGAAGCAGTTCCACCTGCCCTACCGCGTCATCCTCGTCGGCACTTTCCTGCTCACCGTGATCTTCGACCTCACGGTGGCGGTGGAGGTAGGCCTCGTGCTCGCCTGCGCCTTCTTCATCTACCGCATGGGCACGCAGTTCAAGGTGCAGGTGGTGCAGGCCGATTCGCTGCCGCAGGGGGTCCAGGTGTTCGAGCTTTTCGGCTCCCTCTTCTTCGGCGCCGTGGGCAAGGTGGAGGAACTGCCCGCACAACTGGCCGACGACACGCGCGCGGTGGTGCTGGAGATGCACCGCATGGTGCTGCTGGACACCTCCGGCCTGGACGCGCTGCGGCAGTTTCATCGCACGCTGGCCCGGCAGCAGAAGGCCTTGGTGCTGGCCAACGTGAACGAGCAGCCGCTGTCGCTGATCCGGCGCTCGGGCTTCGAAGCCGAGCTCGGGCCCGAGAACATCGTGCCCACCGTGGCTGCCGCATTCGCGGGGCCGCTGTCCGGCTCGCCCGGCTGAGGTCGCCTGCCCTCGGCACGCGGAGGGCGACGGTCGGACAAGGCCCGACAGCCGCCTCGGCGCCCTCAGCGACCTGCCTGTGCCTGCTCGCGCGGGTCGTCGGCCTTGGCGGTGGCGATGACCTTGCCTTCGGGCCCGAAGGTCACGGTGAAGAGCCGGCTCTCGTTCACCGGCTTGTAGCGCCAGCTCCACACCTCTTCCTTCTTGAGGTCGTATCGCTTCTGCTCGGCCGGGCGGCCGAGCGTGTCGCGCACCTGCTGCGCGTCCATGCCCGCCCGCACGCGGGCGAAGTTGTCCTCGTTGAGCAGCTGCCGCAGCGAACTCATCTTGCCGTCCGGGCCGATCTTGATGACGTAGTTGGTCCAGCCCTCGGGCTGGCGCGGGTAGTCGAGCGTGCGCGTGCCGTCGGGCGCCACGGTGACGGTGACCGGGTCGCCGAACTGCTTGCGCACGTCGACCTCGGTGGACACGCCCTCCTCGAGCTTGGCCACGCGCTGCGGGTCGCAGCCGGCGAGCAGGGCCATGCCGAGCAGGAAGATCGCGAAGCAGGTCTTCATCGTCCGTCTCCCGGAGCGCCCCTCGTTAGAATGCCTGGAATTCTTGCACCCGAGTCATCGCGCGATCCCATGCCTTTGTTCTGGAAGCCCTACAAGTCCGAGGTCACCTCGTTCATCGAGGAGCTGAAGGCCAAGAAGCCGACGCTCGAGTCCGAGCAGCGTGCCGGCCGCGCCCTGCTGTGGGACCGTGCGCAGGACCGCGAGGCCCAGGCCGACTGGCGCGACGCCCAGGTGCGCCAGCAGGCCTACGTCTACCAGACCAAGCGCTGAGAGAGTGATGCGCCGGGACCCGGCGGCCGGCGGGCCGCCCGAACCTGTTGCCGAACTGCGGCCTGGCCTGCCTGTCGAGTTGGACGCCGAGCCGGCACCGCCAGAACCCGTGGTCGTCGACCAGGTGGCTGTGGCCCGCCTCTACGGCGAGCCACTGTTCGCGATGCCGCAGGACCTGTACATCCCGCCGGATGCGCTGGAGGTCTTTCTCGAAGCCTTCGAGGGGCCGTTGGATCTCCTGCTCTACCTCATCCGCAAGCAGAACTTCAACATCCTCGACATCCCGCTGGCCGACGTGACGCGCCAGTACCTGGCTTACGTCGACCAGATCCGCAACCACAACCTCGAGCTCGCGAGCGAATACCTGCTGATGGCGGCCATGCTCATCGAGATCAAGAGCCGCATGCTGCTGCCGCCCAAGAAGAGCGCCGACGGCGGCGAGCCCGAGGACCCGCGCGCCGAACTCGTGCGCCGCCTCGTCGAGTACGAGCAGATCAAGCTCGCGGCGGCGCGCCTGGACGAGCTGCCGGTCATCGGCCGCGACTTCCTGCGCGCCCAGGTCTACATCGAGCAGGCGCTGCAGCCGCGCTGGCCCGAGGTGCACGCCGACGACCTGCGCCTGGCCTGGCAGGACATCGTCGCGCGTGCGCGCCTCACCGCGCATCACACCATCACGCGCGAGCAGCTCTCGGTGCGCGAGCACATGAGCATCGTGCTGCGCCGGCTGCAGGGGCGGCGCTTCGTCGAGTTCGCAGACCTCTTTGACACCACGCGCGGCGTGCCGGTGCTGGTGGTGACCTTCATCGCGCTGCTCGAGCTCTCGCGCGAAGCGCTGGTGGAGGTGACGCAGGCCGAGGCCTTCGCGCCGATCTACGTGCGGCTGGCCTACCAGCCGAGCTGAGCGCCGGCGGCGGTTTCCGCACATCGGCCCGCACGGGCCGGGCTTCCGCCCGATTCCGCGTGCTTACGGTCCGCCTGCTTCAGTCCGTCGCCACCACGAACAGGCGCCCGGACAACGGCGCCGCCTCCAGCGACTCGCGGTCGAGCGCCTCGCGGGCAGTGGTGACGAAGAGGGTGCGGCCGTCCGCGCCACCTATGGCGAGTCCGGTGGGCGCCGGCACCGGCAGCGCCACCATGCGGTCCATGCCGCCGTCGGGCTCGAAGCGGGCAACACTCCAACCGCCGCGCAGCGAGGCCCACAGGCCGCCCTCGGCGTCGACCGCCAGGCCCCCGAGGTGCCCCGAACCCTTGGGCACGGTGGCCAGGCGGCGCAGGCTGGCCTGCCCCTCGTGCGCGGTGTAGATCGTGCCGCTGCCGGCCGCCGCGATGTAGAGCGTGCGTTGCGCCTGGCTCCAGGCGAGTGCCGTTGCGGGCTCGCTGAGGCGCCAGCCACCGTTGAACTGGCCTGACGCATCCGGTGCCGCCACCCGCCACCGCTCGCCGTCGGGTTGGCAGAACCACACCTGGTCACCCGGCCCGGCGCAGGCCGCCAGCACGCCGAAGCGTGGCAACGACGCGGGCGCCACCGCGCCCACACGCGGCTTGCCGTCATCGCCGAACAGGTGCCAGAGGTCGCCCGCGAGCACGCGCACGCCGTCGCGGTCGGGCAGCAGGACCTGGATCGGGTGCTCGAGGCTGCCCAGCGTCTCATCGCCCTCCACGGTTGCCACGTGCAGCGCCGGCGCGAGCCGGTCGGCCCACCACAGGCGCCCCTCCCCCGAAGTGCCGACCACCCAGCAGGGACAGGTCCCTTCGAAGGCCCACTCGCCGGGCACCACGCGCGCCTCACCCTCGGGGCGCGCAGGGCGCGCGGATGACAGCTGCGCGCCGATGCGGCGGGCCGCCTCGGCCAATTCGGGGCCCAGCAACTCGAGCCGCTCCATGGTCAGGCGGAAGGCCGGTCCGGCCACGCTGACCGCACCTCGCACATCACCCTGTGCGTCGAGAATGGGCGCGCCGCAGCAGCGCACGCCGACCACCATCTCCTCGTCGTCGATGGACCAGCCTCGCTGCACCGTGAGGCGCAGCTCGGCCAACAGGCGGCGGCGGTCGGTGATGCTGCGCGGCGTGACCGCCGTGAGCGTCATGTCACGCACCAGGGCGTCGCGTCGCTCGGCCGGCAGGACCGCCAGGATGGCCTTGCCCTGGCTCGTGCAATGAAGCGGCTTGCGCTGTCCCACCGCGGAGTGGCTGCGCTGCGCATGGGCTCCGTCGCAACGGTCGAGCGAAATCACCTCGAGCCCGTCGAGCGCGGCGAGGTAGGCTGTCTCGCCGGTCATGTCACGCAGACCGCGCAGTTCGGCCGAGGCCGCCGCCACGAGGTCGGGCATGGCATAGGTGGCACGCGCGTACTCGAAGCAGCGCGAGCCCAGGCAGTAGACACGGCGCAGCGGGTCGCGGCGCAACAGGCCCCGCGCGACCAGCGTGCCCAGCAGGCGATAGAGCGTGGTCCGCGGCAGCCCGAGGCGCTGCCCGAGCTCGGCCTGCGAGAGGCCGGCCGCCGCGCTGCCCACGGCGTCGAGCACGTCGAGCGCCTTGTCCAGGGATGCGGTGCCTTCGTTCGTCTTCGGCGTCATGGCGGGCGCCCTCGTCTCATGGTTCAGCGGATCGCGCACCGCGCCCCGCTCACGGATCACGTTGCAGCTTCCGTCTAGATCCCAACTCATGGAATCGCCGGCAGCTGCGCTCCGACGCCAGCCACGACTCCGGATTGGCATCCAACGCCGGCGCGCCTAGGATGCCTCGGCCGAGGCGGGGCCAGACATGTCCCGCCTTTCGGAACATTCTGCCATGCGGGATGCCCGCCACCCTGCAGGAGCCTCTGCCCGGTGAGTGCCTTGCCACCCGTGATCGCGACGCCCCCATCGACACGCGAACCCGTGGACGTGCCCGACACCGTGCTCGCGCGGCTGGCGCGCATCAGCAGCGGCTCACTGACGGCTGCAAGGCGCGCGCGCGCCGCGCTTCGCGGGCCGTGCCTTCACGATGCGCATGATCCCGGCGCGCGAGGACATTAACACCTACGCGACGCTGACCACAACACCCAACGCCGACAACCTGCAGTGGGTGGGCGTGGAGCAGGCGCTGCCCGGCCAGGTGATGGACATCGACAGCCGCAACGACGCCAGCGCCGTCAGCATGGGCCACATGCTCGTCATGCGCATGCAGCAGCGCGGCGTGAAGGCCGTCGTCACCGATGGCGCCTTCCGCGACGGCACCGAGCTGGCGCGCATGGACTTCCCGACCTGGAGCGCCGGCGTCACCGCCACCACGCGCCTGAGCTACCACCATGTCGCCGACCTGAACGTGCCCATCTCCTGCGCCCGGGGTGGCCGTCTGTCCCGGCGACGTGATCCATGGCGACGCCGACAACATCACCGTCGTGCCCGCCCACCTGGCCGCCGAGCTGGCCGACGTGTGCGAGGCGCAGGACGCCCTCGAGGGTTACCTTGCGCTGCGGGTGGCGCGGGGCGAAGCCCTGTGGGGGCTTTACCCCCCGAGCGAGGCGACGCGGGCGCAGTATCGCGAGTGGGTCGCGGCCGGCCGCCCGGCACTCGGCTGAGAGGTGCACGCAAGGAGACCCGGTTGCACAAGTACGAAGCCCTGATCCGCCGCTACTTCGACGCCTGAAACGCAGGCGACCGCGCGGCGCTGGTGTCGTGCTTCACGCCCGACGCCTGGCACTACTCTCCGCCCGGGCTGCCGGACATCCCGTGGCGCGGTGCGCACACCATCGCATCCAAGTTGGGTGTGGTGCGTCGAGAACCTCGGCTCGCAGCGGACGATCGAGCGTGTGCTGCTCGACGCCGCGCGCCACGAGGCGGTGATCGAGTGGACGCACTGGAAGCGCGATTCGGGCACCGCGCAGCGGGGCGACGAGAGGTACGTGTTCGAACCCGTGGGCGCCAACGGACAGGGCCTCATCCGTGAGATCCGCGCCTATTACGCGGCGCCGGCGGCGCAGGACCTCCAGGCCCTGCCGCGCTCGGCCGAAGGCGTCGCGATGGGGGAACTGGTCGACTTCGACTACGGGCGCCGCGGTTACCATCTGAACTGGGACCAGCGCGGAGTCTTCCAGGCCGACGGCTTCGCGCTCGAGCTGCCGGCCATCAGCCTGTCGGAATCGCTGGTGAAGCCCACCACGATGCTCTACCGCAACTTCCTCGCCATGGAGGCCGAGGAGCTGCTGCGCAGCCACCCGGTGGACGCCGCGGTGCTGATGGGCGGCTGGCCCGCATGAGCGGCACCAGCTACGGCGGCTGCCTGCTGCTCTGCTCGCCCGAGGCCCACATCGGCGGCCCGCTGGCGCTGATGAAGACCGGCGACCGCATCACGGTGGACGTGCCGGCACGTCGCATCCACCTCGAGGTGAGCGACGAGGAGCTCGCCCGCCGCCGCGTCGCCCGGTTGGCGCCGCCGCCACGCTACCAGCGCGGCTACGGCTGGATGTTCGGCCGCCACATCCTGCAGGCCGACCAGGGCTGCGACTTCGAGTTCCTCGAGACGAGCTTCGGCGCACCAGTGGGC
>JALHOU010000002.1:26483-73335 GCA_022842825.1 Rubrivivax sp.
TGGCGCCGCCGCCACGCTACCAGCGCGGCTACGGCTGGATGTTCGGCCGCCACATCCTGCAGGCCGACCAGGGCTGCGACTTCGAGTTCCTCGAGACGAGCTTCGGCGCACCAGTGGGCGAACCCGACATCTTCTGAACCGACACACCCACCATGCCCTACTCGCCCGAGACCGCCAAGGAGTACGCGATGGCCCTGAAGCCCGAGACCCGCGCCCTGCTCGCCAAGGTGAGCACGGCCACGCTGTGCACCGCCCTCTTCAAGCGCGGCCTGCGCAACCAGTTCATCCAGGACGTGCGCCCGCTCAACCCGGCCCTGCCCAACATGGTGGGCGAGGCCTACACGCTGCGCTACATCCCGGCGCGTGAGGACCTCAACCCGATCGGCGTCTTCGCCGACCGAGCACACCCGCAGCGCAAGGCGGTGGAGGAGTGCCCGCCCGGCGCCGTCTTCGTCATCGACAGCCGCAAGGACGCACGCGCCGCCTCAGCGGGTGGCATCCTCGTCAGCCGGCTGATGAAGCGCGGCGTCGCCGGCGTCGTCACCGACGGCGGCTTCCGCGACAGCCCCGAGATCGCGAAGCTGCCCTTCCCGGCCTACCACTGCCGGCCGAGCGCGCCCACCAACATCACGCTGCACCACGCCATCGACATCAACGTGCCCATCGGCTGCGGCGACGCTCCGGTGTTCCCGGGCGACGTGGTGGTGGGCGACGGCGAAGGCGTGATCGTCATCCCGGCGCACATCGCCGACGAGGTGGCGGCCGAGGCCACCGAGATGACCGCCTTCGAGGACTTCGTGCAGGAGCGCGTGCTCGCCGGGCAGTCCATCCTCGGGCTGTACCCGCCCACGGACGAGGTCAACCGGGATGCCTTCGCTGCGTGGCGCCAGGCGAACGGACGCTGAGGGCTTGACCTCGTCCGGCCTGGATCCGCCTCGTCCAGGCCGGGACGAGTTCCTCGAGCGTCCGCACCGTCCGAACGGCCGAACGGCCGAACGGCCGGGCGGCCGGGCGGCCGGGCGGCCGGGCGGCATTGCACCTGGAAACGCAATACCCGCGTCCGGACGGGGCAGAGCCGAGGGGGCGGTCCGATAATCTCTTCACCCATGTCGCCCACCGAAGTTCCGCAGCTCCGCGTCCGCCCCCTGGTTGAGCTCCCGGCGCTTGCCGAGGTGGCGGCCGGCATGCTGAGCCGCCCGAAGGCGATGGTGCAACTCACCCTCGAAGAGGCCCGGCTGGTGGTCGCGCGCATGGGACTCGTCGGCTTCCCGGCCGGCGCCACCTTGCTGCGCGAAGGTGCCGAGAGCGCCTCGGGCCACATGCTGCTGATCCTCGAGGGTGAGATCAGCGTCGACAGCGAGTCGGCCGGCGGGCCCGATGCCCCGCTGGCGCTGTCGGTGCTCGGGCCCGGCGAGATCATCGGCGAGATGGCGCTGCTCGACGGCTCGCCGCGCGCCGTCAGCTGCACGGCCGTGAGTGCGGTGCAGGCGGCCGGCCTCTCGCGCAAGGGGCTCGAGGAACTGATGGCCGAGCACCCCGTGGTGGCGGCCAAGCTCGTGGTGGTCCTGGCCACGCGCATCGCCGACCGGTTGCGCGCCGTGAGCCAGCAGGTGCAGGTCTACGCCCAGCTTGCCGCGGAGAGCCACACAGAGCTCAGCCGCATCCGCGGCGCGATCGAGCGCAGCGGCACGCGCTGAGCGCACTCCCGGCGGGGCCGGGAAGCCCGGCCGCGATACCCGCCGGCCTGGGGCTTGCGCAGACGGCTACGTGCGCACCTCGTACAAGCCCAGCTTGCGGTGCAACGGCGCCTCGTCGGCCACGAAGACGAACGCCGGCGCCGAAGCCGAACGATTGCGCAACGTGATCGGCGTGTAGCCGGGCGCGCAGCAGGTGTCGGCTTCGGCCAGCGCGAATCGATCAGACATCACCAGCACCTCCGCGCCCCCTTCGATGACGTGGAAGACGCTCGCCGGGCTGCGCGCCGGCAGCGTCAACGTCTGCCCAGGGCGCAGCATGAGCGCGTAGAAGCCGAGGATGTTCTCGGCGTCGCCACCGGTCTCGGGGTTCAGGTAGGTGACCATCACGCACTCGAGGTCGGGCTGGTCGCCGGCCAGCGACTGCAACGCCGCCTTCGTGTCGGCCCAGGGGTAGCGCAGCAGCGGGTAGGGCTTGCGTGTGCGCTCGAACACCGGCGTCGGCGCGATGCCGGCGCGCACGAAAGCGCGGTCGCCGCGGCTCGCCTGCTGCGCCTGACGCTGTCCGTTCACGTGGTAGCTCGCCTCGAGGTAGTGGACGAGCGGCAGGTCGAGCACATCGAGCCACACCACGGGCTTGTCGCCGTCGTGGCCGTGTTCGTGCCAGAGACCGGTGGGCGTGAGAATGAGGTCGCCGCGCCGCATCGGGCACTTCTCGCCCTCCACCGTGGTCCAGGCGCCCTCGCCTTCCACCACCATGCGCACGGCGTTGGGCGTGTGCCGGTGCGACGGCGCCCACTCGCCCGGCAGCAAGAGCTGCATGCCGAGGTAGATGGCGCTGCTCGCCTGCATCTTCTCCAGCGTGTGGCCGGGGTTGGCCAGCACGAGCACGCGGCGTTCGGCCTTCTCGATGGGCGTCAGCTCCCCGGCACGCAGCAGCAGCGGCTTGAGCGCCGCATACGACCAGCTGGTGGGCGCCGTGCGTGGCTGCGGCTTGGCCGCCGGCATCACGGCGCGCAGGCCGGGCCACAGCGGCACGAGGTTCTGCGCGCGCAGCGCGGCCACGTAGTCGGCAGGCAAGTCTTCGAGGCGGCCGAGGTCACTCATGCGGTTCTCCTGCAGCGGGTCAGGCCAGTCACGTTCAGCGGCTAGTGCGCCGCCAAGCAGTTGTCGACCTTCCAGCCGTACAGCCACTCGAGCGCATCGTAGAACCGTTCAGGCGTGCGGCCGCGCCAGAGGTCGTTGCGCACCAGCCGCTCGACGCCCTTGGCGTGGTAGATGCGGCCCATCTCGCGCGAGCTGAACACGATGCGCGCCGTGCGCGCGATGCGCGAGCGCTGGTAGAGATCGAAGGCCGGCTCCCATTCGTTGGCATGAACGCGCAACGCTTCGCCGAGCGTCACGGCATCCTCCATCGCCATGCAGGCCCCCTGGGCCATGTATTGCGTCGTGGGGTGCGCGGCGTCGCCGAGCAGGGTGGCGCGGCCGAACGTCCAGTTCCCGATCGGCTCGCGGTCGGCCGTGGCCCAGCGCTTCCAGCTCCGAGGCAGGTCGATCAGCTGCCGCGGCTTGGCGTGGATGCCCTGGAAGTAGCTTTGCACCTCCTCGCGGCTGCCCTCGGTGACGCCCCATTGTTCGGCCTCGCGGCTGTGGAAGGTGACGACGACGTTGTACTGCTCGCCGCCGCGCAGCGGGTAGTGCACGAGGTGGCAGTTGGGCCCGACCCAGATGCTGGCGGCATTCCACTGCAGTTCGGCCGGGAAGTCCTTCTTCTCGACGACCGCGCGGTAGACCACGTGGCCGGTGACGCGCGCCGGGTCGCCCACGTACTGCTCGCGCACCACCGACTTCACGCCGTCGGCGCCGATGATCGCCTGGCCGGTGAAGGTCTTGCCGTGCTGGTCGACGACAGTGACCGTGCCGCCCTGCTGCTCGACGCGCGCCACACGCGTCGATGTGTGGAACTCGACGTGGCCGGACTCCTGCGCGCCCTCGAGCAACGAGCGGTGCACATCGACGCGGTGGATCACCGCATAGGGGTTGCCGAACCGGGCGCGGAAAGCCTCGCCGGTGGGGATGCGGCCGACGCAGCATTCGTTCAGCGCGTCGTGCATCACCATGTAGTCGGTGTAGACGGCACGGGCGCGGGCGCGCTCGCCAACACCGAGCGCGTCGAAGGCCGAAAAGGCGTTCGGCCCGAGCTGGATTCCGGCGCCGATCTCGCCGATCTCCGGCGACTGCTCCAGCACCGTGACCGCGAAGCCGCGTTTCACCAGCGCCAATGCCGCCGCCAAGCCGCCGATGCCGCCACCGGCAACGAGGACGGGAAGGGTCGAGCCCGCGCTGGCCATGCGCTGTCTCCTTGAGACCCGCCGGCAGCAGACGTGCTGTGCCGCCGGGCCATATAGTCAGTATGCTGATGATGAGTGTAGACGGCCAGCCCGTTGTGCGTCAACCCGCCCCGTCAAACCGCCTGGAAAGCGGGCGGCGCCAGCGAGCGGCGCACCAACCACCCGCCACGGCCCGCACGACGCCGTTGGGCTCCCGCACCCCAACCAGCAGCGATCAGGGGTGCTTCCCGAACTCGGCCGTCTGCGCTGTCCACCGCCGCGCCTGCTCGCTGAGCGAGAAGCCGAAGCCGGGCCGATTCGGCACCTGCATGCCCCCGCCACAGATGCCGGGCCGCTCGCGGGCACGAGGACTGTCGACGAGGAAGTCGTTGGCGTCCCGCCTCGAGCGCGAAGACATCGAGCTCGAGCCCGAAGCCTTCGACCCAGCGGCGGTAGTCACGCAGCCTGCCTGCATCCCACACGGTGACGCCGCCGCTGGCCGCCGAGAAGAGCTCGGTACCGCGGTTGTCGAGCACGACATGGCCGACACCGAGCCGCGCGGAGAGCCGCAGCCGCTCCGCACTCGGGTCGAGGAGTGGTTCGCTGATGTACCTCGGCACCGGGCCCAGGGCTGCCGGCCCTGCGAGCGTCCGGCGAGACGCATCCCGCCGGTTGGACCGGACGGCCTTGCGCGAGGCCGGGCGATGCAATGCGCGGGGGCTGCAGTCGGCGCCACCGCGTCCCGGTGCATGGGAGCCAATCCAGCGAACAAGGGCCCGCGCCCGCTGATCCGCCGCTCAGTGCGCCTTGTCCCAGTTCGGCCCTACGCCCACCTCCGCGAGCAGCGGCACCTTCAGCTGCGCCACATCCGCCATCAGCCGCGGCACGGCGGCGCGCGCCCACTCGACCTCCGCCTCGGGCACTTCGAACACCAGTTCGTCGTGAACCTGCATCACCATCGCCGTGCCCTTGCGCTCGCGGTCGAGCTCGGCCTGCACGGCGATCATCGCCAGCTTGATGAGGTCCGCCGCCGTGCCCTGCATCGGCGCGTTGATCGCCTGCCGTTCGGCGCCCGCGCGGCGAGGGCCGTTGCCGCCGCGGATCTCTGGCAGGTAGATGCGGCGCCCAAAGTAGGTCTCGACGTAGCCCGTCTCGGCGGCGCGGGCCTTGGTCTCGTCCATGTAGCGCTTGACACCCGCGAAGCGCGCGAAGTAGCGCTCGATGTAGTCGCGCGCTGCCTTCTGCTCGATGCCGAGGTTGCTCGCCAGGCCGAAGGCGCCCATGCCGTAGATGAGCCCGAAGTTGATGACCTTGGCATAGCGCCGCTGCTCGGACGTGACCTCGGTCACCGGGGTGCCGAAGACCTCGCTCGCAGTGGCGCGGTGCACGTCGATGCCTTCGGCGAAGGCGCGCAGCAGGCCCGGGTCCTCGCTGATGTGGGCCATGATGCGCAGCTCGATCTGCGAGTAGTCGGCGCTCATGATCACGTGCCCCGGCGGCGCAATGAAGGCCTCGCGGATGCGCCGGCCCTCGGGCGTGCGGATGGGGATGTTCTGCAGGTTCGGGTCGTTGCTCGACAGCCGCCCCGTCACCGCCACCGCCTGCGCGTAGTTGGTGTGCACGCGGCCCGTGGCCGGGTTCACCATCAGCGGCAGCTTGTCGGTGTAGGTGCCCTTGAGCTTGGCGAGGCTGCGGTGGTCGAGGATGCGCGCCGGCAGCGGGTAGTCCTGCGCCAGCTCCTGCAGCACGTCCTCGTCGGTGGAGGGGGCTCCCGAGGCCGTCTTCTTCTTCACCGGCAGGCCGAGCTTGCCGAAGAGGATCTCGCCGATCTGCTTGGGGCTGCCGAGGTTGAAGGGCTGGCCGGCGATGGCGTAGGCCTCCTGCTCGAGCTGCACCATGCGCTCGGCGAGCTGGCGGCTCTGCTCCGCGAGCACCGCGGCGTCAATGAGCACGCCGCGCCGCTCGATGCGCTGCAGGATCGCCGACACCGGCATCTCGATGCGCTCGTACACCTCGCGAAGGCGCGGCTCGGCCTCGAGCTGCGGCCACAGCGTGGCGTGCACCTGCAGGCACATCTCGCTGTCCTCGCCGGAGTATTCGGTGGCCTTGGTGATGTCCACCTGCGCGAACGGGATCTGGTTGGCCCCCTTGCCGCACACGTCTTCGTAGCTGAGGCCGTGGCGGCCGATGTGTCGCTCGGCCAGGCTCTCCAGGCTGTGCAGCTTGTGCGCCTCCAGCACGTAGCTCTGCAGCAGCGTGTCGTGCCGGCAACCGGCCACCTCGATGCCGTGGTTGGCGAAGACGTGCCGGTCGTACTTCGTGTTCTGGCCCAGCTTGGCCCGCGCGCCATCCTCGAGCCAGGGCTTCAGGCGCGCCAGCACAGCATCGAGCGCGAGCTGGTCGGCCACGCCCGGGTAGTTGTGCGCCACCGGCACGTACGCGGCCCGCCCGGGCTCGACCGCAAAGCTGATGCCGACGATCCGCGCGCGCACGGGGTCGAGCGAGTCGGTCTCGGTGTCGATGGCCACCAGCGGCGCGGCCTGCAGCCGCTCGATCCACTGGTCGAGCCGCTCCATCGTCGTGACCGTCTCGTACTCGCGCGCGATCTGGAACTCGGGCGGCTTCGGCCGCGGCGCGGCGGAAGGCAATGTCGATGGCGCAATGGAAGATGCATCGGTCTGCGCAGCGCCCGCGGCCGCGGTCGACTGCGCCGCTGCCCCTTCGCCCAGCTCCTTCAGCCAGGTGCGGAAGCCATGGCGCTGGTAGAAGGCCTGCAGCCCGTCCTTGTCGACCTCGCGCAGCGCCAGCGCATCGAGCGCAGGCCAGCCCGGCACCTGCGCCGAAAGGTCGCAGTCCGTCACCACCGTCACCAACTTGCGGCCCATGGGCAACCAGTCGAGCGCCTTGCGCAGGTTTTCGCCGACGGCGCCCTTGATCTGCGCGGAGGCGCCGACGATGCCGTCGAGCGAGCCGTGCTCGGCCAGCAGCTTGACTGCCGTCTTGGGCCCGACCTTGTCGACGCCCGGCACGTTGTCCACCGTGTCGCCCACCAGCGTGAGGTAGTCGACGATACGCTCCGGCGGCACGCCGAACTTCTCCTTCACGCCCTCCACGTCCAGCCGCTCGGGCGGCTTGGCCATCGTGTTGATGAGGCTCACCGCATCCGTGACGAGCTGCGCCAGGTCCTTGTCGCCAGTGGAAATGAGCACGCGGTGGCCCTCGGCCGCGGCCAGGCGGGCGAGCGTGCCGATGGCATCGTCGGCCTCGATGCCGGGCACCTCCAGCACCGGCCAGCCGAGCAGGCGCACGACCTCGTGGATGGGCTCGATCTGGCGCACCAGGTCCTCGGGCATCGGCGAGCGGTGGGCCTTGTACTCGGGGTACCAGTCGTCACGAAAGGTCTTGCCCTTGGCGTCGAACACGCAGGCCGCGTGCGCGGCGGGAAAGCGGTCGCGCAGCCACTTCATCATCGCGACCATGCCGTGCACCGCCCCGGTGGGGAAACCGTCGGGCGAGCGCAGGTCGGGCAGCGCGTGGTAGGCACGGTAGAGGTAGCTGGAGCCGTCGACCAGCAACACGAACTTGTCTTGCATCTTTGCATTCTCGCGCGCATGGCCACCGGGGCCGTCGGGTGGGCGCTGCGTAGAATGGACTGCATGAACAAGCGCATCGTGCGGGAGTCGCGCGCACCGCATCGGCAGGGTGTGGCGGCGAGGGTCGTGACCGGCCCGGTGACAGCCCTGCTCGTACTGATGGCGACCGGCGCACCCGGGGCGTGGGCCCAGGCCCCCGCGCCGGCGGTGGCCCGCGCTGCGTCCGCGCCGCCCCCTGCCCGCGCAGCCTCCACTCCGGGAGCGGCCGCCGCGCGGCCGGCCGGCGAGTTGCGCGTGATCGAGGACGACCAGGTGCGCATCGAGGAGACGCGCCTGCGCGGCCAGCTCCAGCGCGTCACGGTGGCCCCGAAGGGCAGCGCCTTGCGACCCTACGAGATCAACGTCGGCGCCGGCGGGCGCGACCCCTCGCAAGACAAGAGTGGCGCCGGCCAGCGTGTCTGGTCGGTGCTGCGGTTCTGACCCGCACGAGAAGGGCTGCGGCAGCGTCGTTCATGGCGGTCTACACCGAGGTCGGCTTCGAAGCCGCAGCCGCCCTTCTTGACAAGCTCGGACTCGGTCGCCTGACCGACCTGCAGGGCATCAAGAGCGGCATCGAGAACACCAACTACTACGCCACCAGCGAGCGCGGGCAATGGGTGCTCACGCTCTTCGAGCGCCTGACGCGCGCCGAGCTGCCCTACTACCTGCACCTGATGCAGCATCTGGCACGAGCCGGCATCCCGGTGCCCGCACCTCAGGCCGACGCCGCGGGCGAGTTGCTGCACGCACTGGCCGGCAAGCCGGCCACGGTGGCGACGCGCCTGCCGGGCAGCCACCGCCTGACTCCTACGGCCACGCACTGCGTGCAGGTGGGCGCGATGCTGGCGCGTTTGCACGTGGCGGGCGCGTCGTTCCCGCTGCAGCAGCCGCACCTGCGTGGCCTGGACTGGTGGCGCCGGACGGTGCCCGTGGTGCTGCCGCACCTGCGCGAGGCCGCGCCCGACCAGGCGGCCCTGCTGCAGCAGGAGCTGCAGTTCCAGGAGGAATGGTCCAGTTCGGCCGCCGGGCAGGCGCTGCCGCGCGGCCCGATCCACGCCGACCTCTTCCGAGACAACGTGATGTTCGACGACACCGCGGGCGACGACCGGCTGTGCGGCTTCTTCGACTTCTACTTCGCGGGCACGGACCATCTGCTGTTCGACGTGGCGGTGTGCATCAACGACTGGTGTTGCGACCTGGACACCGGGCGTCTCGACGACGTGCGCGCCGCCGCCTTCGTTGCCGCCTATGGCGCCGTGCGCCCGTTTCTGCCCGCTGAGCGGCGACTGATGCCCGCGTTGCTGCGCGCCGCCGCCTTCCGCTTCTGGCTCTCGCGCCTGTGGGACTGGCACCTGCCGCGCGCCGCCGCGCTGCTCGCGCCCAAGGACCCCGGGCATTTCGAACGCGTGCTGCGCGAGCGCGTCGCCACGCCCTGGCACCCCGGGACCTGACCCCACTGCACCGATGGCACTTCAACTCAAGACCGTGGCGATGCGCGATGGCCCGCGCTGGGTGGGCGACGCCTTCAAGGCCTTTGGCCGCCGGCCGCTGGCGCTCGGCCTCATGTTCCTCGTCTTCTTCGCGGCCAGCGCCGTCGTGGCGGCGCTGCTGCCGCTGGTGGGCGGGCTGCTGCAGCTGATGGCGGTGCCCATGCTCTCGCTGGGCTACATGGTGGCCACGCAGTCGGCGCTGTTGAACGGGCCGGTGCATCCGGGCCAGTTCATCGAACCGCTGCGCACCGATGCGCGACGGCGGCGCGCGTTGGTCGTGCTGTGCGCGAGTTACGGCGTGCTCGCCTTTGCCATCCTCGTGCTGTGCTCGTGGGTCTCGGACGACGCGCTGACCCGCCTGCAACAGCTGCTGGCCAAGGGCGATGCCACGCGCGCGCAGGTCGAGGCGCTGTTCGACGAGCCCGGCGTGACGCGCGCGATGTGGCTGTTCGGCCTGCTCATCACCGCGCTCTCGGTCCCCTACTGGTTTGCACCCGCGCTTGTGCATTGGGGCGGCCAGGGCGTGCTGCAGTCGCTGTTCTCCAGCACGCTGGCGCTGTGGCGCAACAAGGGCGCGTTCACGACCTACATCGCCACCTGGGTGGCGGTGACGGCGCTGACCAGCTTCACGCTGTCGGCCGTGTTGTCGCTGCTCGGTGCGGCGCGGCTGGCGGTGATGATGGTCGTGGCCATGGGCTTGCTGACGACGGCCGTGTTCTACGTCTCGCAGTTGTTTGCCTTCAACGACAACTTCGGCGGCGCTGCGGCGGCGGCCGACGAGCCCGCGCGGCCGCCGCCCACGACAAGCTGATCGACGAGCCTGGGTGTCGCTGCCGCGGGCGACGCCGCGTTCAGTCCACCGGCGTCAGCTTCGCGATGCCCAGTGCCAGCCACTTGCTGCCATGGCGGCCGAACTGCACCTGCGCACGGGCGTCGGCGCCCCGCCCTTCGAGCGTCGTGATGACGCCCTCGCCGAACTTGTTGTGGAACACTGTCTGGCCCACGCGCAGACCCGCGCCTGCGCTGCCGGCCGCCGCCCCCGCGGTTGGCGCCGGGGGTGCGGGCGCCTGCGCCCAGGCTGGTGCCTCGACGCGCCCCGCACCCACGATGCCCGACAGGCCGCTGCCGCGGCTCCAGGCCTGCTGGTACTCGCGTGCATAGCCCGAACCGAACCCGGCCTGGCGCGGCGTGAGCCAGCGCAGCGCACCCTCGGGCAGCTCCTCGAGGAAGCGGCTCTTGACGTTGTAGCGGGTCTGGCCGTGCAGCATGCGCGTCTGGCTGAAGCTCAGGTACAGCCGCTTGCGCGCGCGCGTGATGGCCACGTACATGAGGCGGCGTTCTTCCTCGAGCCCATCGCCGTCGGAAAGTGAGTTCTCGTGCGGGAAGAGCCCCTCCTCCAGCCCGCTGATGAAGACGGCGTCGAACTCCAGGCCCTTGGCTGAATGCACGGTCATGAGCTGCACGGCGTCCTGGCCGGCCTGCGCCTGGTTGTCGCCGGCCTCGAGCGCGGCGTGGGTGAGGAAGGCCGCCAGCGGGCTCTGGATCTCGCCGGTGTCGGCGTCCGGCGCGGCCTCGGGGCTCTGCGCCTGCTCGTCCACCGGCAGCGCCACGGCGTCCTTGCCGAAGCCCTCCTGCATGACGAAGCTCTCGGCCGCGTTGACGAGTTCCTCGAGGTTCTCGATGCGGTCGGCGCCCTCCTTGTCGGTCTTGTAGAACTCGACGAGGCCCGAGCTTTCGAGCATGTGCTCGATGATCTCGCGCAGCGTGAGGCCGCGCGTCGCCTCGCGCATGGACTCGATGAGGCGCATGAACTGCTGCAGGTTGCCGCCGGCCTTGCCGGCCACCGCGCCCACGCTCTGCGCGAGGCTGCGACCGCTGGCCCGGGCCGCGTCCTGGAGTTGCTCGATGCTGCGCGCGCCGATGCCGCGCGCCGGGAAGTTGACGACGCGCAGGAAGCTGGTGTCGTCGTCGCCGTTCTCGAGCAGGCGCAGGTAGGCCAGCGCATGCTTGACCTCGGCGCGCTCGAAGAAGCGCAAGCCACCGTACACGCGGTAGGGGATGCCGGCATTGAAGAGCGCGCTTTCGAGCACGCGGCTCTGCGCGTTGCTCCGGTACAGCAGCGCCATCTCCGAGCGCGCCAGGCCGCCGCGGTGCAGCTGCTGCAGTTCCTCGAGCACCCACTGCGCCTCGGCGTAGTCGCTCACCGATTCGCGCACGCGCACCGGCTCGCCGGCGCCGGCGTCGGTGCGCAGGTTCTTGCCCAGGCGCCGCTCGTTGTGGGCGATGAGCACGTTGGCCGCGTCGAGGATGTGGCCGCCTGAGCGGTAGTTCTGCTCCAGCTTGATGACGCGCTCGACGCGGTACTCGCGCTCGAAGTCGGCCATGTTGCCCACGCGCGCGCCGCGGAAGGCATAGATGCTCTGGTCATCGTCGCCGACGGCGAAGACCGACTGCTGCTCCGGCGGGCCCGGCACCGGCATCGACGCGCCGCCGGCCGGCGGCGCCAGCATCTTCAGCCAGGCGTATTGCAGCTTGTTCGTGTCCTGGAACTCGTCGACCAGCAGGTGCACGAAACGTCGCCGATAGTGCTCGCGCAATGGATCGTTGTCGCGCAGCAATTCATACGTGCGCAACAGCAGCTCGGCGAAGTCGACCACGCCTTCTCGCTGGCACTGTTCCTCGTAGGCCTGGTAGACCTCGACGAGCTTGCGCGTGTGCGGGTCCGGTGCGTCGATGTCGCGCGGCCTCAGGCCCTCTTCCTTCTGGCCGGCAACGAACCAGGCCGCCTGCTTGGGCGGGAAGCGCTCCTCATCGAGATTCAGCGACTTGACGACGCGTTTGACGGCGGCGACGGTGTCCTGCGCGTCGAGGATCTGGAACGACTGCGGCAGGCCGGCCAGCTTCCAGTGCGCGCGCAGAAAGCGGTTGCACAGGCCGTGGAAGGTGCCGATCCACATGCCGCGCACGTTCACCGGGAGCATCGCCTGCAGGCGGCCGAGCATCTCCTTGGCCGCCTTGTTGGTGAAGGTCACGGCGAGGATCTGCGGCGGGCTCGTGCGACCGGTCTGCAGCAGCCAGGCGATGCGCGTGGTCAGCACACGTGTCTTGCCCGAGCCGGCCCCGGCCAGGATCAGCGCCGGCCGGGCCGGCAGCGTCACCGCCGCCATCTGCTCCGGATTCAGGCCTTGGAGCAGGCGGTGCAGCAATCCGGTGGTGTCCTGGGCTCCCGCCGGTGGCAGCGGGCCCGGACGCCCGTGCGATGGCGGGTTCTCTTGCATGGGCCGATTCTAGGGAGGGCGCCACCCGCCACAGCGTCAATGTCCGCTCGAAGGGTGTCTCGGCCAGCGTGGGATCGAACGGCAGGTCCGTCTCGATGTCGATGAGCGGCACGTCGACCTCGCTGGCCGAAGCCAGCGAGAGCTTGCGCAGGTGCTCGCGATGCAGTCGCTCGGCCACCCAGGGTGCCACGGCATCGGCCGGTGTCGGGCGGCCGATGAAGAAGCCCTGGACCTCGTCGCAGCCCAGCTCGCGCAGCACCTCCAGCTGCGCCGCCGTCTCCACGCCTTCGGCGACCGTGGTCATGCCCAGGCTGCGCGCCATCACGATGACGGCCTGCGTGATGGCGCGGTCCTCGCTGTTCTCGGCAAGCGCCCCGACGAAGGAACGGTCGACCTTCAGCGTGTTGACATTGAAGCGCTTCAGGTACGACAGCGACGAGTGCCCGGTGCCGAAGTCGTCAAGCGCGATGCGCACGCCGATGCGCGCGAAGTCGGCCAACAGCGACCGCGTGGCCTCGCAGTCCTCCATGAGCATCGACTCGGTGAGCTCGATGTCCAGGCGCTCGGGGGCGATGGCGTATTCGCGCAGCGTGTCTTCGACGAGCGTACCCAGGTGCGCATGCCGCACTTGCCGGGCAGAGAGGTTGATGGCCATTCGCAACGGCGGCAGGCCCACGGCGTCCCAGGCCGCCAGCTGCGCACAGGCTGTGCGGATGACCCAGGCGCCGACCGGCACGATGAGGCCGGTGTCCTCGAGAACGCTGATGAATCGGTCCGGCGGCACCAGGCCCTTTCCCGGCGAACGCCAACGCAGCAAAGCCTCGACGCCGGTCACGGCGCCGTCGGACAGGCGCGCCTTCGGCTGGTAGTACAGCACGAACTCCCCGCGCTCGACCGCCCGACGCAGCGTCCCCTCCAGCGAAAGGCGCGCCGCCAGGTCGGCGTGCAGGTCCTCGCTGAAGAAGCAATAGACACCGCGGCCAAGCGCCTTGGCGCGGTACATGGCCATGTCCGTATGGCGCACCAGCCGGTCGATGTCGACGTCGTCGGCCGGGTACATCGAGATGCCGATGCTGACCGAGATGACGATCTCCTCTTCGCCCAGGTAGAAGGGCGCGTTCAGCGCGTCGAGCAGGCGCTGCGCGATGAGCGCGGCGTCGTCTGCGCCGTCGATGTCCTCGGCGATGACCGTGAACTCGTCGCCGCCCAGGCGCGAGACGGTGTACGCGCTGTCGGCGTGCGGGCGGGCCACGGAGTCGGCGGCACGCAGACTGCCGGTGAGCACCTGCGCCACGTGCCGCAGCAGGCGGTCGCCCGCCTCGTGCCCGAGACTGTCGTTGACGACCTTGAAGCGGTCCAGGTCCAGGAACATCAGCGCCATCAGGCGCCGGCTGCGCCGCGCGCGCAGCATCGCGCGCTCGAGCCGGCTGCGGAAGAGCGCCCGGTTGGGCAGGCCGGTGAGGCTGTCGTAGTTGGCCAGCTGCACGAGGCGGTCCTGCGCCTCCTGGCGGTCGCTGATATCGCGCAGCCGCACAAGCCAGTCGCCCTCGGCCTCGGCCAGCGCGCCGGGCAGCGGCACGAAGTGCAACTCGATCGGCACGTGACCCTGCTCGCGGTGCACCACCGCCTCGCCATTGCGAAGTGCGGTGCTGCCATCGGGCGAGGGAGCCTGCTGGATGTGGCTGGGGCAGGCGGTGCCGAGCAGTTCCGCGCGCGGCCGCTGCATCAGCTGGCAGGCGGCTTCGTTGCAGGCGACGATCTGCCCGTCGGCATCGCACAGCAGCAGCGCGTCGGCGCTGCCGGTGAAGAGGGTCTGCAGGCGGCGTTCGGCCAGGCCCAGTCGCTGCTCCGTCGCCTCGAGGCGGCGCGCCCACGCTCTGCCGTGGCCCAGCAGACGGGCTGCGATCCAGGCCACGATCCGGACGGGCCAGAAGCCGGAAGGCACCGGCGCGGGCGGCCGGTCGTCCTTCGGCAGGAGGGTGGGCGAAGTCATGAGCGTTCCACCACGATTTATCGGCCGCACGGCTTGCGGCTTGAGCAGGAGGCGCCGGGTAGAATCGGCCACCGGGTGTGTGGCGGCTCTTTCTGCCGCAGCGACCCGGTTTTTTGTTGCCTTGAGGCGCTGACCGTGGAAATCTTCGACTACGACAACATCCTGCTGCTTCCCCGCAAGTGCCGCGTGGAAAGCCGCAGCGAATGCGACCCCTCGGTCGAGTTCGGCGGCCGGCGCTTCGTACTCCCGGCAGTGCCCTCGAACATGAAGACAGTGCTCGACGCACCGATTGCAGAGTTCCTGGCCGGCAGCGGGCACTTCTACGTCATGCACCGATTCGACCTCGACAACGTGGCGTTCGCGAAGCAAATGCGCGAAAAGGGCCTGTACGTCTCGATCAGCTCCGGGGTCAAGCCGCAGGACTTCGCGGTCGTCGATCGGCTGGCGGCCGAGGGCGTGGGTGCCGACTACGTCACGATCGACATCGCGCACGGGCACGCCGAGGGCGTGCGCAAGACCATCGAACACATCAAGAAGCGGCTGCCCGGCGCGTTTGTCATCGCCGGCAACGTGGCCACACCCGAGGCGGTGATCGACCTCGAGAACTGGGGTGCCGACGCCACCAAGGTGGGCGTGGGGCCGGGCAAGGTGTGCATCACCAAGCTCAAGACCGGCTTCGGCACGGGCGGCTGGCAGCTCTCCGCGCTGAAGTGGTGCGCGCGCGTGGCGACCAAGCCCATCATCGCCGACGGGGGCATCCGCCACCACGGCGACATCGCCAAGAGCGTGCGCTTCGGCGCCGCAATGGTGATGATCGGCTCGCTGTTCGCTGGCCACGAAGAGAGCCCCGGGCAGACGGTGGAGGTCGACGGCAAGCTGTACAAGGAGTACTACGGCTCGGCCAGCGACTTCAACAAGGGCGAATACAAGCACGTCGAGGGCAAGCGCATCCTCGAGCCCATCAAGGGCCGGCTCGCCGACACGCTGCGCGAGATGCGCGAGGACCTGCAGAGCTCGATCAGCTATGCCGGTGGGCGCGCGCTGGCCGACCTGAAGAAGGTGAACTACGTCATCCTGGGCGGCGAGAACGCCGGCGAGCACCTGTTCATGTGAGGCGGCTGCCCGCCGGCGGCGCGATGCGGCTGCGCCTGGCCGTCGCGGCCGTCGCGGCCGTCGCGCTCCTCGCAGCCTTCAGCGCGGCACCATCGCCTCGCGCTCGTCGATGCTCCAGGCGCGCCGCTTGGCCGTCTTCTCGGCTCGCGTGAGTTCAGGCTTCGACGAGGCCGCCAGGGCCGGGCAGGCCCCGTTGTCGGCATGGTGCGCGGCACTCACAAGCAGCGGGTCGTCGAGGGCGCCGGCGTCGCGGGTGAGGTTCTCGGCCACCGGGCAAGTGGCGTCGAACCCGTCGAAGTAGCGGCCCTCGCTGCGTGCATTGGCCGACTCGAAGTTGACGGCGCTGTAAGTGATGCCGCAATAGCCCGTGGGCAACGACCCCACCGGCTTGCCGAAGGTGGTGTCGCCGATGGTGACGACCTGCACGTCCACGCCGCGCAGGCCGTTGATGACCTGCTCGCTCGCCGAGGCCGTGCGCGGCCCGGTGAGCACGTAGACGCGCGCCAGGCCGAGCGCGTTGCCGCGGCTCTCGAAGCGGAAGGTCTGGTTGTTGGCCGCCGCCCGCTTGTCGTTGTAGAGCAGCGCGGTGTAGGTGCGCGGCGTGGCGCCGGTGAACCCGCGCGTGCCGGCGATGTAGGAGGCCAGCGTGCCCCCGATCGAGACCAGGCCGCCGCCGTTGTAGCGCAGGTCGACCACGAGCTCCTGCACATTCTGGGCACGAAAGAGCGCGAAGGCACTGTCCAGCCCCGCGCCAGCCTGCGAGACCATGTCCTTCACCATCAGGTAGCCCATGAGGCGGCCGTTGGGCGACTGCACGACGCGCGCACCGCTCACCGGCGTGAGGTTGAACACCTTGGCCTCGACGACGACGGTGCGCGTGGCGCCGTTGCGGCGCAGTTGCAGCGTGAGGCGGTCACCTGCGTTGGCCGCCGTCAGCACGGAGTAGTCGTTGGCCAGGATCAGCTCAGCGGCGCTGCGACCATTGGCCGAGAGCACCTCGTCGCCGCGGGCCACGCCCTTCACGGCGGCGTCGCTGGCCGGCTCGATGTAGCGCACATAGAGCGGCTGCCCGCTCTGCACCTCGAAGCCGTTGACCGAGACGCCGTAGCCCATGGTGGCTCCGTCGCCGAAGAAGCGGTTGAAGGTCTCCGTGCTTTCGCTTCGGCTGTAGGTGTCACGGGGAAAGGCCGGGTCGGTGCCCGTGTAGAGCAGCGCGCCGTAGTAGTCGAGCACGTTGGCAAAGGAGCCGGGGTTCGGCCGCGGCGACAGGCGATACCAAAAGTACCAGTCGTTCATGGTGCCGCCGAGCCAGTCCTTCTGGGCCACCTGGCTGCAGCCGTCGTCGTCCACGTAGCCGTTGCCGCCGCAGGCGGCCAGCAAGGCCGCCACCCCCAGCGCGAGCAAGCGGCCGGCCCACCGGCGGGGCAAGCGGGTGGCACGGCGCGCGGTGGGGCTGGGCATGTGGCGATCTCCTGGGATGCGGGCGGGGAGCGGTTCGGCCGCGCCCCGCGCCAGCCCCGCGACGGGGTGGGCTCGAGGGAGGCCGGACCTACAATCGAAACTCCTTCCGACATGATTGCGTTGACACCTTCCGACGTGGGTGTCGGCTTGCGACACCACGCTTCCGGGCGTCTTGTTCTCCCCTCCCCACATGACCACCGAGCTCGCCAAGTCCTTCGAACCCGCCGCCATCGAGGCCCGATGGGGGCAGGTCTGGAGCGAAGCGGGCGTCTTCGCGCCGACGCTGGACCCGGCCAAGCCCTCGTTCAGCATCCAGCTGCCGCCGCCCAACGTGACCGGCACGCTGCACATGGGGCACGCGTTCAACCAGACGATCATGGACGCGCTGACGCGGTACCACCGCATGCGCGGCCACAACGCGCTGTGGCTGCCCGGTACCGACCATGCCGGCATCGCGACGCAGATCGTGGTGGAGCGACAGCTGCAGGAAGCCGGCCAGTCGCGCCACGACCTCGGGCGCAAGAACTTCGTCGCGCGCGTGTGGGAGTGGAAGGCGAGCTCCGGCGCCACCATCACGAACCAGATGCGCCGCATGGGCGCGAGCGTCGACTGGTCGCGCGAGTACTTCACGATGGACGAGCGCCTCTCGACCGTCGTCACCGAGACCTTCGTGCGCCTGTACGACGAGGGCCTCATCTACCGCGGCCAGCGCCTGGTGAGCTGGGATCCGCAGCTCAAGAGCGCGGTGTCCGACCTCGAGGTCGAGAGCGAGGAGGAGGACGGCTTCCTCTGGCACATCCGCTACCCGCTCGAGGACGCGACCGACGAAGGGCCGGGCCACGTCACCGTGGCCACGACGCGACCCGAGACGATGCTCGGCGACACCGCTGTCATGGTGCACCCGCAGGACGAGCGCTATGCCGCGCTGGTAGGCAAGCGCGTGCGCCTGCCGCTGGCGGACCGGCTCATCCCCATCATCGCCGACGAGCACGTCGACCGCGAATTCGGCACCGGCGCCGTGAAGGTGACGCCGGCGCACGACCCGAACGATTACGCCGTCGGCCAGCGGCACGGCCTGCCGATGATCGTGGTGCTGACGCTCGACGCCACGCTCAACGACAACGCGCCCGCGGGCTATCGCGGCCTCGACCGCTTCGTCGCGCGCAAGAAGATCGTTGCCGACCTCGACGCTCTCGGCCTGCTCGCCGAGACGAAGAAGCACCGCCTGACCGTGCCACGCTGCGCCCGCACGGGCCAAGTGGTCGAGCCGATGCTGACACACCAGTGGTTCGTGGCCATGACCAAGCCCGGGTCCAACGGCCAAAGCATCGCTCAGGGCGCCATCGGGGCCGTGCAGAGCGGACAGGTGCGCTTCGTGCCCGAGCAATGGGTGAACACCTACAACCACTGGATGAACAACATCCAGGACTGGTGCATCAGCCGCCAGCTCTGGTGGGGCCACCAGATCCCGGCCTGGTACGGCTCCGGCGGCGAGATCTTCGTCGGCCGCAGCGAGGAAGAGGCGCGCAGCCGCGCCGCGAAGGCCGGCTACACCGGCCCCCTGACGCGCGACGAGGACGTGCTCGACACCTGGTTCAGCTCGGCCCTGGTGCCCTTCTCCACGCTCGGCTGGCCCGAGACCACGGGCCGTGCGGCACTCGAGCAGCAGCTCTTCCTGCCGAGCACGGTGCTCGTCACCGGCTTCGACATCATCTTCTTCTGGGTCGCCCGGATGATCATGATGACCAAGCACTTCACCGGACAGGTGCCCTTCCGCGACGTCTACATCCACGGCCTGGTGCGCGACGCGCATGGCCACAAGATGAGCAAGAGCGAGGGCAACGTCCTCGACCCGGTCGACCTCATCGACGGCATCGAGCTGGCACCGCTGCTCGACAAGCGCACCAGCGGCCTGCGCAAGCCGGAGACCGCGCCGCGCGTGCGCAAGGACACGGAGAAGGAATTCCCGCAGGGCATTCCCGCCTTCGGCGCCGACGCGCTGCGCTTCACGATGGCGAGCTACGCCTCGCTCGGGCGCAACATCAACTTCGACACCAAGCGCTGCGAGGGCTATCGCAACTTCTGCAACAAGCTCTGGAACGCCACCAAGTTCGTGCTCATGAACTGCGAGGGCCAGGACTGCGGGCTGAAGGAGCACACCAAGGCGGAGTGCGCCCCGGGGCAGCCCTTCCACGGCTACCTGTCGTTCTCGATGGCCGACCGCTGGATCACCGGCGAGTTGCAGCGCGTGGAAGCCGCGGTGGGGCAGGCCTTCGCCGAGTACCGGCTCGACAACGTGGCCAACGCGATCTACTCGTTCGTGTGGGACGAGTACTGCGACTGGTACCTCGAGATCGCCAAGGTCCAGCTCGCCGAGGCGGCGAAGAACGGTTCGGAAGCCGCGCAGCGCGGCACCCGGCGCACGCTCATCCGCACGCTCGAAACAGTGCTGCGCCTGCTGCACCCGGTCTCGCCCTTCATCACCGCGGAGCTCTGGGAGCACGTGGCGCCCGTGGCCGGCCGCAAGCCATCGAGCGCGGCGGGTGCGACGGGTGCGGGGGGCGAGTCGAGCATCGTCACCGCGCCCTACCCCGTGGCACAGCTCGAGAAGGTGGACCCGGCCGCCGACGCCTGGGTCGGCCGGCTCAAGGCCCTGATGCTCGAGGTGCGGCGGTTGCGCAGCGAGATGGGGCTCAATCCGGGCGAGCGGGTGCCGCTGCTGACGCTGGGCGACGAGGCCTATGTCGAAGCGGCCTCACCCATCCTGATGGCGCTGGCCCGCCTGGCCGAGGTGCGCCGCCTGCCCGATGCAGGCGCGTTCGGCGCCGCGACGCAGGCCGCACCGGTGGCCATGGTCGGCGATGTCCGGCTGGCGCTCGAGGTGCGCATCGACGTCGCCGCCGAGACGGCCCGCCTCACCAAGGAGGTGGCCCGCCTGCAAGGCGAGATCGCGAAGGCCGAGGCCAAGCTGGGCAACGCAAGCTTCGTGCAACGCGCACCAGCCGCGGTGGTGGAACAGGAGCGAAATCGCCTGCACGACCTTCGCGTCGCCTTGGCGCGCCTGCTCGAGCAATTGGAGCGGCTGGGGCGGGAAGGCCCTGGCCCGGAGGCACGCGCGGCCTGAACTCCGCGCGACAACGCTGCGCCTAGCGCCGGCGCAGCACGTGGATGAACTCGCCGCCGGCGTTGGTCTGGCCGATGAGGTCGTTGCCGGTTTGACGCGCGAACGCCTGGAAGTCACGCACCGAGCCCGGGTCGGTGCTGACCACTCGCAGGACGTCGCCGCTGCCCATCTCGGCCAGGGCCTTCTTGGCCTTCAGGATCGGCAGGGGACAGTTCAGGCCCCGGGTATCGAGCTCGCGTGGTTCGGCTGCTGGCATGGTGACGCCATTCTAGAGGTCGATGAAGCGCGGCTCGTGCCCACGCGAACGCAGCCACTCGGCCAGCGCCATCCCGGTGCCGGCGCGCCAGCAGCGGATGTCGGCAGGCGCGAAGAGCTTGTACTCGGCCAGTTCGGGTGAAAGGCGTATCTCCCCGCGCGCCTGCGCGTGGTACGCGACGATGACCTGGTTCATGCGCTGGAAGTCGTAGACACCCACGAGCTCGAGCCCATGCACCTCGAGCGAGGTCTCCTCGGCCACCTCGCGGCGGATGCCCTCTTCCGGCGTCTCGCCCGCCTCCATGAAGCCGGTGATGAGCGCGAACATGCGCCCCGGCCAAGCCGCATTGCGCGCCAGCAGCACGCGGCCCTCGCGGTCGGTGCACTCGATGATGGCGGCCAGCACCGGCGTCGGGTTGTTCCAGTGCGTCCAACGGCAGGCCGGGCAGCGCAGGCGGCTCTTCGGCCCGCCGTCTTCCTCGGCCACGATGGGCGCCAGCGCCGTGGCGCAAATCGGGCAGTACTTGTAGCCGGCGCTCATGCGAGGCGGCCCCGCGCTCAGGCGGGGAAGACGCCGGTCGAGAGGTAGCGGTCGCCGCGGTCGCACACCACGAAGACGATGACGGCGTCGCGCACCGTCGCGGCGATCAGCAGTGCCACCCAGCAGGCGCCTGCCGCCGAGATGCCGGCAAACAGGCCCTCCTCGCGTGCCAGGCGCCGCGCCATCTCCTCGGCATCGGCCTGGCTCACGAGCACGAGTTCATCGACCCGGCTCGGGTCGTAGATCTTCGGCAAGTAGGCTTCGGGCCACTTGCGGATACCCGGAATGCGCGAGCCCTCGGCCGGCTGCGCGCCGACGATGCGCACGTCCGGGTTCTTCTCCTTCAGGAAGCGCGAAACCCCCGTGATGGTGCCGGTGGTGCCCATGGCGCTGACGAAGTGCGTGACGCGCCCACCCGTGTCGGCCCAGATCTCGGGGCCGGTGGTCTCATAGTGCACGCGCGGGTTGTCGGCGTTGGCGAACTGGTCGAGCACACGGCCCTTGCCGTCGCGTTGCATCTGTTCCGCCAGGTCGCGCGCGTATTCCATGCCACCGCTCTTGGGCGTGAGGATGAGCTCGGCGCCGAACGCCTTCATCGTCTGCGCCCGTTCGATCGAGAGGTCCTCGGGCATGATGAGCACCATGCGGTAGCCGCGGATGGCCGCTGCCATGGCCAGCGCGATGCCCGTGTTGCCCGAAGTCGCCTCGATGAGCGTGTCGCCGGGGCGGATGTCGCCGCGCTCCTCGGCGCGGCGGATCATGCTGATGGCCGGGCGGTCTTTCACCGAGCCGGCCGGGTTGTTGCCCTCGAGCTTGCCCAGGACGACATTGCCGCGCGCTTCGCCCAGGGCACCGGACAGGCGCTGCAGGCGCACGAGCGGCGTACCGCCGATGGCTTCTTCGAGGGTCTTCCAGGCCGGTCCGGACATCCGTCGCTCCTTGCTCGCCGGTCATTGTGGCAGCGCCCCGCGCCGTGCTCCGACGGCGGGAATTCACCGGGCCGCCGCGGGGGCCCGGCGCCGGGGCGGCCGAACCCGCGTGTGATAATCCGCGCCGCTTTCGCGGACGCTCCGGCCGGGCCAGACTTGGCGGGAGGGACAGCGGCGGCCCGCGTGACGAAATCGGTAGACGTAGCGGACTCAAAATCCGCCGCCGCAAGGCGTGCCAGTTCGAGTCTGGCCGCGGGCACCAGATCAGGCTCCAGGGCACCGGCCATCGCGCCCGCCCCACCCGTACACACCCTTCAAATCGCGCGTCAGAGTCCTGCCTGCGCCGCCGACCCAACCCCTCGCCCATGCCGCAGATGCCGCCCGCCACCAAGACGCTGCTGCTGCTTTGCGTGGCCATGTTCTGCCTTGACCAGCTCGTGCCGCTGGTGCGGCCGCTGGCGCTCTTCCCCTTCGCCAGCGGGCTGTTTTGGCCGTGGCAGGTGTTGACCTACGCCTTCCTGCACGGCGACGGCTTCCATCTGTTCTTCAACATGCTCGGGCTGTGGATGTTCGGCTCCGAGCTGGAGCGTCTGTGGGGACCGCGCCGGTATCTGACGTTCCTGCTTGCCGGCGTGCTTGCGGCGGCGGCGGCGCAGTTGCTCGTCTCGACGCTGATGGGCTGGCGCGACCCGACCGTCGGCGCCTCGGGCGGGCTTTTTGCGCTCCTGCTCGCCTACGGCATGCTGTTCCCGAACCGCGTCATCATGCCGTTGTTCCCGCCCATCCCCATGAAGGCGCGCACGTTCGTCATCGTCTTTGGCGTGCTGGAGCTGGTGCTTGGGCTTTCCGGTGTGCGGGGCGTCGCGCACTTCGCGCACCTGGGTGGCATGGTCGGTGGTTTCCTGATGATTCGCTTCTGGCGTGGACAGCCGCCGTTCCGGCGGCGCTAACGCTTCGTCGCGGCGCGACCCGGGCCCGGCCGCGCGCCCCAATGCGGTTCAGCCCAGTGGCCGCGCGCGTGAAGCGCGTCAACCTGCGCCGCAGTTTCTTGCCGGAACCCCCTTGCTCGCCGGCGCAGGCCAGTTGCCATCGCCCGAGCATCGGCGCATGCTTGTGCCCATCGGTCATCGAAGGGGGCGCGCGGTGATGAAGCAGCTTTCCGGGCTTGGCACGCAAGCGCCGCGCTCGCATCGGGCGGCAGGAGCCGCACTCGCCGCCCGCGCAGTGGCCACGCTGTTGATGATGGTGCTGGCCGGCGCGACCATGACCACGGCCGCCCGGGCGCAGGCCTCGGTGATCGAGTTGCAAAGCAAGGCCCTGGCACGCGCGAGCGACGCCGTCGTCGGCGTCCGCGCCACTTCGGTCGAGGGGGCGCGCTCGGCGAGCACCCTCGGGCGCGAACGCGAGGGCTCGGGCGTGGTCATCACCGCCGACGGCCTCGTTCTCACCATCGGCTACCTCGTGCTCGAGGCCGAGAACGTCGAGATCCGCCCGGACGACGGGCGAAGGATACCGGCCCGCGTCGTGGCCTACGACCTCGCCACCGGCTTCGGCCTCGTGCAGGCGCTGGCGCCACTGCGCATCGAACCGGTGCCGTTCGGCACCTCCTCGGCGGCCACGCGCGAGGAGCCCCTGATGGTCGCCAGCGGCGGTGACGACGGCAATGTGAGTATCGCCCGGCTGCTGTCGCGCCGCGCCTTCTCGGGCTACTGGGAGTACCACATCGACGACGCGCTCTTCACGGCGCCGCCGCGCCGCGACCACAGCGGCGCCGGCCTCTTCAACGGGCGTGGCGAGCTCCTGGGCATCGGCTCGCTCTTCGTCAACGACGCCGCCGGCCCCGAAGGCGGCGGCCGCTCGCCGGGCAACATGTTCGTGCCGGTGGACCTGCTCAAGCCCATCCTGGCAGAACTGCGCGAACGCGGCGCCTCGCGCGCCAGCACGCGCGCCTGGATGGGCCTGAACTGCATGGAGCGCGGCGGCGAAGTGCGGGTCATGCGCGTCAACGACGACAGCCCTGCCGACGTGGCCGGCCTGCTGGCCGGCGACCGCATCCTGCGCATCGACGGCATGGCCATCGGCGGCTTGGCGCAGCTCTACCAGGCGCTTTGGACCGGCGGCGCGCCGGAGCGCGCGGTGACGCTGGAGATACTGCGCGAGGGGCGCCCGCAGAACATCGTCGTGCAGACGGTGGACCGGGCCAAGACGCTGCGCCGCGCCGAGGGTGTGTGATCTGGCACGGGCCCTGCCGCGCGCCCGGCGGAGCCTGCCAGGGCACGGGCTGCCGCAGGCTCCCCGCACGGCTCAACCGTCGCGCAGGCCCTCGCGCACGGTGGGGTAACGAAGCCTCAGTCGCAATTCCGATGTCAGGCGCCGGTTGTCCAAGCGCCGCGACTCGGACAGAAAGCTCATCTGCAACGCGCTGAGCCTCTGCTCGGCCTCGGCGCGGGTCAGGCGCGGCGGCCGCGGCAGCCCGCACAGGTCGGCAGCCAGGTCGTAGTAGTCGCCGACCAGCATCTCGCTGGCGTCGCAGGCATTGAAAGTGCGCTGTGGCCGCGCGCGGTAGAGCGCCGCGACGCACGCACGCGCCAGATCATCGGCGTGGATGTGGTTGCTGTAGACATCGTCCTCGCGCGCCAGGACCGCGGCGCCGCGTAGCAGCCGCTCGCGCGGATGGCCACCTTCTCGGTTGCCGGCGTAGATGCCGGGCGCGCGCAGGATGCTCAGGTGCACGCCGACAGCGCGTGCCCAGGCGCGCAGCAGGCGTTCGGCATCGACGCGACGGCGGGCGCGGTCGCTGGCGGGCGCCACGGGGCGGCTTTCGTCGAAGCGGGCGCCGCCTGCATCGCCATAGACCCCGGTGGTGCTCACGTAGACGAAGCGACGCACGGCGCCCTGCCGGGCCAGGGCCTGCACGAGCGCACGGGTGCGCCGGTCTTCGGTGCCCTTCGCCTGCGGCGCCGCCAAGTGCATCACCGCGTCGGCCACGCCTCCCAGGCGGGCCAGCGTGTCCGGCTCGTCCAGGTTGCCGACGAGCGGCAGGGCACCGGCCGCGCGCAGCACGCTCGCCCGCTGCGGTGACGAGGTCAACACCCGTACCGACCAGGCCCGCCGCACGAGGGGCAGGATGCGCATGCCGACATCACCGCAACCGACGATGAGCAGGCGCGGCCGCGGGGCCGGCGAACAGGGCCTGGGATGCATGGGCGGGGCTCGAGGGGTCTGCATGGCTTGCATATGATCGCTTGTTGGCCGGCGCGGCCCGCGAACCGGCCGTCCGCGGCCTCGTCGAGGGCCTCTGCACTGGCGCCCTCCGGCCCGTTCGCTTCGCGCGGCCCCGCCCGCGCTGCATCATGACCTTCAACGTCACCCTGCAACCCGCCGCCCGCCAGTTCACGGTCGAGCGGGACGAGACCATCCTGCCAGCCGCCATCCGCCAGGGCATCGGCCTGCCCTACGGTTGCCGCGACGGCGCCTGCGGCTCGTGCAAGAGCAAGCTGCTCGAGGGCCGCGTCATCCACGGTGCGCACCAGCAACGCGCGCTCTCGGCGGCCGAGGAGGCGGCCGGCTACATCCTGACCTGCTGCGCCACTCCGCAGACCGACTGCGTGGTCGAGGCGCGCATCGTGCCCGGCGCCGGTGAGCATCCGGTGCTCAAGCTGCCGAGCCGCGTGCTCGCGCTGGAGCGCGTGGCGCCCGAAGTGATGATCCTGCGGCTGCAGTTGCCGGCCAACCAGAACCTGCAGTACCGGGCCGGCCAGTACGTCGAGTTCATCCTGCGCGACGGCGCGCGGCGCAGCTACAGCATGGCCAATGCGCCGCACAACCTGGGCAGCCCGCCGGCCATCGAGCTGCACGTGCGGCACATGCCCGGCGGCAAGTTCACTGACCATGTGTTCGGGGCGATGAAGGAGAAGGAGATCCTGCGCATGGAAGGGCCCTTTGGCAGCTTCTTCCTGCGCGAGGACGCCGCGCCCGACCGCCCGATGGTGCTGCTGGCCAGCGGCACCGGCTTCGCACCCATCAAGGCCGTGCTCGAGCACATGCGCCACAAGGGCATCACGCGACCGACCGTGCTGTACTGGGGCGGCCGGCGGCCGCACGACCTGTACTTGCACCGCTGGTGCGAGCAGGCGGCGGCTGAGATGCCGAACCTGCGCTACGTGCCGGTGATCTCTGACCCGCTGCCCGAGGACGCCTGGGCCGGCCGCACGGGCTTCGTGCACCGCGCGGTAATGGAGGACTGGCCCGATCTCTCGGCGTACCAGGTCTATGCCTGCGGCGCGCCGATCGTCGTCGAGTCGGCCAAGCGCGACTTCGTGGCGCAGTGCCATCTCGACCCCGACGAGTTCTACGCCGACTCGTTCACCTCCGAGGCAGACAAGCACGGCAACCCGTGAAGGACCCCACATGCAGCCACGCCGCCGTCACTTGATGAACCTGCCGCTGGCGGCCGCCATGCTGGCACTCGCCGGCGTCGGCGACCGCCTGGCCGCGCAGCCGCGCACCGTGCGCCTTATCGTGCCCTATCCGCCTGGTGGTCCGCTCGACATCACCGCGCGGGCACTGGCCGATCGCGTCAAGGACACGCTCGGCAGCGTGGTCGTGGAGAACCGCCCCGGCGCGGGTGGCAACCTCGGTGCCGACCTCGTCGCCAAGGCCGCGCCTGATGGCCAGACGCTGGTCATGGGCGCCGTCGCCACGCATGCCATCAACCCCTGGCTCTACAGCCGGATCCCCTACGACCCGCTGCGCGACTTCACCCCCATCACCCTCGTGGCGCAGGTGCCCAACGTGCTGGTCGTGAACGCCGAGTCGGCCGCGCGGCTGAAGATTGCCAGCCTCGCCGACCTCGTCGAGTACGCCCGCCGCAACCCCGGGCGCCTCAACTACGGCTCGGGCGGCAACGGCAGTGCCGGACACCTCGCCGGCGAGATGTTCAAGGCGCAAGCCAGGCTCTTCGCGGTGCACATCCCCTATGCTGGCGGCCCCCCGGCCCAGCTCGCCCTGGTGAGCGGGCAGGTGGACTTCAACTTCGACAACCTCGCGGCGGCGGCCGCCAACATCCGCAGCGGCAAGCTCAAGGCCCTGGCCGTGACAACCGCTAGACGGTCGGGCGTCATGCCCGACGTGCCGACCGTGGCCGAGGCCGGTGCCGCACTCGGCCTGCGCGAGTTCGACATCTCCACCTGGTTCGGCATCTTCGCGCCGGCCCGGCTGCCGGCCGAGGCGGCGCAAGCCTTGAACAAGGCCTTCGTCGACGCGCTCGGCTCGCCCGAGATGAAGGCCCGCATGGCCCAGTTGATGGCCGAGCCGGCGCCGACGACCACCGAGCAGTTCGCGGCGTTCGTGCGTGCCGAGCTGGCGAAGTACGAGGCCGTGGTGAAGGCCACCGGCGCGCGCGCCGACTGAGAAGCGGCAGGGCCCGGCAGCGCATCGCCCCCGGCCCTTTGCTGGAACGGTGCCGATTCGTCAGAAGCGCGGGGCGGGACCCTCGCCGTCCTTCTTGGGCGTGCAGCTCATGTCCATGCGGCCGAGCACCTCGCCCTCGGGGCCGACCATCTCGCCTTCGAGCTCGCCGGTCTGCCGGTCGATGGAGACGCGCGTGGCCGCCAGCTTCTCGAACGGCGGGTACCACTTGAACAAGGCCGTTCCCTTGAAATCCAGGAACACCTTGCCGCCACGTTGCGGCTGGTAGGTGGCCGCGTAGTAGGCATCGGTGGCAACGTACTTCATGCGTTCGCCCACGGGCAGCACGTTGGAGCGCTGCACGAAAGCGGTCATGTTGTTGTCGCGCAGGGCCAGGTACAGATAGGCGCCGTCGCTCTTGATCACCGGCACGGCGCGCAGCGTCGTGCGCATGCGGGCGTTGGCGTCGGATCGGTCGTCGCTCTTGTCCCCCTTGCTCTCGCCGGCCACCTCTTCGGGCTTCTCGGCCAGGCCGCGGTCGATGCTGCGCTTGATGGGGTCGCCACCGGCCGACACGGTGCCCCGGCAGTCGAGGTACAGATGGAAAATCTGCGCGCTGGCCGCGGGCACGACCAAAGCCAGCGCACAACCCAGCGCGAGGGCGCGCTTCATGATCACTTGCGCCCGCTGGCCTCGCGGCCGGCTTCGGTCTGGCCACCCTGCACGCCGAGGCGACCGCCGGTGCCGAGGCCGCCACGCACGGTCTGCGCCTTGTAGTTGCGTAGCGCCTTCACCATCTGGTTGTACGAATCGGCAAACGCGGCGACGACGACCTTGCCGCGCGGCGTGTTGGAGTAACCCCCTCCGGCACCCGCCAAGCCACCCGTGAAGGCGGAGCCGAAGAAGCCGAAGTCGAAGTTCTTTCCGCTGCCCTCGGCCGCGGAGATCTGCACGCCAGAGCGGATGTCCACCAGCAGCAGCGTCGTCGAGGCCTCGTTGACCCCCACGCTGCCGGCAGCCGCAGCCACGGTGCCGATGGCGCCCGGCAGCAGCCCGGCCAAACCCCCGCCGCCGCCGCCGGTCTTGCCCGAGAACTGGATCGACGGGCGCATCAGGTAGTCGGCAGCGACCATCTGCCCACCGCCCATGTTGCTGCCGGCACGGCCCTCGTCGCCACGCATCAGGTCGCGTTCGCGCTGCATCGACTGCAAGCCCGCGCCGCGCTCGACGATGACGAAGCAGTTGCTTTGCTGGATCATCAAGCGCAGGACTGGGATCGTCGAACCCAGGTTGTACTGGCGCAGCTGCGAGTACCAGGGGGCCCGCACATCCTCTTCCATGGCCAACGTGCCGAGAGACTCATCGCAGCGCTCGAGGTTGCTCTTGTTGCCGGCGGCGGTGCCGCCACCGGCGGCGCCGGTGACCGTGGTGTTGCCGCCGCCCATGCTCGGTGCGGTGGCCAGGCAGCCCGGCAGCATGGCCGCTGCGGCCAGCACCAGCCAGGCCGGACGCAGGCGGGAAGCGACGGAACTCGGGGATTCTTGATGATCTCGCATGGTTTCTCCTGATGAACCCGTCGCCCCGGGGCACGAGGCGAATCAAGAGAATGTAAGTCGATCTGCTGCGATCCGGGATCCCCCGCGGGACGGATCAGTGCGTAGAAAAGCGCACAGTCGGCACAGCCGTGCAGGCGGAGCCGCGCGCTACCACGGTGCTCCGGTGGTTCACTCGCCGAGGTAGGCCGCGCGCACGCGCGGATCGGCGAGCAGGTCCTTGGCCTCGCCGCTCATCGTGACCTCGCCGGAATCCAGCACATATCCGCGGTTCGCCAGCGCCAGCGCGCGGCTCGCGTTCTGCTCGACCAGCAGCACGGTGGTGCCGCGCTGGTGGATGTCGTTGACCACTTCGAAGATCTTGTCGACCATGATGGGCGACAGGCCCATGCTCGGCTCGTCGAGCAGCAGCACCTTCGGCTTCGCCATCAAGCCGCGACCCATGGCGAGCATCTGCTGCTCGCCACCGCTCATGGTGCCGGCCAGTTGTTGCGCACGCTCCTTCAGGCGCGGGAAGATGGCGAACACCTTCTCGATGTCGGCCTCGATGCCGGCCTTGTCGTTGCGCACGAAGGCGCCCATCTGCAGGTTCTCGACGATGGACATGCGCGTGAAGGTGCCGCGGCCCTCGGGCACCATCACAAGGCCCTGCTTGACGAGGTCCCAGGCGCCCTGCCCCTTGATGGGTCGGCCCATGAACTCGATGTCGCCGGCGGCCACCGGCTGGATGCCGGTGATGGCCTTCAGCGTCGTCGTCTTGCCGGCGCCGTTGGCGCCGATGAGACTGACCAGCTCGCCTTCGCGCACCTCGAAGCTGACGCCCTTGACGGCCTGGATGCCGCCGTAGGCCACCTTGAGGCCGCTGACCTTGAGGAGTGTTGCTGCCATGTTCGCTGCTCCCGCCTCGGTCAGTGCGCACCGGCGCCGAGGTAGGCCTCGATGACCTTCTCGTTCTTCTGCACCTCGGCCGGCGTGCCTTCGGCGATCTGCTTGCCGTAGTCGAGCACTGTGACGCGGTCGCACAGGCCCATGACGAGCTTTACGTCGTGCTCGATGAGCAGGATGGTGCGGCCGTCTTTGCGGATGCGGTCGATCAGCTCGCGCAGCACCACCTTCTCGGTGGCGTTCATGCCGGCGGCCGGCTCGTCCAGGGCGATCAGCTTGGGGTCGGTGGCGAGCGCGCGTGCGATCTCCAGCCGCCGCTGGTCGCCATAGCTCAGCGTGCGCGCGCGGTACTCGGCGTAGCGGCCGATGCCGACGTAGTCGAGCAACTCCTGCGCGCGCTGGGCAATCGCGGCCTCCTCGGCCTTGAAGGCGGCAGTGCGGAAGATGGCGCCGACCAGGCCCGACTTGGTGCGTACGTGGCGACCGACCATCACGTTCTCCAGCGCCGTCATTTCCGGGAACAGGCGGATGTTCTGGAACGTGCGTGCGATGCCCTGCTCGGCCACCTCGTGCACGGCGCTCGGCTTGTAGGGTGCCCCACCGAGCTCGAAGGTGCCCGAGTCGGGCGAATACAACCCCGTGATGACGTTGAAGAAGGTCGTCTTGCCGGCCCCGTTGGGGCCGATGAGCCCATACACCTGCCCGGGCTGGATGGTGATGCCGACTTCCGACAGCGCCTGCAGGCCGCCGAAGCGCTTGCTGACCCCTTGGACATTGAGGACGGAGGTCGCCATCGTTCAGGCCCCCTGCTTGCCGGCGGGCGCCGGCGCGGCCTTGCCGTGCTCGGGCGAAGGCCACAGCCCGCGCGGGCGCGACAACATGATCCCGATCATCGCCAGCGCGATGAGCAGCTGGCGCAGGATGGACGCGTCGAGCCGGCCATCGGTCATCTGCTGCAGCGGCCCAGCCACGTAACGCAGCACCTCGGGCAGCGCGGCGAGCAGCAGCGCCCCGAGCACGACGCCCGGCAGGTGGCCCATACCGCCCAGCACGACCATGGCCACGATCATGACGCTTTCCATCAGACTGAACGACTCCGGCGAAACGAAGCCCTGGAAAGCCGCGAACATCGAGCCCGAGACACCGCCGAACGTCGCCCCCATGCCGAACGCGAGCAGCTTCATATTGCGCGTGTTGATGCCCATGGCCTTGGCGGCGATCTCGTCCTCGCGGATGGCCATCCAGGCGCGGCCGATGCGCGAAAGCTCGAGCCGGTGGCAGATGACGACGCTCACGACCACGAGGACCAGGAAGAGCCAGTAGTACATGGTGACCGGCGCCACCGAGAACCCTGCCACCTCCCAGGGCTTGCCGAAGCTGACACCGGCCACGCTCATCGGGTCGATGCGGTCCAGCCCGCGCGGCCCGTTGGTGATGTTCACCGGGTGCTCGAGGTTGTTCATGAACACGCGGATGATCTCGCCGAAGCCGAGCGTGACGATGGCCAGGTAGTCGCCGCGCAGCTTGAGGACCGGCAATCCGAGCATGACGCCGGCAAGAGCCGCGAGCCCCGCCGCCAGAGGAATGACCATCCAGATCGGCGTGTGCAAGCCTTCCGGGAACATCGCCGCGAACCACGCGAAGTTCTCGCTCAGGTGTGGGCTGGCCAGCAACGCATACATGTACGCGCCCACGGCATAGAAGGCGACGAAGCCGAGGTCGAGCAGGCCGGCGTAACCGACCACGATGTTGAGGCCGAGCGCCAGCAGCACGTACAGCAGCGCGATGGCCATGATGCGCACCCAGCCCTGGCCGATCTGCTGCACAAAGAGCGGCAGCGCGAGCAGGACAACGGCGGCGATGAGAAAGACGACGAGCTTGTTCTTCATGATCGAGGCCCCGGGCATCAGGCGCGATCGGCGACGCGCTCGCCGAGCAGGCCGGAGGGCCGCAGGGTCAGCACGAGGATGAGCGCCGCGAACGCGAACACGTCCGCATAGTGGCTGCCGAAGACGCCCCCGGTCAAGTCGCCCAGATAGCCGGCACCGAGCGCCTCGATGAGGCCCAGCGCCAAGCCACCCACCACCGCGCCGGCCAGGTTGCCGATGCCGCCCAGTACCGCCGCCGTGAACGCCTTGAGCCCGGGCAGGAAGCCCATCGCATGCTGCACGGTGCCGTAGTTGGCCGCCCACATCACGCCGGCCACGGCGGCCAGCGCGGCGCCGATGATGAACGTGGCCGAGATCACCATGTCGGGCTTGACACCCATCAGCGCAGCGACGCGCGGGTTTTCGGCCGTGGCGCGCATCGCCCGACCGAGCTTGGTGCGGTTCACCAGCCACATCAAGGCCGCCAGGATGGCCGTGGTGAGGCCGAGGATGAGGATCTGCGTGATGCTGATGACGGGCCCGCCGAGGTCGATCGGGTCGTTGGGCAGCAGCGCCGGGTAGGGCTTGGGGTTGGGCTTCCAGATGATCATCGCGATCGTCTGCAGCAGCAGGCTCATGCCCATGGCCGTGATCAGCGGCGCCAGACGCGGCGCACTGCGCAGCGGACGGTAGGCGAGCTTCTCGATCGCGAAGTTGAGTGCCGCGCAGACGACGATGGCGCACAGCAGCGAGATCAGCAGCAGCAGCCAGCCCGACAGCCCGGCGCCGGACAAGGCGGAGATGACGGTCCAGCTGGTCAAGGCGCCGACCATCAGCACCTCGCCGTGCGCGAAGTTGATGAGGTTGATGATGCCGTACACCATCGTGTAGCCCAGCGCCACCAACGCGTACATGCTGCCCAGCACCAGACCATTGAGGATCTGCTGGAGGAAGATGTCCATGCGCGAGTTCTCCTCGGCGCGGTCGGCGTCGCCTGGCCGCCGCGCAACTCTTCGTTGCCAGTCACCTACTCAGGGCCAGGCTAGCAAGAGCCGCGCCGCGAAGTGACCTCGAAAATGATTCTAGGCAGCGGCCCGGGCCCGCCAGGGGTGGGCTTCCCCGTGCATGCCGCGCGCAGCAACCGGTGTAGCGCGCCCGGCCACGATCATCCGAGCACGCTGCCGGCCGCTACACAAGACAGGCCCTGCGCCTGCGCCACGGCCTCGTGCGTGAGCTGCCCGTCGTGCACGTTCAGGCCCTCGCGCAGGTGCGGGTCGTCGCGCAGCGCCTGGCGCCAGCCCTTGCCCGCCAGGGCCAGCGTGAAGGGCAGCGTGGCGTTGTTCAACGCCCAGGTCGAGGTCCGCGGCACGCCGCCCGGCATGTTGGCGACGCAGTAGTGCACGACGCCATCGACGACATAGGTCGGCTCGGCATGCGTGGTGGCACGCGAGGTCTCGAAGCAGCCGCCCTGGTCGATGGCCACGTCCACCAGCACGGCGCCGGGCGCCATGCGCGCCACCTGGGCACGCGTGAGCAGCTTCGGTGCGGCGGCACCGGGGACGAGCACCGCGCCGACGACGAGGTCGGCCACGAGCACCGTCTGCTCGACCTCGGCCGCGGCCGCGAAGAGCACCTTCACGCGCCCGCCGAAGAGGTCGTCGAGCTCGCGCAGGCGGGGCAGGCTTCGGTCGAGGATGCTCACCTCGGCGCCGAGGCCCACGGCCATCTTCGCCGCGTGCGTGCCGACGACGCCGCCGCCGAGGATGACGACCTTGCCCGGCTGCACGCCCGGCACACCCCCGAGCAGCACGCCGCGGCCACCGTTGGGCCGCTGCAGCGCCACGGCACCCACCTGGATGGCCATGCGCCCCGCGACCTCGCTCATCGGCGCCAGCAGGGGCAGGCGGCCGTGCGCGTCGGTGATGGTCTCGTAGGCGATGGCCGTGCAGCCCGAGGCCAGCAGGCCGTGCGTCTGCGCCGCGTCGGGGGCGAGGTGCAGGTAGGTGAACAGCACCTGCCCGCGCCGCAGCATCGCGATCTCCGATGCTTGCGGCTCCTTCACCTTGACCACGAGTTCTGCCTCGGCAAACACGTCGGCCGCCTGCGGCACGATGCGCGCGCCGGCCGCGGCGTACAACGGGTCGTCGCAGCCGATGCCTGCGCCCGTGCCTGCCTGCACCAGCACCTCGTGGCCGTGCCGCACCAGTTCGTGCACCGCGGGGGGTGTAAGGCCCGCCCGGTTCTCCTGGGGTTTGATTTCCTTCGGTACACCGATCCGCATGGCTGGGGCCGCTTGCGCGTCGCGATAAGCTGAGGGTTGTCATCGTGCCTGCGGCCGCACCGAATGTTTCTGCGTTCTCGATGCGAAGATTCCCCAGATCGACGCAATAAGAGTCCGATCTGCCCATGGCTGGCGGCAGAATTCTCCGAATGAGCCCGCCCGCCGAACTCGACCGCATCGATCGCCTCCTGCTGCGCTGGCTGCAGGCCGAAGGTCGGCTCACCAACACCGAGCTGGCACAGCGGGCCGGCCTGTCGCAGTCGGCCTGCCTGCGCCGCGTGCAGCGGCTGGAGCAACTGCGGGTGATCGAGGGCTATGGCGCGCGCGTCAGCGCCGCCGCGCTCGGCAAGGGCGACACCGTGTTCATCGAGATCACGCTGGCCAGCCAAAGCGAGGCGGCGCTCGATGCCTTCGAGCGAGCCGCAGCGGCCTCCCCCGACATCCTCGAGTGCCACCTGATGGCGGGCGACTACGACTACCTGCTGCGCGTCGCCGTGGCCGACACCGCCGACTACGAGCGACTGCATCGCAAGCAGCTGGCCGCGTTCCCGCACGTGGCGCGCATCCGCTCCCACTTCGCGTTGCGACAAGTGTCTCGACGGGTGGCGCTGGAGGTCTGATCGGAACCCGTGCGCGCGCCCGCAGCGCGGCGTCAGCCGGGCGACGGGTTCTTGCGCTCCGCCGCGCGGGCGTCGCGATTGGCCTGCCGCAGTTGCGCCAGCTTCTCGCCGATGCGGAGCTCCAGGCCGCGAGGCGCCGGCTCGTAAAAGGTGACGTCATCCATGCCGTCGGGCAGGTAGCGCTCGCCGGCAGCAAACGCCCCTTCCTCGTCGTGCGCGTAGCGGTAGCCCTCGCCGTGGCCGAGGCTCTTCATGAGCGACGTCGGCGCGTTGCGAAGCCGCTCGGGCACGGGGCGCGAGCCGTCCTGCTTGACGTGCGCGCGCGCCGCGTTCCAGGCGGCGTAGACGGCATTGCTCTTCGGCGCCACGGCGAGGTAGATGACGACCTGGGCGAGCGCCAGTTCGCCCTCGGGCGAGCCGAGCCGCTCATACACCTCGGCCGCATCGAGCGCCAGGCGCAGCGCGCGCGGGTCGGCCAGACCGATGTCCTCGGTGGCCATGCGCACGATGCGCCGTGCCAGGTAGCGCGGGTCGGCACCGCCGTCGAGCATGCGCACGAGCCAGTACAGCGCCGCATCGGGGTCGGAGCCGCGCACCGACTTGTGCAGCGCCGAGATGGTGTCGTAGAAGAAGTCGCCACCCTTGTCGTAGCGGCGGTGCATCTCGCCCAGCGTGCGCTCGAGCAACGTCTCGCCGATCTCGGGCACGGCCTGCGCGAGGGCGGCCGCGGCGACGTTCTCGTAGGCATTGAGCAGCCGGCGTGCGTCGCCGTCGGCGTGGTTGAGAAGGCGCTCGGCCGCCGCTTCGGCCAGGGGCGGCGCCTCGAGCAGCGCCTGCGCACGCACCAGCAGCTCGCGCAGCTCCTCCGGCTCGAGGGGCTTGAGCACATGCACCGCGGCGCGCGAAAGCAGCGCCGAGTTCACCTCGAACGAAGGGTTCTCGGTGGTGGCGCCGATGAAGCTGAACAGCCCCGACTCCACGTGCGGCAGGAAGGCGTCCTGCTGCGACTTGTTGAAGCGATGCACCTCGTCGACGAAGACAACGGTGCTGCGGCCTTGCGACCGCCAGGCTCGCGCCTGCTCCACGGCCTCGCGGATCTCCTTGACGCCGGCCAGCACGGCCGAGAGCACGATGAACTGCGAGCCGCTGCCCGCGGCGAGCAGGCGGGCGAGCGTGGTCTTGCCGACGCCGGGGGGACCCCACAGGATGATCGAAGGCAGCCGTGTCGCCGCCGCCGCGAGGGCCAGCGGGCGCCCCGGCGAGAGCAGGTGGCGCTGCCCGACCACCTGCGACAGTTCGCGCGGCCGAAGCCTCTCGGCCAGTGGCGCGCCGGCGTCCGGCGCGGGCAGAGGCAACTCGTCCGCGGCCTCGTCCGGCGGCAGCAGGGTCGCTTGCGACGCGGCAGGCGTGTGGGAAACGCGCGGTTTCATGGGGCAATTCTGGCAGCGGCCGTGCAGGCCCTTCCCCGACACTCCCGGCATGACACCTGCCACCCGCCTCTTCACGATCGCCGTGGCCACCCTTGGCGCGCTGGGCTCCGCGCCGGCGCGCGCCGACCGACCCCTGGTCAGCGAGACCGCCGACGTCATCGAGCGCGGCGCCTGTCAGGTCGAGGCAGCGGGCGCCAACAGCCGCGCGAGCGGCTCGCCGAACGTGCGCGACCTGGGGGCCGTCTTCACCTGCGGCATGGCCTTCGACACCCAACCCGCCCTCGCCTACGGCCGAATCCGCGCCGCCGACGTCAAGCAGGAAACACTGCTGCTGGGCGCCAAGACCACGCTGCGCGCGCCTGAAGCGGGGCGTGCCGGCTTCGGTGTCGCCTACTCCATCGGTGCCGTCAAGGAGCCGACGCTCTCGTGGCGCCGCGAGGATCTGAACGTCGTCGGGCTGGTCACCCTGGAGGTCGCCCAGAGCCTGCTCGGGCACGCGAACCTCGGCTGGACGCGCAGTCGCAGTGCGCGGCAGAGCACGACGACCTGGTCGCTCGGCGTCGAGACGGTCGGCGACTTCACCATGGCGGCCGATGTCTTCGGCGACGACCGCGGGCGCCCTTCCGTCTCTGCCGGCGTGGGCTACGCGTTCGGCAAGGCCCTCTCGGTCAACGCTGCCCTGGCCACGCTCTTCGAGGCCACGCGGGTGCACCAGATCTCCGTGGGCGCCAAGCTCGTGTTCTGAGGCCCAGCCGCGGCGCGGCCGGCCCGCGGCGCTACTGCTCGACGACTTCGGCGCCGGCGGGCGGCACGAAGCGGAAGCGGTCGACCTCCGGCAGCGCCGGCGCAGCGGCACCCGGCGCAGCCCAGCCGCTGAACTGCAGCAGCGAGCGCTGGCCGAAGTTGTCGAGTATCTCCACCGCCGCCAGTTGCTTGCCGCGGAAGCCGACGCGCATCGACTGGAAGCCGGCCCCGTCACGCGCCTTCGGTGTCGCCTTCAACCACTCGAGCCCGTCGCGCGGGCTTTCGTTGGCGAGGACAAAGTCCTGCTCCGGCGAGCCCCCGGCCAGCAGCGCCGCTGGCGTCTGCCCGAGCGCCTTGGCCAGCGGCCTGGAACTCGCCTGGTTGAGGTCCGGGTCGTGGATCCAGACCTTCTGCCCGTCGCAGACGATCAACTGCTCGAAGGGCTTGCCGTAGGCGAACCGAAAACGGTTGGGGCGCAGGAACGCAAACGTGCCGCTGGAGACCTTGCGCCGGCTGCCGTCGGCCGAGGTGACGGTCTGCGTGAAGGCGGCCTCGCCGCCCTTCACCTCGCGCGCAAACTCGCGCAGGCGATCAACGGCGTCGGCACGGGCGGGATGGCACAGCAACAGCGTGGCGACGAGGCCGAGGCCCCACAGCAGCGCGCGGCCACGCGTCGCCACGAGCGGCCGCGCCTTGCCGGCTGCCGCCTCCGTTTCGATCACTCTTCCCGCCGGGGCACGAGGATGTCCCGGTTGCCGTTGGTGGACATGGCCGATACGAGTCCGCTGCGCTCCATTTGTTCCAGCAATCGCGCGGCGCGGTTGTAGCCGATACGCAGGTGCCGCTGCACAAGCGAGATCGAGGCGCGCCGGTGCTGCAGCACCACCTCGACGGCCTGGTCGTACATGGCGTCGCTCTCGCCACTGCCGCCGCCCGCCTCACCGCCACCCTCGGCCTCATCGCCTTCGAGCACGCCGCCTTCGAGGATGCCCTCGACGTAGTTGGGTGCGCCCTGGCTCTTGAGGTACTCGACGACGCGGTGCACCTCCTCGTCGCTGACGAAGGCGCCGTGCACCCGCACCGGCGTGCCGGTGCCCGAGGGCAGGTAGAGCATGTCGCCCTGGCCGAGCAGCGCCTCGGCGCCCATCTGGTCGAGGATGGTGCGGCTGTCGATCTTGCTCGCCACCTGGAAGCTCAGGCGCGTGGGGATGTTGGCCTTGATGAGGCCGGTGATCACGTCCACGCTCGGGCGTTGGGTGGCGAGCACGAGGTGGATGCCGGCGGCGCGCGCCTTCTGCGCCAGGCGCGCGATGAGCTCCTCGATCTTCTTGCCGATGACCATCATCAGGTCGGCAAGCTCGTCGATGACGACGACGATCTGCGGCAGGCGCTCCAGCGGCTCGGGCGCATCGGGCGTCAGGCTGAACGGGTTGCCGAGCGGCAGCCCGGCCTCGATGGCCTCGGCCACCTTGCGGTTGTAGCCCGAGAGGTTGCGCACGCCGAGCTTGCTCATCAGCTTGTAGCGCCGCTCCATCTCGCCCACGCACCACGTGAGCGCGTTGGCGGCCTGCTTCATGTCGGTGACGACCGGCGCCAGCAGGTGCGGAATGCCCTCGTAGACGCTCATCTCGAGCATCTTGGGGTCGATCAGGATCAGGCGCACGTCGCGCGCCTCGGCCTTGTAGAGCAGGCTCAGGATCATCGCGTTGATGCCCACGCTCTTGCCCGCACCGGTGGTGCCGGCGACGAGGCAGTGCGGCATCTTGCCCAGGTCGGCCACCACGGGGTTGCCGACGATGTCCTTGCCCATGCCGATGGTCAGCAGCGAGTGCGAGGCGTTGTAGACCTCGCTGCCGAGAATCTCCGAGAGGCGAATCGTCTGCCGGCGGGCATTGGGCAGCTCCAACGCCATCGTCGTCTTGCCCGGAATCACCTCGACGACGCGGATGCTCACGAGCGACAGCGAACGTGCCAGGTCCTTGGCCAGGTTCACGACCTGCGCGCCCTTCACGCCGGTGGCGGGCTCGATCTCGTAGCGCGTGATCACCGGGCCCGGCGAGGCCGCCACGACATGCACCTCGACACCGAAGTCGCGCAGCTTCTTCTCGATGAGGCGCGAGGTCATCTCGAGCGAGTCGGCCGTCAGCGGTGCCTCGCGCCCCGTGGCGGGCACGGCATCGAGCAGGTCCACCTGCGGCAGCTTGTTGTCGGCCAGTTCGACAAAGAGCGGCTGCTGGCGTTCGCGCGCCACGCGCTGCGACTTCGGGATCTCGGGTGCCGGCGGCGCGATCAGCAGAGGCACCGCCTCGTCCACCTCGCGCCGCTGCACCTCGACGACATGCTCGCGCTCGCGGGCGGCCATCTCGCCGAGGCGCCTGTCTTCGGCCTGCTCGCGGCGACCTTGCAGACGCTCGCGCAGGGCATCGAAGCGCTGGCCGATCAGCTCGGCGAACGCCAGCCACGAGAAGCGCAGCGCCATCGAGGCGCCGGCCACCCCCAGCGCGATCCACAGCACGCCCGAACCGGCAAAGCCGAGCCAGCGCATCGACAGCGGACCGAGCGCCCAGCCGAGCACGCCCCCGGCGTGCCCGGGCAGGTGCGCCTCGAAGCGGTACAGGCGCGTCCACTCCAGCGCGCAACTGGCCGCCAGCAGCAGCGCCAGGCCGAGCCAGAAGCGCCAGCGCGGTGCCGCCGCCGGCGACTTGTCGCGCCGCAGCACCGACGCCAGCGAGGCGAGCCAGACACGCAGCCCCACCGGCAGCAGCCACCAGGACGAGAAGCCGAACAGGAAATAGGCCAGATCGGCCACGCGTGCGCCGACAAGCCCGACGCGGTTGTGCACCGCGTCGCCGCTGCCAGAAGTGGTAAACCCAGGATCGGCCGCGTTGTGCGTGACCATCGCCAGCAGCAACAGCAGCCAGGCCAGGCCGCCCACGAAGAGCCACGCCTTGCGCCGCCAGGGCACGGGTACGCCGGACGCACCCGCCGGCGCCGCCGCCGCGCCATCGCCTCGCAAGGAACCCAGCGGAAAGCTCATGCGGTCATTGTCCCCGCGGAGCCAAGCGCGCCTTCAGGCGACCTGACCAACCCGATGACCGGCTCAGTCGTTGCCGAGCCGTTCCTTGATGATCACGGAGCCATTTTCCTGCGTCTCGATGACGCCGCGCTCCTCGAGGTCCTTCATGACGCGGCTGACCATCTCGCGCGAGGCGCCCACGACCTTGGCCATGTCCTGGCGGCTGACCTTGTGGCGGATGATCTTGACGCCCTCGGGCGTCTCCTCGGCCATGTCGAGCAGCGTGCGGGCGACGCGCCCGTACACGTCGAGCAACGCCAGCGATTCGATCTGACGGTCAGCGTTGCGCAAGCGCTTCACGAGGCCACGCAGGATGCCGTAGCTGAGGGTCGAGGCCTCCGGCAGGCAGCGGCCGAAATCGGCGCGCGCCAGCACGAGCATGTCGGTCTGCACCTCGGCTCGCACGGTGGCCGAGTGCGGCTCGTTGTCGATGAGGCTCATCTCGCCGACGTAGTCGCCCGACTCCAGCACGGCAAGGATGACCTCGCGGCCGCGCGTGTCCGACGTGAGCACGCGCGCCCGGCCGTTGAGCAGGATGAAAAGTGCGTTGCTCTTGCGCCCTTGCTCGACGACGATCTCGCCGCGGCGAAAACGCCGCTTCACCACGCTGTCGGCGATGGCCTGAGCCTGGTCTGCCGTGAGCATGGAAAACAACGGCACACGCCGGATCAGGTCCAGGTTCGACAACATCGACATCGGCTCACTCCTCTTCGTTGTGGCCCAGTGAGGCAAGACCAGCGCGGCGTCGCTCCAGGGCACGTTCTGCAAGAATCCGCCTATTGTGCCCATCAGCGGGGTTGAACCTGCCGGTGGCCACCCCCTACTTCGCTTCGTGCGTGGATTCGGCGCGACGCCGCGCCGGCCACACCACCTGCAACGCTACCTCCTTCCACCATGAACACACCCACCGCCAGCAAGCACGCGCACGTGCTCATCCTCGGCTCCGGCCCGGCCGGCTACACCGCCGCCATCTACGCGGCGCGCGCCAACCTCAAGCCGGTGCTCGTGACCGGCATCGCGCAGGGCGGCCAGTTGATGACGACCACCGAGGTCGACAACTGGCCAGCCGACGTGGCCGGCGTGCAGGGGCCGGAACTGATGCAACGCTTCCTGCAGCACGCCGAACGCTTCGACACGGAGATCGTGTTCGACCACATCAACCGCATCGAACTGGGGCACAGGCCCTTCACCCTGCACGGCGACTCGGGCACCTACACCTGCGACGCGCTGATCGTGGCCACCGGCGCGAGCGCCAAGTACCTGGGCCTGCCCAGCGAGCAGGCCTTCATGGGCAAGGGGGTCAGCGGCTGCGCCACCTGCGATGGCTTCTTCTATCGTGGCGAGGAGGTGTGCGTCGTCGGCGGAGGCAATACCGCGGTCGAGGAAGCGCTCTACCTGGCGAACATTGCAACCAAGGTGCATCTCGTGCACCGGCGCGACAAGTTCCGCGCCGAGCCGATCATGGTCGACAAGCTGATGGAGCGCGTTGCCGCCGGCAAGATCCAGTTGCACCTGTGGCACACGCTGCAAGAGGTTCTGGGCGATGCTTCCGGCGTCACCGGCGTGCGGTTGCAGTCAACGCAGGGGGCGGCGGCGAGCACGGACCTGGCGCTGAAGGGCTGCTTCATCGCCATCGGCCACCAGCCCAACACCGACATCTTCAAGGGCCAATTGGAGATGAAGGACGGGTACATCATCACCCGTTCAGGGCTGGCCGGCATGGCCACGATGACGAGCGTCGCCGGCGTCTTCGCCGCCGGCGACGTCCAGGACCATGTCTACCGGCAGGCCATCACCAGCGCCGGCACCGGCTGCATGGCCGCCCTGGACGCGCAGCGCTATCTGGAGCAGGGGGCCTGACCCAACGGCCAAGCCTCGGGCGGCTGCCGCGTCGGCCGGCAGCCAAGACGCCGTGGCTATAATCCGCAGCTTTGCCGCCACCGGCACCCCAACAACCCGCAACCGAGCCCTCGCCAGAGGAGGGAGAGCAAAAAGATGGCACGCGTCTGTCAAGTCACGGGCAAGCGCCCGATGGTCGGGAACAATGTCTCCCACGCCAACAACAAAACCAAGCGCCGCTTCCTGCCCAACCTGCAGTACCGCCGCTTCTGGCTCGAGACCGAGAACCGCTGGGTGCGCCTGCGCGTGAGCAACGCCGCACTGCGCCTCATCGACAAGGTGGGCATTGACCAGGTCGTCGCCGACCTTCGCCAGCGCGGCGAGCTCTGAACCGCTCGCCGCCCAACCCTTAGGAGATTCGCACCATGGCCAGCAAAGGCGGACGCGAGAAGATCAAGCTGGAGTCCTCGGCGGGCACCGGCCACTTCTACACCACGAGCAAGAACAAGAAGACGACGCCCGAGAAGCTCGAGTTCCTGAAGTTCGATCCCAAGGCACGCAAGCACGTCCTGTACAAGGAAGTGAAGCTGAAGTAATCGGGTCGACATGCTGCCGTCGCGCCGCACGCACGACGGACAAGAAAAAGGGGCCCCGAGGGGCCCCTTCTTCTCGGCCGCCCGCGCAGAGCGGCGGCCGGCGTGCAACGCTCAGCGGACCACGGCGATCTGGTCGCGCTTGCCACCCTTGTAGGTGAAGAGCGTCAGCGCGCCATTCTTGATGTCGCCCTTGTTGTCGAAGGCGATCGTGCCGGTCACACCCTTGTAGCCGGCCGTCTTGGCCAGCACCGGAAGATAGACCTTCGGGTCCGAAGACTTGGCCTTGACCATGGCGTCGGCCATGATCATCACCGAGTCGTAGACGTAGGGCGCATAGACTTGGACGTCGGCGTTGAACTTGGCCTTGAACTTGGCGCGGAAATCGTCCATCGACTTCTTCGCCTCGCCTTCGACACCGCCGGCTTCGGCGCACACCACCTGACCGTCGCCCATGCCGTCCTGCGCCAGCTTGGGCAACTCGCCCGAGCAGATGCCGTCGCCGCCGACGAACTTGGCCTGGATGCCGAGTTGCTTCATCTGGCGCAGCATCGGGCCGGCCACGGCGTCCATGCCGCCGAAGAACACGACGTCGGGCTTCTTGCCCTTCAGGCTGGTCAAGATGGCGGTGAAGTCGGTCGCCTTGTCGGTGGTGAACACGCGCGGGATGGTCGTGCCGCCCGCGGCCTTCACGCCCTTCTCGAACTCCTCGGCCACACCCATGCCGTAGGCGGTGCGGTCGTCGATGACGGCGATGCTCTTGCCCTTCATCTCCTTGACCGCATAGCGGCCGAGCGTGCCCCCCAGATGCACGTCGTCGGCGACGACGCGGAAGGTGGTCTTGTAGCCCTGGCGCGTGAACTTGGGGTTCGTTGCCGAGGGGCTGATCTGCGGGATGCCGGCGTCGCTGTAGATCTTCGAAGCCGGGATCGACGTGCCGCTGTTCAGGTGACCGACGACGCCGTTGACCTTGCTGTCCACCAGCTTCTGCGCGGCGGCAGTGCCTTGCTTCGGGTCGGCCGCGTCGTCTTCGGCGAGCAACTCGAACTTGGCCTTCTTGCCGCCAATCATCAGGCCCTTGGCGTTCAGCTCTTCGATGGCAAGACGGGCACCGTTCTCGTTGTCCTTGCCCAGGTGCGCAATGGCGCCGCTGGTCGGGGCGACGTGGCCGATCTTCACGACGAGGTCTTGGGCATAGGCGGCTCCGCCCAGCACGATGGCGGCTGCGCCGGCGATCAGGTTCAACTTGACTTGCATGCAAGGTCCTCCGGTAGGGATCGAGTTGCCTCTAGGGCAAACGGGGGGATTGACGAAAGCCGGCGACGATACCCGAAATGCACCCCCCGCCCAAGCGGGGTTACTCCGGAACGGTAGGTGCCGACGCGTGTGCGGTCGCAACGCGGCGCGGCGCCGGCCGGTGGACAGGGACGACCCCTTCAAGCCGCGCGGCGCAGGCGCGATCGCCGGCGTGGCCCCGCGGCCGCGGCGGCCCACTGACCAGGCGGACGGCTCAATCCTCCCGCGCAGCTTTGAACGGATGGTGCACGACCTCGAAACCGGCGGCCTTGTACCTCCTCCACAGCGCACGGCCACGCTCGACCTCGTCCGCACCCACGCCGACGACTTCGATCACGCGCACCGGCACCGCCGCACTCACCGGCCGCTCAACGCCAAGATTGAGCACCACCGCGCGTGCCGCACCACCTTCGGGCACGCCGGACGCCAGCCAGATGGGCGTTCGCCGCAACGTCTTGTCCGCCGGGCCGGGCAGGCGCACATGCGGAACGAAGTCCCGCTCGACGAAAGTCCACAGGGCGCGATCGAGCGCGTCCAGCCGCGCTGACGGCGCCAAGCACAGCACAGTGGCACCGTGCCGGTAAGCCTTGCGCAGCAGCCGGCAAGCGAAGGCCAGCGTGTCAGGGACACCCGTGTGGAAATCGACGCCCTGGGCCAAGCCGGCCACCCGTGCCGCGCGCGCTCAGGACTTCTTCGTGCGAGTCGCGCGGCTTGCCTGCCTGGGCCCGGCCGGCTTGGGTGGCTTCTCGCCGCGCCCGGCCTCGGCGGCCCGGGCAAGCACCCACCGCGCCAGCAGCGGCACGGGCCGGCCCGTGGCCCCCTTGTTCGCACCCGAGCGCCATGCCGTGCCTGCGATGTCGAGGTGGGCCCAGCGCAGCTTGGCGGTGAAGCGCTTGAGGAACATTGCCGCGGTGATGGCCCCGCCAGCGCGCGGCCCGACGTTTGCCATGTCGGCAAAGTTGCTCTTCAGCGCCTCGTCGTACTCCTCGTCCAGCGGCATGCGCCAGGCCGGGTCGAGTGCCGTGTCGCCAGCGGCGAGCAATTCGCCGGCCAGCGCTTCGTCAGTGCTGAACAGGCCGCTGCGATGGTGCCCGAGCGCGATCACGCAGGCGCCGGTGAGCGTGGCGATGTCCACCACCGCCGCGGGCTTGAAGCGCTCGGCATAGGTGAGCGCGTCGCAGAGGATCAGGCGCCCTTCGGCATCGGTGTTCAGGATCTCGATCGTCTGCCCGGAAAGGCTCTTCACGACGTCGCCCGGCTTGACCGCACGGCCGCTGGGCATGTTCTCGCAGGCCGGGATCAGCCCGATCAGGTTGACGCGCGCCTTCGCCCCGGCCACGGCACGCAGGGTGCCCAGCACGCTCGCCGCGCCGCCCATGTCGAACTTCATCTCGTCCATCTCGGCGGCCGGCTTGATCGAGATGCCGCCGGTGTCGAACGTGATGCCCTTGCCGACGAGGACCAGCGGCGCCACGTCCTTGCCCGCGCCCATCCAGCGCATGACGATGAACTTCGGCGGCTGGTCCGAACCTTGGGCCACGGAAAGGAAGGAGCCCATGCCGAGGCGTTCGCAATCCTTGCGGTCGAGCACCTCGACCTTGAAGCCGTGGCTCTTGCCCAGCTTCTCCGCCTGCTCGGCCAGGTAGGTGGGCGTGCAATGGTTGGCCGGCCGGTTGGCGCATTCGCGCGCCAGCGCCACGCCGGCGGCGATCGACTCGCCGCGCAGCAGCCCGCCGGCCAGGTCGGGCTGCTCGGCTGCCGCGCACACGAGCGTCACGCGCTCGAGCTTGGGCGCCGAGGGCGCGCTGGGTTTCGTCGCGCGGTAGACGTAGGTCGCATCGTGCGTCGCGAGCACCAGTGCCTCGGCCGCCGCCGCATCCATCGGCGATGGCGCGCCGGCCACCGCCACCGCCAGGTGGCTGGCGCCGCCGCTCTTCACCAAGGCCACGCCGGCCGTCACGGCGCGGCGCATGGCCTTGGCGCCCACGTCCGCGGCCCAGACGAAAGCAAGCCGGCGCGCCTTCACGCCGGCCACGCGGTGCGCGTAGAGCAGTTGCCCCGCCTTGAGCGCGAAGTCGCCGCCGGCCACCGCTTCGGCAAGCGCCGAGCCGATCGGCCCCTCGATCGAGGACGGCACCTTCGCGCCCAGCACCACCACCAGCAATGCATCGGCGTCGATGCCGGCCAGCCCGGCCTTGCCGGGCACGAGGGTGTTGAAGTCCATAATTCCGTCTGGTTAGAACGAAGCGCAGGATGTTATTCGATTCGTCCGTTCGCAAGGAGGTCGCACGCACGTTCGGGGCGACGCTGGTGGTCATCCTGACCATCGTGCTGACCATGTTCCTCATCCGCACGATCGGCCAGGCGGCCAGCGGCGCCGTGGCGCCGCGCGACGTGGTGCTGCTGCTGGGCTACGTGGCGCTCGGGCACCTGCCGACGATGCTGGCGCTTTCACTCTTCGTCGCCGTCGTGCTCTCGCTCGGGCGCATGTACCGCGACAGCGAGATGAGCATCTGGTTCGCCAGCGGGGTGGGCCTGACGCGATTTGTGAAGCCGGTGCTGCGCACCGTGTGGCCCGTGCTTCTCGTGGTGACCCTGCTGCTGCTGTTCGCCTGGCCCTGGGGCAACCGCAACGGGCTCGAGCTGCGCGAGCGCTATCAGCAGCGCTCTGATCTCTCGCGCGTGGCCCCCGGAGTCTTCCAGACCTCCAGCGACGGCCGCCGCGTATTCTTCGTGGAGCGCGACAGTGCGGACGGTGGCGCGGCGCGCAACGTCTTCATCCTCAACCGCCAGGACCACGCCGAGGCGGTCACCTCGGCCCGCAGCGGCCGCATCGAGGCCGACGGCGGCGACCACTTTCTCGTGCTCGAACGTGGCCAGCGCAACGAAGTGAATCTGAAGAGCGGTGAGAAGACGCTTTCGAGTTTCGAGAGCTACCGCGTGCTGGCCAGTGAACGCGCGGTGCGTGAGGCCGAAGCGCGCCCACCCAAGGCCGTGACGACGATGGACCTCATCCGCAGCCCGACGCCCAGGCACCAGGGCGAGCTCACCTGGCGGGTCGGCATGCTGCTGGGGGCCGCCAATCTCGTGCTGCTGGGCATCGGCCTGGCGGCCACGAACCCGCGCCGCGCCAGCAACTGGAACCTGCTGTTCGCTCTGCTGGCCTTCGCGATCTACTACAACCTCGTCAACCTCTCCCAGGCCTGGGTGTCCACGGGCCGCCTCGCCATGGGGCCGGCCCTGATCCTCATCCATGGCGGCACCTTCGGACTGGCGCTCGCGCTGCTGTGGTGGCGCGACCATGCCGCGGTCGTGCGCTGGCCGTGGCGCCGGCGGCGCGCCGCCTGAGTCGGCGCCCGCGCCAGTTGCCCGCCCATCGCCCATCGCCCATCGCCCATCGCCCATCGCCCATCGCCCA
>JALHOU010000002.1:73435-76222 GCA_022842825.1 Rubrivivax sp.
CGCCCATCGCCCATCGCCCATCGCCCATCGCCCATCGCCCATCGCCCAACGCCACTTCGCCAGCCCATGAAGACCGTGCGCCGCTTGCTATACCGTGACATCGTCGCCTCCGTGGGCTTCGTCGCGCTGGCCTTCCTCGCGCTGTTCTACTTCATCGACTTCGTCGAGACGTTGGGCGACGCCGGCGCCAAAGGCCTCGCCGCGTTGGACGCCGCCTGGTCGGCGGCGCTGGAGATCCCGGGGCACTTCTACGAACTGCTGCCCATCGCGGTGCTCATCGGCACTATCTACTCGTTGGCGCGGCTTGCGCAGTCGTCGGAGTTCACCATCCTGCGCACTGGCGGCCTCGGGCCGGGCCGCGCGCTCGGCCTGCTCGCGGTGCTCGGGCTGGCCTTCAGCGCCCTCACCTTCGTCGTCGGCGACTACGTCGCGCCGCGTGCCGAGCGCGAGGTGGCGCTCTTCAAGGCGCGCACGAGCGGTGGTACCCGCGTGGGCACCGCCGGCGCCTGGCTGAAGGAACGTCGCAGCACGACCGAGGGCGAGCGCAGCTACTCGATCAACATCGCCGGCACCAGCAGCGGCGGAGGCCTCGCCGATGTGCGCATCTTCGAGTTCGACGACGACGGACGGCTGGCGGTGCGCATCGAGGCCCGCGAGGCCCGCGTCGCCGACGACGGCACCTGGACCCTGCTCGATGCCGAAGAAACCCGCTGGCCGCGCGCCCGTGCCGCCGGCCAGCCGCCGCTGCGCGTGCACAAGCAGGCACAGCTGCTATGGCCGAGCACGCTCACACCCGAAGTCGTCGCGGCCGCCGTGCTGCCGCTGCGCACGATGAGCACGCTGGAGCTGTGGCGCTACAGCGTCCATCTCGCCGACCAGGAGCAGTCGGCCCAACGTCATCAGATCCAGTTCTGGAAGAAGGCCCTGTACCCGATGGCCTGCCTGGTGATGGTCGCCCTGGCACTGCCGTTCGCCTACATGCAAGCGCGCGGCGGCAGCGTGAGCCTCAAGGTCTTCGGCGGCATCATGCTCGGCATCGGCTTCGTGCTCCTCAACAACCTGGCCGGCCACATCGGGCTGCTCAACGGCTGGGTGCCGTGGGCGGCCGCAGCCTCGCCCAGCCTGCTGTTCCTCGCGCTCTCGATGGCCGCGTTCGCGTGGCTCGTGCGCTACCGTTGATCGACACCAGAGCCCGCCCATGACCCAAGGTCTCGTCCTCTTCGCCCACGGCGCCCGCGACCCGGCCTGGGCGGCGCCCTTCGAAGCCATTGCCGCACTCGTGCGAGCCCGCCGGCCGACCCTGCAGGTGCGCCTGGCTTTCCTCGAGCTCATGCGCCCGTCGTTGGCGGAGGCGGCTGCCGACCTGGCGCAGGCCGGCTGCCAGCGCATCGACATCCGCCCGATGTTCCTCGGTACGGGCGGCCATGTTCGTCGCGATCTGCCGCTGCTGCTGGAAGAGCTGCGGAGCACGCATGCCGGTGTCGCCTTCACGCTGCACGAGGCCATCGGCGAGCACCGCAGCGTGCATGCCGCGATGGCCGAGGCCGTCACGGCCTCGCTCGACGGGCCGGCCGGAGGCCCGCCTTGAACCTGCAGCAGTTGCGCTTCGTCCAGGAGGCGGTGCGCCGCGGCCTCAACCTCACCGAGACGGCACGCGCCCTGCACACCTCGCAGCCCGGCGTGAGCAAGGCGATCCGCGAGCTCGAGCAGGAGCTCGGCGTCGACCTCTTCGTGCGCCACGGCAAGCGGCTGACGCATGTCACCGAGCCCGGCCGCCAGATGCTGACCTCGGTGGAGACGATCCTGCGCGAGGTTGCCAACCTCAAGCGCGTCGGCGACGAGTACGCCGGCCGCGACACCGGCACGCTGTCGATCGCCACCACGCACACGCAGGCCCGCTACTTCCTGCCCGGCCCGGTGGCTGAGCTTCGGCGGCGCTACCCGCAGGTGCAGGTGGTCCTGCACCAGGGCGTGCCCGAGCAGGTGGCCAGCATGCTGAGGGCCGAGATCGCCGACATCGGCCTGGCCACCGAGGCGCTGGCCACGCACGCCGAACTGGTGACGCTGCCCTGCTACGAGTGGCAGCATGTGCTCGTGGTGCCACGCGCCCACCCGCTAGCCCGAGAGGTGCGCCCCACGCTGGAGCAGCTGGCGGGCGAGACGCTCGTGCTCTACCACCCCACCGTGACCGGCCGCACGCGCATTGACCAGGCCTTCGCGCGCGCGCGGCTGGCGCCGCGTGTGGCCTTGGAGGCCATCGACTCCGATGTCATCAAGACCTACGTCCAGCTCGGGCTCGGCATCGGCATCGTCGCCGAACAGGCCATGCGCGAGGAGGCCGCGACCCCCGGCGGCAGCGATCTCGTCTCGGTACCGCTCGGCCACCTGTTCGGCACCAACGTCACGCGCGTCGCCTTCAAGCGCGGCGTGTACCTGCGGCACTTCGTGCTCGCGTTCGCCGAGCTGCTGGCCCCGCGCCTGAACGCGGCCCTGCTGGAGCGCGCCCTCAAGAGCGATGCGAGGCACGCCGACGGCGCCGCCGATGGCGCCGCCCGCACCGACAACGACTACCAACTCTGACCTCCCAACCCTCACCGCCATGAGCACGCCTGTCATCGAATCGCGCCTGCCCGCCGTCGGCACGACCATCTTCACCGTCATGTCCGCGCTCGCCCAGGAGACCGGCGCCATCAACCTGGGCCAGGGGTTCCCCGACTTCGAAGGCGACCCGGCGCTCGTCGAACACGTGGCCGCCGCCATGCGCGAGGGCCTGAACCAGTACCCGCC
>JALHOU010000003.1:0-40938 GCA_022842825.1 Rubrivivax sp.
CGCGCAGCCAGGCCAGCAGGTCGTGCGCCGCGGCGGCCGGCGGCGGTTGCCGCTTCGGCTCGAACGCCTGGGCAGGGGGCAGGCCGGCTTTGGTGGCGCCCTCCAGCGCGTCGCTGGGCAGGCTCAGGTGCACCGGCCCGGGCCGGCCACTGCGCGCCAGGCCGATGGCGCGCGCCAGGTCGGCGGCCACGTGGTCGGGGCCGGCGCTGGTCCAGGCGGCCTTGCAGACCGGGGCGGCCATCTCGGCCTGCCGCATCTCCTGGAAGGCACCCATGCCCTGCTGAAGGCTCGGCGCATGGCCCGACAGCAGCAGCACCGGCGCCTCCGCCATCTGCGCGGTGTACAGCGCCGACACCGCGTTGGCATGCCCCGGGCCACCGGTGACCAGGGCCACGCCCACGGTGCCGGTGAGGCGCGCCCAGGCATCGGCCATGTGCACGGCGGCGGCCTCGTGGCGGGTGTGGATCAGCCGGATGTCGCTGCCGAGGAGGGCGTCGAACACCGGCATGATGTGGTTGCCCGACAGCGTGAAGACGGTCTGCACGCCGGCGCGCTGCAGCGCCTGCACCAGCAGGTCGGCGCCACGGGGTGGGCGCGCCACGGCGGGCACTGCGGGCGCTGGGGGCACTTGGGCCGCCTGGGAGGAGCGCGCGCGCAGGGTCATCACCGGCGCGACGATAGACTGCGCCGCTGCAAAGCCGAAGCGAATGTTTCTGCGGCTGAGGCCAAGCCCTTCTTTCCAGCACGCGCCGCGCCATGCCCTCGATCCGCACCTTGCAGACCTTCCTGGCCGCGGCCCGGCTGGGCAGCTTTGCCGCCGCCGGCACCGAGGTGGGCCTGACCGCGGCCGCGGTCGGCCTGCAGGTGCGGGCGCTGGAGGCCGAGCTGGGCCTGGCGCTGTTCGACCGGCGAGGCCGCTCGGTGGTGCTCAACACCGACGGCCGGCGCACGGTGGCGCAGGTCAAGGACATCGTCGAGCGCTACCAGGCGCTGCAGAGCCGGCCGGCCGGTGACGATCTGAGCGGCACCGTCGTCGTGGGGGCGCTGGTGTCGGCCCTGATGGGCGCGTTCGGCGACGCGCTGTGGGCCTTCAAGCGCCAGCACCCGGCGCTGGAGGTGACGCTCTTTGCCGGCCAGTCGGCCGACTTCGCACAGCGGGTGGACCGTGGCGAGCTGGACGCCGCCGTGGTCACCCGGTCGCCGGCGCCGCTGCCCTCGAGCCTGCGCTGGACGCCGCTGTACAGCGAGCCCATGGTGCTGGTGGTGCCGAGGCGGCCGCACTTCAACCTGCCGGCCGAGCCGCTGGCGATGCTGGCGTTGTGCCCGTTCATGCGCTTCGATCGCCATACCTGGACCGGCCATCTGGTCGAGCAGGCGCTGGCGCAGTGCCGGGCGCGGGTGGTCGAAGGCATGGAGCTGAACTCGGTCGAGGCCATCGTCGAGCTGGTGCGCCAGGGCTTCGGCGTCTCGATCGTGCCGCAGCTGGCCAACCTGCAGTGGTCGCGCGACAAGGCCTTGCGCGTGGTGCCGCTGCCCCGCGTCACGGTGCAGCGGCATGTCGGCCTGCTCGAGCGCCGGCAGCACAGCCGCGAGCGCTTCACGCAGGCCGTCAAGGACCACTTCGGCGCGCGTCGCGTTGCTGCGCGGTGAGGTGGACGCCATCGCCTGCGGTCCCGGCGCATCTGCGGCGCCTGGCCCGACTCGCGGCGCCATAATCCTTGCCATGTCGAAGACGATGCCGGCCTCGCCCACGATCTCGGGCCATCCGGCCAGACCGCTCGGCACCTACTCGCCTGTGCGGCTGGTGCCATTGGGGGCGGTGAACCTGGCGTTCGTCTCGGGCCTTACCTCCGCCGGTCAGGCACCGGACGACGCGTCGGCCCAGGCGGAGATCATCTTCGCGCGCATGCTCGAGCTGCTGGTCGAAGTGGGCGGCGATCTCCGCCATGTCGTGAAGATCACGACCTTTCTCACCGACATGAGCGACTACGAGCGCTTCAACGCCGTGCGCAACCGCGTTTTCGCCGGCACCGTGCCGCCGCCGGCCAGTTCCACCGTGGGCACCACGGCACTCCCGCGGGCCGGCTGCCGCGTGGAGGTGGAGGCCGTGGCCGTGATCCCAGCCTCCTGAGCTACCGCGCGGGCAGGCGCGGCAGGCGTGCTGCTGCGTCTTCGATGCTCTTCGCGCAGCGCTGCAGCGGCGCGAGCAACGGATGGGTCGCGCCGCGTCGAGATTCCTTGGCCGAAGAGAGCGTGCTCAGCGCAATGGCGCCGACGACCTGCCCGTCGCGGCTGGTGACGGGCGCTGCCATCGCCCTGAGTCCGATGTCCAGTTCCCCGTCGACCTCGGCCCAGCCTTGTGCGCGCACGCCGGCGAGGATCTTCCTGAGCGCGCGCGGATCCGTCACCGTCAGCCTGGTGATGGCATCGAGCCGCGCGCGCGCGAAGTAGGCGTCCAGGTCCGCCTTCGGCAACGCCGCGAGCAGGACGCGCCCCATCGCGCTGGCATGGGCCGGAAGGCGGTCGCCGACCTTCACCGTGATGGACATCAGGCGCCTCGCAGAGGGCATCCTGATCACATGCACGATGTCGGTGCCGTCGAGCACCGCCGCCGAGCCGGATTCGCCGGTGTCGCGCACGAGTTCCTCGAGGAAGGGCCGGGCGACGTCCCAGACGCTCACCGAGGACAGGTAGGCGAAGCCGAGCGCCAGCACGCGGGGACGCAACGAGAAATTCTTGCCGTCGAAGGCCGAGTAGCCGAGCGTGACGAGGGTCCGCAGAAGCCGGCGGGCCGCGGCGCGGCTGATGTCGGCCCGGCGCGCGACCTCGCTCAGCGTGAGCGCCTCCTGCCCGTTGCCGAACGCCTCGATCACCGCCAGCCCGCGCGCGAGCGAGCTGACGAATTCCTCCGGATGCGGGGCGTTGCTTGACAAGGGCGGCATTGGCATCGACGATGAACGAACAAATGTTCGCATAGCGAACAACGCCCGTCCAGCCCGAATGTGCCCGCCTCCGCGCGCGCCGACCCACACACGATGACCGACCGCCTCAAAGTCCACCGCCTCAGCGAATCTCAGCGTGTCACCTACGGCCCGCTGGCGCACTACTTTCCGCTGGCAGGCGATGGCGAGACGCCCGTGCGCACGGGCATCCAGGTCGGGGAGCCGGGCTACGTTGCGCCGATGCACTGGCACCCCTATGTCGAACTGCTGTTCGTCGTCGAGGGCGAAACCGAGGTCTGGCTGCAGGGGCAGGAGAACGCGCCCCAACATGTGGTGGCGGGCGATTGCGTGGTGCTGCCGGCCGGCATTCCGCACAGCTTCCGCACGGTGGGCGAGCGCCCCATGCGCCTGCTCGGCATCCACGCCAACGCCACGCGCGTGGTGAACTACCTCGACCGCCAGACCGACAAGGACGGCTACCCCGTGCTCGACGCGGCACTCAAGCCGGTCGCCGGACCCGGAGCCTGACCTTGTCGACAAACGGGGGCGAGCACGGCCCCGAGCACGAGGTGGTCTGGCGCGGCATGACGCGTGCGCAGATCGCGGCCCAGTACAACCCGCAGATCGCCGTTGCGGAGCCGGCGCGTTACGGGCGCGAGAACCGCGAGGCCAGTGTGGCCGCGCGGGCGCGGCTGGCGGGCACGCTCGACCTCCGCTACGGCCCCGGGCCGCGCCAGTGCCTGGACGTCTTTGCGGCGCAGGGCACCGCGCTGCGCCGCCGGGGTTTGGCGCCGGTGCTGCTGTTCATCCATGGCGGCGGCTGGCGCACATTGGACAAGTCCGTCTACTCGTTCATCGCGCCGCCCTGGTCCGACGCCGGCGTCGTCACCGTGCTGCCGAGCTACGGCCTGCTGCCCGAAGTGCCGCTGTGGCGCATGGTGGAGGAGGCGCGCGAGGCGGTGGCGTGGGTGCACGCCCACGCGCGGGCGTTCGGGGGCGACCCGGATCGCATCGTCCTCGCCGGCATGTCCGCAGGGGCGCAGCTGGGCGGGATGGCGTTGGCGCACGAGCCTTCCGCGCGCGTCGTTCGTGCCGCCGCGCTGGCGAGCTCGGTCTACGACCTCGAGGCGCACCGCTGGCACGGACGGCACGAGGACATGGCCCTCGACGAGGCCTTGGTGGCGAAAGCCAGCCCCCTGCACAACCCGCCGCTCGACCCGCGCCTGCCGATGCTGCTCGCCGTGGGCGCCGATGAAACGCCCGAGATGCAGCGCCAGACGCAGGCGTACCACGACATGCTCGCCGCGCGGGGGCAACCCGTGCGCATGCAGGTGGAGCCCGGGTGCCACCACCTCAACATGGGCCGCGTCTTTGCGCAGCCCCAGTCCGGCACGTTTCTCGCATTGCACCGGCTGCTCGACGAGACCGGCTGAGTGCGCTGTCTCGCCCAGTCCCCGATCCACCTGGAGTCCCGCCGATGAAATTCGCCCGCCGCAATTGGTGCGCCTGCTTGCTCGCCGCCCTCGTCTCGCCCGCCGCACCCGTGTTGGCGCAGGAGTGGCCCGCCAAGCCCATCCGCCTCATCATCCCCTACCCCCCGGGGGGGCAGACCGACATCGTCGGCCGCTGGCTCGGCACGAGGCTCTCGGCGGTGCTGGGCCAGCAGGTGGTGATGGACAACCGCACCGGCGCCCAGGGCATCGTCGGCATGAGCGCGGCCAAGGCGGCCGAGCCGGACGGCTACACCTTCGTCTACAGCAACGTCTCGATCAGCCTCATCAACCGCTACGCGCACGCCAAGCTTCCCTACGATGCGCTGACCGACTTCGAGCCGGTCTCGCTCATCGGCTACACGACGCTCGGGCTGGCCGTGCCGCAGAGTGCCGGGCTGAAGACGCTGGACGAGCTGGTCCGACATGTGAAGGCCAACCCCGGCAAGACCACCTTCGCTTCGTTCGGCATCGGCAGCACGGCGCACATCTACGGCGAGATGTTCAACGGCGCGGCGGGCCTGGACATGGCGCATGTCCCCTACAAGGGCACCGCCCCCGCCACGCTCGACGTGGCTGCCGGGCGCGCCACCGCCGGCTACATCGACTTCTCCAGCATGGGCGCGATGCTCCAGGCCGGCAAGCTGGCGGTGCTGGCGGTCACCGGAACGCAACGCTGGCCGCTGTACCCCAACGTGCCGACCTTCGGCGAACTCGGTTTTCCGCTCGACCTGCCCGGCTGGGCCGGGATCATGGCGCCCAAGGGCACGCCGCGCCCGGTGATCGACCGCATGAGCCAGGAGATCGCCAAGCTGCTGCGCACGCCCGAGGGCCAGGCCGAGATGCTGGAAAAGGGCGGCATCATCGCCGTGGGCAGCACGCCCGCCGAGTTCGCCGAGCGCCTGCGGCGCGATGCGCCGCGCTGGGGCGAGGCGTTCGCGAAGTCCGGCGTCAAGCCGCAGGAATGAGCGGCGCGGGCATGGCCGGCCGACTGGAAGGAAAGATCGCCCTCATCACCGGGGCGGCCGGTGCGCAGGGGCGCGCCGCGGCGTTTTCGTTCGCTGGCCACGGGGCGCGCGTGGCGCTGGCGGACATCGACGAAGCGCGTGTCCACGCGCTCCAGGAGGAAGTCCAAGCGCGGGGCGGCGAGGCCCTCGCGATCACCTGCGACGTGAGCTCCGAAGACAGCGTGAAGCGGATGGTCGAGGCCGCGCTGGCGCACTTCGGCGGCCTGAACGTGCTCTACAACAATGCCGGCATCAACAACGGCGGCCCGACCGAGGCCGAGCGCGACTGCGACGTGATCCGCCTGCCGCTGCACATCTGGCAGCGCATGATCGACGTCAACCTGACCGGGGTGTTCCTGTGCTCGAAACACGCCATCCCGGCGCTCATCGCCGCGGGCGGCGGCTCGGTGATCAACATCTCGTCGACGGCGGGCCTCCTGGGCAGCTCGATCTCCGGCCACACCTACTCGGCCACCAAGGGCGGGGTGAACTCGCTCACTCGATCGATGGCCGCCGCCTATGCCAAGCACCAGGTGCGCGTGAACGCGATCTGCCCGGGCTCGCTCGAGCCGGTGATGAAATTCGGCATCCCGCGCACGCCGCAGCGGCAGAAGATGCTCGAGGCCAACTACCCGATCGGCCGCCTGGGCACCGAGGACGACGTCGTGCACCTCGCCGTGTACCTGGCTTCGGACGAATCGGCGTGGACCACCGGCGCGGTGATTCCGGTCGACGGCGGCTTCACGTCCACGTCATGAGCCCCTACGACGGCCCCTCCGATCCGCCAGAAGTGCCATCGAGAACGGGCGCCGCCGCATGAGCATGAAGCCGGCCAAGGACGCCGTCGACATCGGCATCGTCGTCGGCGACATCCAGGCCAGCCTGGCCTTCTACGAAGGCGTTCTCGGCTTGGCGAAAGTGCAGGAGATGCCGGTCTCGTTCGGCACCATGCACCGTCTGGCCTTCGGTCACAGCTTCATCAAGCTCATTGCGCCGAAGAAGGTGCCGCCTGCGGGCACGCTGGGCCTCGATCAGGCGCTCGGATTCCGCTACCTGACGTTCCCCGTCACGAACATCGACGAGGTCTGCGCCGCCTGCAAGAGGGCGGGCGTGAGGTTCGACGTCGAGAGAAACGAGTTCAAGCCGGGCGTGACCATCGCCATGGTGCGGGACCCGGATGGCAACGTGGTCGAGTTCGTGCAGCGCGGCTGAGGCACGCGGTCCACCGGCCCATCTGCGCGTGGATCGCGCGAGCCCGGCGCGTCCACAGCCGGCCCCCTTTCCCCAATTGACATCGCGCGAAAGCGCGGCCTACGATGTGCCATAGGAGAACGCCGTTCTCCTATGGAGAACTCGCCGCTCGCCATGCTTGCCGCCCTCTCACACGGCCTGGACGTCATCGAGTACCTGGCCAAGGAACGCAAGCCCGCCTCGTTGGGGGCGGTGGCCGCCGCCATCGGCGTGGGCAAGTCGGGCACGCACCGCATCCTGGCCACCCTGTGCGCGCGGGGTTTCGTGGTGCGTTCCGAAGGTGGCATCTACGAGCTCGGTTTCCGGCTCTGGGAAAGCGCCTGGGCGGTGCCGGGTGTGCAGTTGGTGGCTCGCGCCGCACCGGTCATGCAGCGCGTGGCCGATGCCATCGGCGACGGCGCGACGCTGGGTGCGATCAACACCGGCTTCGATGTCGTCTACCTGCATGTGGTCGAGTCGCGGCAGACCGTTCGCGTCTACGTGGAAACCGGGGCCCGCCTGCCGGCGCACATCACGGCCACCGGCCTCGCCTGCCTGGCCTACTTGCCGCCCGAACGCCTGGAGCAGATCCTGCCGGCCCGGCTCGAGGCGTACACACCGAACACGCTCGTCGACCGTGATGCGCTGCTGCGCGAACTGCAGCGCATCCGCGCGCGCGGCTGCGCGCGCACGATGGGCACCTTTCGCCCGGACGTGGGCGGGATCGCCGCGCCCGTGTTCGACGGCGAAGGCCGGGTGGTTGCGGCGCTGTGTGTCTCTTCGCCCACCTACCGCATCGATACCGCCTGGACACGCAAGGTGTCCAAGGCCGTGATGGCGGCGGCGCACGAGATGAGCGGCTTTCCGTTCGCCGGCCAGGCCGTGCATGCGCTGGCAGCGGCCGCATGAACGGCATGGCCATCGCACTCGCCGCATGCGCCCACCACCTCGGCCGGAGCTGAAATGACATCGACCGCATTCCCCGAACAGGGGCTGGCAGCGGAGCCGCTGTTCGCGCAGATGGAACAGGCGCGCAGCACGGACGTGGACTGGAAGCGCGGTCGCCTGGGCCTGTATGTGCACTATGCGGGCGAGGACGTGCTGGCCGTCGCCAGGGAAGCGTATCTGCGCTTCTTCTCCGAGAACGCGCTCGGCCCCAAGGCCTTCCCGAGCCTGAAGCGCTTCGAGGACGACATCGTGGCCTGGACGGCGAGCATCCTTCAAGCCGGTTCCGCCGCCAGCGGCGTGGTCACCTCGGGCGGCACCGAGAGCATCTTCCTGGCCATGAAGACGGCGCGCGACTGGGCCCGCGCCGAACGGCCCGCCATCACCGGCGTGCCCGAGGTCGTCGCGCCCGTCAGCGCCCACCCCGCGTTCGACAAGTCGGCCCACTACCTGGGCCTGCGCGTGCGCCGCGTGCCCTTGCGCGCCGACTTCCGCGCCGATGCCGAAGCGATGGCACGCGCGGTCTCGCCGGCCACGATCATGGTCGTCGGCTCGGCACCCGCGTTTCCGCACGGTGTCATCGACCCGATTCCCGACCTCGCGCGGCTGGCGCGCGAGCGCGGCCTGTGGATGCATGTCGATGCCTGCGTCGGTGGTTTCCTGGCGCCGTTCGCGCGCCGCATCGGCTACCCGATCCCGCCCTTCGACTTCGCCGTCGAGGGCGTGTCTTCCATGTCGGCCGATCTGCACAAGTACGGCTTCACGGCCAAAGGCGCATCGACCCTGCTGCTGGCTGACGCCGGGATGCGCCGCCATCTGGTCTTCGAATTCGACGGCTGGCCGCGTGGCCGCTATGCCTCGCCCACTTTCGCCGGCACGCGCCCCGGCGGCGCGATCGCGGCGGCCTGGGCGGTGATGCGCCATCTGGGTGCCGAGGGCTACTCTCGCCTGGCCCGCGCCATCATGGGAGCACGCGACCGCTGGATGGCCGGCATCGAGGCGATCGAGGGCTTGCAAGTCGTCGGCCGGCCCGACCTCTCGGTCTTCGGGTTCACCGGCCGCGACGTGGACATGTTCGCCGTCGCCGAACAGATGACCGCACGCGGCTGGTTCGTCTCGACCATGAGCGAGCCGCCCGGCATCCACCTCGGCATGCCGACCATGGCGCACGTGCCCCATGTCGACGAGTACCTGGCCGACCTGGCCGCGGCGGTGGCCGCGGTGCGCGCCGGCCGTCTGAGTGCCGCCTCGCGGGACGTGTCGTATGGCGGGTGACCTGCGGCCCGCGACCCCAGCGGGCAGGCGCGACCTCGTGCTGGGTGTGGACGTGGGCGGCACCTTCACCGACCTGCTGCTGCTCGACCCTTCGACCCGCCGCCTCACGGTGGCCAAGGTGCCGACCACGCCGCGCGACCAGTCCCTCGGGTTCATGGCCGGCATCCAGGCGCTGGGGCTCGATGCAGCGCGTGCGCGCACCATCGTGCACGGCACCACCGCGGCCACCAACGCCGTGCTCGAACGCAAGGGCGCGCGCTGCGGGCTCATCACCACAGCGGGCTTCGGCGACATCCTGGAGCTGGCGCGCCGCACGCGCCCGCACCTGTTCGGCCTCACCGGCGAGTTCGAGTCGCTGATCGCGCGCGAGCTGCGCCTCGAGGTGCGCGAGCGCATCGACGCCGACGGCGCCGTGCTGGTGCCGCTGGACGAAGCCGATGTGCGCGCCGCGGTCGCCGAACTGCAGCGCCTGGGCGCCGAATCGATTGCCGTGCACTTCCTGCACTCGTATGCCAACCCGGCCCACGAGCGCCGCTGCCTCGAGCTCGTGCGCTCGTTGTGGCCCAACGACCATGTCTCGGCCGGCTCGGAGCTGCTGCCGGAAATCCGCGAGTTCGAGCGCGGCACCGTGGTGGCACTCAACGCCTACGTGCAGCCGATCGTCGCCGGCTACATCCAGCGCCTGTCGCGCCGGCTGGCCGAGGCCGGCTTCCAGCGAGAACTGCTGATCATGCAGGGCAATGGCGGCATGATGGACGCGACGCTGACGCGCCGGCATGCCGTGCACACGGTGCTGTCGGGGCCGGCCTCGGGCGCCATCGCCGCGGCCCGCATCGGCCAGGCGGCGGGGCTGCCCAACCTCATCACCTGCGACATGGGCGGCACGAGCTTCGATGTCTCGGTCATCGTCGACGGCGAACCGGCGATCACGCGCGAACGCAGCATCGACTATGCGATTCCGCTGCGCATCCCGATGATCGACATCCACACCATCGGTGCCGGCGGCGGCAGCCTGGCGCGCATCACCAGCGGCGGCATGCTGCAGGTCGGGCCCCAGAGCGCGGGCGCCGACCCGGGACCGATCTGCTTCGGGCGCGGCGGCACCGAAGCGACGGTGACCGACGCCAACCTCGTGCTCGGGCGCATCAATCCGGCGCGCCTCACGGGGGTGGCCCGCGGCGCCGACGTGGCGCAGGTGCGCCGCCAGATCGGCGAGCGCATCGGCGCGCCGCTGGGCCTGGATGCCGACGCGGCCGCGGCCGGCATCCTGGCCGTGGCCAACGCCGCGATGGCCGATGCCATCCGCTTCATGTCCATCGAGAAGGGGTTCGACCCGCGCGACTTCGCGCTCTTCGCCTTCGGCGGCGCCGGGCCGTTGCACGCCGCAGCGCTGGCGCGCGAACTCGGCGTGCCGCGCATCCTGGTGCCGCTGTACCCCGGCATCACCTCGGCGCTGGGTTGTGTGCTGGCCGACGTGCGCCACGACTATGGCCTCACGGTGAACCGGCCGCTCGAGGAGGTGCATGGCGCCTGGGTCGACGAGGTGTTGGCCGCGCAGGCCGCCGAGGGCCGCGCCTTGATCGAGCGCGAGGCGGTCGAGGTCTCCGGCTGCGACTGCCTGCACGAGGCCGACTTCCTGTACCAGGGCCAGACCCACGTGATGCGCGTTCCGGTGCACAGCCCCGGCTTCGACCCGGCGCGCACGCGCGCGCAGTTCGAGGCGCTCTACCGCGAGCGCTTCGATGTCGACCTGTCGGAGATGCGCCCCATCCTGGCCGCGTTGCGCACGGCAGTGATCGGCCGCCGCGAACGGCTGGAGGGCCTTGGCCGGCCGGCCGCAGCACAGTCCGACAACGCGCCGGCGCAAGCCGTAGCGCAGCCTGCCCTGTCGCCTCCGCCGGCCGCCGCGCGGGCGGTGTGGTTCAACGGCCAATGGATCCAGACCCCCATCGTGGCGCGCCAGGCGCTGCAGCCGGGTGCCGAACTGCGCGGGCCGGCCATCGTCGAGCAGCTCGACACCACCACCATCATCGAGCCGGGCGATGTCGCTCGCGTCGACGCCATGGGCAACCTGATCATCAGCATTGCAGCCGGGGCCCAATCAGCATGAGCGCAGCACTGACGCACCCCGCGCCGGCCGCCCGCGTCGACCCGATCACGCTGGCGGTGATCCACAACAGCCTGAAAATGGTCACCGGCGAGATGGACCTGGTGCAGGAGAAGACCTCGTTCTCGCCCATCATCAGCGAGGCGATGGACCGCGCCAACGGCATCTACGCCGCGCACAACGGCGAGCTCATCGTGCAGGGCGCGCGCGGCCTGCCGCTGTTCATCGGTGTGATGCAGGCCACCGTGGGCGCCGTGATCGCGCGTGCCGGCACGCTGCGCCAGGGCGACGTGGTGATCGTCAACGATCCCTACCTGGGCGGCACGCACCTGATGGACGTGCGGCTGGTGGCGCCGTTTTTCCACGAGGGCCGGCTGTGGGCCTGGCTGGCCAACTCCGCGCACTGGGCGGACATCGGCGGCTCGGTGGCCGGCGGGTTCTCCAGCGATACCACCGAGGTGCACCAGGAGGGTCTGCGCCTGCCGCCGATCCGCATCTGCCGTGAGGGCGAGATCGACCACGACCTGCTGGCGCTGATCCTGGCCAACTGCCGCGTGCCCGACGAGCGCATCGGCGACCTCAAGGCGCAGCTGGGGGCGCTGAAGGTCGGCGAACGCCGCCTGCGGGCCCTGATCGAGCGCTACGGTGCGCCCACGGTCGAAGCGGTGATCGCCGAGGTCCGCCAGCGCGCCGAAGCCGAGATGCGCGCCCACATCGAAGCCATCCCCGACGGCGTCTATGCGTTCGAGGCGCCGATGGACAGCGACGGCATCAGTGACGAGCCCTTGTGGGTGCGCGTCGACATGGGTGTGCGCGGCAGCGAACTGCATTTCGACTTCTCGCGCAGCAGCCCGGCCTGCCGGGGGCCGCTGAACACGCCGTTCGCCACCACCGTCTCGGCGACGATGATCGGCCTGCGCCATGTGTTCCCCGATGTGCCGATGAATGCCGGCTGCTTCGCGCCGGTGCACATCCCGCCGCCGCGCGGCACCTTCCTGCACGCGGAGTATCCCCGGCCGGTGGCCGGCGCGGCCGCCGAGTGCTCGCAGCGCGTGGTCGAGGCCGTGCTCGGTGCGCTGGGGAAGGCGGTGCCGCAGCGCGCCTACGCCGGCCCCTTCGGCACCGCGGGCAACTTCAGCCTGGGCGGCTACGACCCGCAGCGCGGCAGGCACTACGTGATGTACTACTTCAGCGGCGGCGGCTACGGCGGCCACTGGGGCGGTGACGGGCACACGAATGCCTGCGCCACCATCGCCTTCACCCAGACGCAGCCGTTCGAGATCCTCGAGTCGCACTACCCGGTGTTGTTCGACCACGCGCGCATCCGCCCAGGCTCGGCCGGCGCGGGGCGCTTTCGCGGCGGCTTCGGCATCGACTACAGGGTGACGCTGCGGCGTGGCGAGGCGACGGCGGCGTTCATGATGGACCACGGCCGCTTCCCGCCGTTTGCGTTGGGCGGCGGAAAGCACGGTGCGATGACCGAGATCGAGGTCAGCCGACACGGCGAGCTCAGCCGGCCGGCCCACGTGTCCAAGGGCTCGGGCTTCGAGCTCGAGCCGGGCGACTGGGTGAAGGTGAGCACACCCGGCGGCGGCGGCTGGGGCAACCCGCGTGAACGCGATCGCGACCGGGTCGCGCGCGACGTGTCGCGTGGCTACATCACCGAAGAGCAGGCGCGGGCGGACTATGGATTCGAGCCGCGTGGCGATGGATCGGCGGGCGACCTTCCAGTGTGTTCAACAGTGAGGAGATGACGATGCAAGGCCTTCAAGCGAAATGGTGTGCCGTGGCGGCGGCCTGTCTGGTGTTCGGCCATTCGGCCCAGGCGCAGACCGGCAAGGTCACCATCAAGCTCAACCTGGGCACGCCCGCAGGGCACCCCTACAACGTGGGCGCGGATGCGTTCAAGCGCATCGTCGAGGCCGACTCGGGCGGCGCCATCGTGGTCCAGATCTTCCCCTCGGCCCAGCTCGGCAGCGAGGTCGAGAGCGCGAAGAACGTGCAGCTCGGGACGCTGGAGGCGACGATCGCCTCGACCAGCAACATGAGCTCCTTCGTCGAGCGGTACAACGTCTTCTCGGTGCCCTATGTCTTCAAGTCGATTTCGTGCTCGTTCAAGGTCGTCGATGGCGCGGTGGGGTCCGAGCTGGCCGACACGCTCTTGAAGGGCTCGCGCGTGCGCGTGCTGGGTTATCCGACCTTCGGCGCCCGGCACCTCTTCAACACCAAGCGGCGCGTGGTCAAGGTCGATGACATCAAGGGCCTGAAGATCCGCGCCCCCGACGCGCTGCTCGAAGCCACCTGGCGCGCGCTCGGCGGCAATCCAGTGCCGCTGCCGTTCCCCGAGGTGTTCAACGCATTGCAGCAAGGCGTGATCGACGGCGATGCGAACCCGCTCACCAGCATCCAGACCTTCCGCTGGTACGAGTCGGTCAAGTACGTCTCGCTCACGAGTACCGCGGTCGGCGTCGGCGTCTTCATCCTCAACGAGCCGTTCTTCCAGAAGCTGCCCAAGGCCCAGCAGGACATCGTGCTGCGTGCCGCGGCCGAGGCGGTGAGGGCGAACCGTGAGAGCGAGGCGGCGCTGAATGCCAAGGCTGAGGCCTTCCTGCGCACCCAGGGCGTCACCTTCGACACGCCGAACCAGGACGAATTCCGCGCCCGCCTGGCCCCAGTGTTCGATACCGCGAAGACGCGCTTCGGCCAGGAGCTGCTGGACCGCATCGGCGCGGCCCAGACCGGCTGCTGAGCGCGCGCCATGCCGGCCGAGCCAACGGCGGACACGAAGCGGGCCGCGGGCCCGCTGCAACTGCTCGATCGTGCCGAGGAGTTCGTGGCTGTGGGCCTGCTCGCCGTGCTCGGGCTGCTGCTGGGTGCGCAGGTGCTGCTGCGCTTCGCCTTCGGCCTGGGCTATGGCTGGATGGAAGAGATCATCCGCATGCTCTTCATCTGGGTCATCTTCCTCGGCGCGGTGGTCGCCATGCGGACCAACCTGCATATCCGGGTCGAGGCCGGATTGATGCTCTTTCCGGCTCGGTGGCGCCCTGCGCTGGCGTGGCTGGGTGACCTGATCCTGTTCGCGTTCTGCATCGCCATGGCGTGGTACGGGGCGCAGCTGGTGGCCTCCACGCTGGAGGTGGAGTTCCGCCTCACCTCCACCGGGCTGTCGATGTTCTGGCCCTACCTGATCATTCCGCTCAGCTTCGGACTGCAGGCCTTGCGCCTGGCCCTGTGGCGCTTCGGCGTGCGGGGCGCGCCATGATGGCCTGGCTGGCCAGTATCGATGTCTCGGCACTGCTGTTCGGTGCCCTGCTCGTGCTGCTGGTGCTGGGCGTGCCGATCGCCCACGCGCTGGGCGCGGCGACGCTGCTTCTGGTGCTGGCGCAGGGCATTCCGCCGGTGTTCCTGCCGCAGACCACCTTCAACACGTCCGACTCGTTCCCGCTGGTGGCGGTGCCGTTCTTCGTGCTGGCCGGCTACCTGATGGAGTACGGCGGGCTGTCGCAGCGGTTGGTGAACTTGGCCTCGGCGCTCATCGGGCACGTGCAGGGCGGCTTCGCCTGCGTCACGATCCTCGCGTGCATGTTCTTCGCCGCCATGTCGGGGTCGGGCCCGGCCACCGTGGCGGCGATCGGCACGCTGATGATCCCGGCCATGATCCGCGTCGGCTATGACCGGCCTTTCGCTGCCGCCGTGGCATCCACCGGCGGCACGCTGGGCATCATGATTCCGCCCAGCAACCCGATGATCATCTACGGCGTGGTCGGCAACGTCTCGGTGACGCAGCTGTTCATCGCCGGCATCGTGCCGGGCCTGCTGACCGGCTTCATGCTGATCGTCGGTTCGTGGTGGCTGTGCCGGCGCTACGGATTCGTCGGCTCGGGCGAGCGCCCCAGCACACAACGGATGTGGCGCGCCGTGCTCGACGCGCGTTGGGCGCTGCTGGCGCCGGTGGTCGTGCTGGGCGGCATCTACGGCGGGGTCTTCACGCCGACCGAAGCCTCGGTGGTGGCCGCCTTCTACGGGCTCGCCGTGGGCCTGTTCGTCTACCGCGAGCTGAACCTGCGCCTGGTCTACCGGGCGCTGGCCAATGCGGTGCTGGTGGGCGGCACGGTCACGATCATCGTCGGCCTGGCCTCCGGGTTCGGGCGCCTGCTCACCCAGTATCAGATTCCGCAGCAGCTCACGCAGTCGGTGCTGTCGCTGTCGACCAACTGGTTCGTGGTACTGACCATCATCTGCATCGGGCTCATCATCATCGGCACCTTCATGGAGACGCTGGCCACGATCGTGCTGCTGACGCCGATCCTGCTGCCGGTGGTGGTGGCGCTCGGGGTCGACCCCATCCACTTCGGCATCCTGATCGTGATCACGTCGGAGATCGGCTTCCTCACGCCGCCGCTGGGGGTGAATCTCTTCGTCGCCATGGGCATCGCGAAAGTCACGTTGGAGGAGATCACCAAGGCCGTGCTGCCCTTCCTGTGGATGCTGTGTGCGATGACGGTGATCCTGACCGCGCTGCCGGAAATCAGCCTGTGGTTGCCCCGGCTGCTGCGCTGATCCAATGACGACGCCTGCGCTTGGCACTGCGATGCCACGGATTGACGACCCCTCAGGGCCCGCTTAGCCTCGCTGCACCTCCCCGCCATTCCACCTGCAACTTCGCCGCGATTCCCGCCGGCACCAGAAAGGCTGCTCATGAAGCTCCACCTGTCGCGTCGCGACTTCGGCCTCGCGGCCTCGAACATGCTGCTGGGCTCGGTGGCCGGGGGAGGCCTGCTCGCGGCCGGGCCGGTGATGGCGCAGCAGAAGACGGTGAACCTGGGCACGTTCGGCAGCGTCGACGTGCAGAACTACATCCGCGCCAAGGGCGCGATGGCCAAGACCTTCGGTGCCGGCACCAAGGTGGAGTTCGTCACCGTGCGCGCGGGCTCGGAGGTGATCGCGGCCATCGCCGGCAACAGCCTGGACATGTGCAACCTGGGCTCGAGCCCCATGGTCGTGGGCTATGCCAACGGCGTGCAGGCCTCGCTCGTGTACGTGTACAAGAACATCATCGACAGCGAGGCGCTGGTGGTGCAGAACAGCGCCAACATCAAGACGCTGGCCGACATGCGCGGCAAACGCGTGGGCCTGCCTTTCAACACCTCGGTGCACTTCGCCGCGCTGGCCGCGTTCAAGACCGCGGGGCTCGGCCTCAACGACGTCAAGCTCATCAACATGCGGGCCGACACCATTGCCTCGGCCTGGGCGCGGCGCGAGATCGACGCCAGCTACATCTGGGTGCCGGTGGTGCCCAAGCTCGTGGAGGACGCCGGCACCATCATCTTCAAGACCGGTGACCTCAACGCCACGGGGCTGGTGATGTTCGACGCCTTCCTCGTGCGCGACGAGTTCAAGAAGAAGCACCCGGACCTGGTGCTCGCGTTCCTGAAGGACTTCGAGCAACTGGCCGTGACCTTCAAGCAGAACCCGAAGGACGTGGTCGAGACGATGACCAAGTTCCTCGGCGTGGACGAGGCGGCGGTGATGCGCTCGCTGAACACTTTCTATCCGGTGTCGGCCAAGGAGCAGCTCACCGCCAAGTGGCTGGGCAAGCCGGGCGAGCGCAACTCGGCCGTGGTGCGCACGCTGCAGACACAGGCCGAATTCCTGAAGGAGACCGGCCAGATCAACGCACTGCCCAAGGACATGAACGGGTTGATCGACACGAGCTTCGTCGCGCAGATGGTCTAGGCGGCCGAGCGACGTGGTGGAGCCGGCGGCGACGCCCCTCGTCAAGGCGCGCTTCGACCAGGTCAGCAAGCGCTTCGGCAGCGGGCCCGACTCGGTGCTCGCGCTGGAGCCGATCTCGATGGACATCGTCGAGAACGGCTTCGTCTGCCTCGTCGGGCCCTCCGGCTGCGGCAAGAGCACGCTGCTGAACATCCTGGCCGGGTTCGAGACGGCCACCAGCGGCCGCGCGCTCATGGACGAGCAGCCCGTGAGCGGCCCCGACCCGCGCCGCGGCGTGGTGTTCCAGCAGGGCGCGTTGTTCACCTGGATGAGCGTGCTCGACAACGTGGCCTTCGGCCCGCTGGCCACGGGCAAGCCGGCCGCCGAGGCGGCGCGCATCGCCATGCACTTTCTCGAGATGGTCGGCCTGGCCTCCTTCGCGCGCCGTTATCCGTACGAGCTCTCGGGCGGCATGCAGCAGCGCGTGGGCATCGCGCGGGCGCTCGCCAACGACCCGCAGATCCTGCTCATGGACGAGCCCTTCGCGGCGCTCGATGCGCAGACGCGCGAGTTGCTGCAGGAGGAGATCAAGCGCATCTGGCAGGACACGCGAAAGACGGTGCTGTGGATCACCCACAGCATCGAGGAGGCGCTGTTCCTGGCCACCGACATCGTGGTCATGACGGCGCGGCCGGGGCGCATCAAGGCGCGGCTGCGGCCGCAGTTTGCGCTCAGCCGCGACCCGGCCGTGGTGGCCAGTGCCGAGTTCGTGCGCATGAAGGCCGAGATCTTCGGCATGCTGCGCGAGGAGGCGCTGGCCGCGCAGGAGCAGGAGGCACCACGATGACCGCGTTTGCGGCGAGGCGGCGGCGATGAGCGTGCACGGCACCACGAAGCCTGGCCGCTCGCGCTGGATCAACCTCGGCTCGTTCGTCTCTCTGCTGCTGCTGTGGACGCTCGTCACCACGCCGCTGGGCGACAAGCCGCTCGTGGCGCCGCTCTTCCTGCCCTCGCCGATGTCGGTGTGGAACACGTTCCTCAACCTGATCCAGAACGGCTACCAGGGCAAGAGCCTGTGGTACCACCTGGGCATCAGCCTGTTCCGCTTCGGCCTCGCGTTCACGCTGACGGTGCTGGTGGCGGTGCCGCTCGGCCTGTGGATGGGCATGAACGAGACGGTGAAGGCGGTGCTCGACCCGCCCATCGAGATCAGCCGCCCGATGCCCAAGCTCGCGCTGTTGCCGCTGCTCATCATCTGGTTCGGCATCGGCGAGGTGGCCAAGGTGGTGATCATCGTGCTGGCGCTGTTCCCCATCCTCTCCATCAGCGCCATGCAGGCGGTGCGCGGCGTGGGCCGGCGCAAGGTGCAGGCGGCGATGGCGCTGGGCGCTTCGCGCGGCATGATCTTCCGCCGCGTCATCTTCCCGGCCAGCCTGCCGGGCATCTTCACGAGCATCCGCGTCAGCATCGGCCTGGGCGTGACGATGCTGGTCGGCGCCGAGATGATCGCCACCAGCGCGGGCATCGCCTTCATGGCCATGTCGGCCTCCGACTTCCTGCTGACCAACGTGGTGATCGTGGGCGCGCTGATCATGGCCACGCTTGGGTACACGCTGGACCTGTGCGCACGCGCGCTCGAGAACCGCATCGTCCACTGGGGCGGAAAGGAAGGCTGAGATGACGACGTTGCCGCCATCGGGCATACCCTGGCCCGAACTGAAGGCGCAGTTGCAGGAGGCGGGCCGGAACGACGTCGACTGGCGCAACGGCCGCGTGCCGATGTTCATCCACTACGCCGGCGAAGACGTGCTCGAGGTGGCCAAGCAGGCCTACCTGATGTACTTCTCCGAGAACGGCCTGGGGCTGCGCGCTTTCAAGAGCCTGGCCACCTTCGAGTCCGAAGTGGTGGCGATGGGCCTGGGGCTGCTGCACGGCGACGCCGGCACGCGCGGCGCCATGACCACGGGCGGCACCGAGAGCATCTTCCTGGCGGTGAAGGCGGCGCGCGACATCATGCTCAAGCGGCGGCCCGGCATCGGGCGGCCGCAGATGGTGCTGGCCGCCAGTGCCCACCCGGCCTTCGACAAGGCCGCGCACTTCATGGGCTTGCAGACGGTGCGCACGCCCCTGCAGGCTGACTTCCGCGCCGACCCGGCCGCCATGGCCGCGGCCATCACGCCCGACACGGTGATGCTGGTCGGCTCCGTGCCGGCTTTCCCGCACGGCGTCGTCGACCCCATCGGCGACATCGCCGCCATCGCCGCGCAGCGCGGGCTGTGGATGCACGTGGACGCGTGCGTGGGCGGCTACTTCGCGCCGTTTGCCCACAAGCTCGGCGTGCCGATTCCCCACTGGGACTTTGCGGTGCCCGGTGTCACGTCGATCTCCGCCGACCTGCACAAGTACGGTTACGCGGCCAAGGGCGCCTCGACGCTGTTCTTCCGCGACGCCGAGAGCTTCGCGGGGATGGGCTGGAGTTTCGACAACTGGCCGCGCGGCCAGTACTTCACGCACACGTTGGTAGGCACGCGCGCGGGCGGCGCCATCGCCGCGGCCTGGGCGGTGATGAAGTACCTGGGCGAAGATGGCTACCTGCGCATCACCGAGCGTGTGCTGGCCACGCGGCGGGCCATCCAGGACGGGGCCGCCGCGCTGGGCCTGCCCGCGCTGGGCGACCCGCAGCTGTGCATCCTGGCCTACGGGTCACCCGAGCACGACATCGCCGCCATCGGCGCCGGGTTGAACGCGCGCGGCTGGGTGGCGGGCTTCACCAAGGAGCCGGCCGGCATCCACCACATGCTGAACCTGACGCACGAGCCGGTGGTCGAGCGCTACCTGTCGGACCTGTCGGACGCCATGAACGACGTGCGAAAGGCAGGCCTCAAGCCGCAGGCCGTGCAGGCGCGGTACTGAAAGGACGGCCTTCACCGTTCGCGCCACGCGCGTCGAGGCGGCGCCGGGCGGCGGCAGGTCGGCGTGCAGCGCGTGGGGGGTGTGTGTGGCGTGCCGCGCCACGGCGATACCCGAACTCAGCCGGCGGCCGGAAGGGCCCCGAGGCGAAAGCTCGAGACGACGATGCCGCGCGAGGTGTCTTCGTGAAAACTGCAGGCGCCCGCCTCGTCCTGCGCGGCGCCGCTTCGTGCGAGGCCCGCGTACGAGGCGCGCGCCTCCTCCATCCACGGCCAGGGGCCGCCGCCGTGCGAGATGAAGTAGGCGGGCAGGCGCATGGAACGGTCTCCAGGATGCCGGATCGGCAGGATGGGCGGGATGAGCCCTTGCCAGTGTCGCACCGGGCGGCCGGGTATCAAGGCGCTGCAGGCGCGCCGAGGAAGGCGGCCAAGCGGCCAGGCGGCCGAGCGCAAGCGGCTCATCGACCACCGGGCGCGCGAGGTGGAAGCGCTGCCGAAGTGGGCCCGCGCACGCGGCCCGCCGTCGGTCTCTGCCGGCTCGTTGATTCGACGCAACGACCTTGCCGCGGGCGTGGGAAGAATGACTTCTGGCGCTTAAGGCTTGAAGGGGCCGCGGCGCAAAGGTTGTTCCACTCCTCCGTGAAAGGTGAATCCATGTCCCGATCGCAATGGCGTCGTTTGGGCGGCTTGGCCCTGGCCGTCACGCTTGCCTCGGCCGCGCCGCTGCCGGCCCTGGCGCAGACGCCCGGTACCGCATCGACCGCCGTGCCCACGCCGGGCTTTGCCTCGAAGCAGGTGCTCGTGGCGCCCATCACCGGTGTCGAAGGCAAGCAGGTGGTGCTGGTGTCGGTTTCGCTTGCGCCGGGTGCCTCCTCGCCGGCCCACACGCACCCGGGTGACTGCTACGGCAGCGTGCTGGAAGGGGTGATCGAGTTGCGCGTGCAGGGCCAGGAGCCGCGGCGGATCTCCGCCGGGGAGTCGTACGCAACGCTGGGCAACGTGCCGCACCAGTTCACGAACGTGGGCGAAGCGCCGGTTCGGCTGCTCAACACCCTGGTCGTCGAGAAGGGGAGGCCGGCCACCCAGCCGGCCTCGGCTCCAACCCGGTGAGCCCTCGCTGCGGGTCAGTGCGGCCCGGCGCCCGGTGGCTCTCGTCCGGCGCCGGCCTCGCTCACCCCAGCATGTTCGTATCGCCGCACACCGACAGTGATTGCCCGGAAATCGTGGCGCCGCGCGGGCTGGCCGCGAAGAGCACGAGGTCGGCCAGTTGCTCGGCCGTCACGTACTCCTTGATCGAGGTGTAGCTGAAGGCCAGGCGCTCCATCTCCTCGAACGAGATGCCGCGCGCCGCGGCCTTGGCGGTGAGCACGCGTTGCTGCCGATCGCCCGCCACGATGCCGGGCAGCAGCGCGTTGACGCGGATGCGGTCGGGTCCGAGCTCGACCGCCAGCGAGCGGGTGAGGCCGATGACGCCCCACTTGGCCGCGGCGTAGGGCGTGCGCAGCGCAAAGCCCAGCCGCCCGGCCAACGACGAGACGTTCATGATGCTGGCGTTGGGGCTGCGGCGCAGGTGCGGCACGGCCAGGCGCACGCAGTTGAACTGGCCGGTCAGGTCGATGGCGATGCAGCGGTCCCACTCGGCCGGGTCGATCTCCTCGACCTTGCCCGTGGGGCCGGCGATGCCGGCGTTGTTGACCAGGCAGTCGAGCCCGCCGAGCGCGGCGAGCGCGCGCTCGAAGAGCGCCGCGACCTGGTCGCGCGCGGCCACGTCGGCCATGCACTGGCCGATGCCGGGCTGCTCGGCCGCGAGCTTGGCCAGGGCCGCCGCATCGACGTCGCAGACGAAGACACGCGCACCCTCGCGCACGAAGGCCTCGGCGATGGCGCGGCCGATGCCGGCGGCACCGGCGGTGACCAGCACGCGCTGGCCGGTGAGCGAGAGATCCATGGGGAAGCTGACTCCTGTGTGTTGGGGCCCTAGTTCGCAGGGGGTTCGCTGCCGAGGCCGGCGCGCAGCCGGGCTTCGATGTGCTTCGCGGCGCCCTCGATGTCGGCCTCGAGGCCGGCGCGGGCGTGGGATGCATTCTTCGCCGCGATGCCGCCCACCATGCGCGCATGGCAGCGCACGGACTTGGCCATGCGCACCGGGCCCGAACCGTCGCGCAGGTCGAGGTTGATGAGCGGCCCGATGCGCAGCCACAGGCCCTCGATCAGCGAGACCAGCGTCGGCAGGCCGGCGGCGCGGTAGACGGCGAAGTGCAGCGCGCGATTGGCGCGGATGGCGGCGGCGACGTCGGGGCGCGTACTCTGCTGCTGGCGGGCGAAGGCGGCTTCGTGGGCACGCATCTCGGCCAGCTCGGCTTCGCTGCGCAACGTGGCCGCGCGATCGGCGGCGAAGCCCTCGAGTGCGAGGCGGATGGTGGTGAGCTCGATGAAGCGTTCGACATCGAGCACCGGCACGCGCACGGCGCGGTTGGGCAGCACCTCGAAGGCCTGGTCGGCCACCAGCCGTGCCACCGCCTCGCGCACCGGCTGCACCGAGACGCCGACCTGGGCCGCCACCGTGCGCAAAGAGAGCTTCTCGCCCGGCACCAGCGCGCCGCTGATGAGGCGCTCGCGCAGTTCGGCGTGCACATGGCGTCCGAGCGTGGGTGCGGGCGGGGCGTGCGGGGCAGAACGCATGAAGCGAATGGATGGGTGCTACGGCAAAACCCTCGATTGACCCGAGGCCGCCACGGACCTAAATTAACTGTGATCACAGTTCGGGTCAAGGAGATTCACCATGACGCAATCCACCTCCGGCTCTTCCGGCTCTTCCGGTATCCGCCGCCGCCAGCTCGTGCAAGGCACGCTCGCCGGCGCCACCGCCACGTCGCTCGGCATTCCGGCGTTGAGCTGGGCGCAGGCCGAGGCCATCCGCGTGGGCCACCTCACACCGCGCACCGGCTTCCTCGGCCCCCTGGGCGAGTTCGCGGTGCAGGCCATGGACATGGCGGTGGCCGAGATCAACGCCGCCGGCGGCGTCATGGGTCGCAAGCTCGACCTGCTGAAGGAGGACTCGGTCAACCCGCAGACCGCCAGCACCAAGGCCGAGCGCATGATCGAGCGCGACAAGGTGGCGCTCATCATCGGCGAGATCAGCTCCGCCTCGGCCCTCACCATCAGCCAGGTGGCCGAGCGCACGAAGACGCTCTTCATCAACACCGGCGCCAACAGCGACGAGCTGCGCGGCAAGGGCTGCAAGCGCTACATGTTCCACATCGAGAGCCAGAACTCGATGTACGTGAAGACCTGCGGCCGCTCGCTGATGGCGCAGGGGCTGGTGAAGGACAAGAAGTGGTTCTCGCTCACGGCCGACTACGCCTTCGGCCACGACCTGCTGAAGGTGGCCAAGCGCTTCATGGGCGCCAATGGCGGCGCGTTTGCGGCCGACAAGCTGATGCCCACCGATGTCACCGACTTCTCGCCGATCCTGCTGGAGATCCGCAATGCCAGGCCCGACCTCGTGATCAGCAACCTGGCGGGCACGCAGATCGGCAACTTCCTCAAGCAGTACACCGAGTTCGGCCTCACCTTCCCGGTGGCCGGGTTCGGCTTCGACACCGCGATCGCCTGGGGTGCCGGCAAGGGCAACTTCCTCGGCACCTGGCCGCTGGTGTGGCACCACCTGCTCGACACGCCCGCGTCGAAGAAGTTCGTCGCCGACTTCACCGCGCGCTACAACCGCCCGCCCGAGAACCAGGCCTGGGGTGACTACAACGCCATGAAGCTGGTGGCGCAGGCGATGGCCGAGATCAAGAGCACCGATGCCACCAAGCTGGTGGAGCACTTCGAGAAGGGGGCCAAATTCCCGCTCATGAAGACGCGCGAGGGCTACTTCCGCAAGAGCGACCACCAGATGATGCACGAGATGTACACGGTGCGTGCCCTGCCTGCGGCGCAGCTGAAGAACAACTGGGACATCTTCACCTCCTCGGGCCCGGTGCCGGCCGCCAACGAGTCGCTCGAGGTGATTGCGTCGACGGCCGACGAGAACGAGTGCAAGTTCGCCTGACCTCCCGTCTGAGCTGACCGCGCGGGCGCTACCGGCGTGCTGCTCGCCCAGCATCTGCTCAACGGCCTGCTGGCCGGGGCCTATTACCTGCTGATCGCGCTGGGGCTCTCGCTCATCTTTGCGCTGGGCGGCGTGGTCAACCTGGCGCATGGCGCGTTCTACGCCATCGGCGCCTATATCGCGGTGAGCGTGGGGCAGGCCTATGGCTTCACGCTCGCGGCGTTCGTGTCGCCGGTGGCGGTGGGGCTGCTCGGGGTGGCGGTGGAGCGGCTGCTGCTGCGCCGCTTCTACAAGGCCGACCCGGCGCTGTCGCTGCTGCTGACCTTCGGCCTGGCGTTGGTCATCGAGCAGTTGCTGCGCATGATCTATGGCGCAGCGCCGATCTCCTGGAGCATTCCGCCGGAGCTGCGCGGGCAGGTGGTGGTGGGCGACTTCTTCTATCCGCGCTACCGGCTGCTCGTGCTGGTGGTGGCGATGGCGGCCGTGGCCGGGCTGTGGTTCCTGCTGCAGCGCACCGCGTTCGGGCGCGTCGTGCGCGCCGGCGTGCAGAACCCGGACATGGTGGGGGCGCTCGGGATCTCGCTCGAGCCCTACATGGCGGCGGTGGCCTTCCTCGGCATCGGCCTGGCCGCGGTGGCCGGGGTGATGCTGGCGCCCATCTTCACCGTGCACCCGGCGATGGGGGCCGAGATCATCACCGCGGCCTTCGTGGTGGTGGTCATCGGCGGCCTCGGTTCGTTCTGGGGCGTGGTCATCGCCGCGGCCATCGTCGGCGTCATGAAGGGGGTGGTGACGGCGGCAGGCTACCCGCAGTTCTCCGAAGCGGCGATCTACCTGCTGATGCTCGTCGTGCTGCTGGTGCGCCCGCGCGGGCTGCTCGGCGAGCGCATCCTGCGATTCGAATGAAGGCGCCATGATGACGCGCGCCTTCTGAGACGACCCCAGACGACCCGAGACGACGACGGCCGCACACCATGCCGCAACGCCGCGATCTGATCATCCTGCTGCTCGGGCTGGTGCTGCTGCCCTTCGCGCTGCGCGCGCTGGGCCTGGGCACGACCTCGGCCACCGAGGTGGTGGTGTTTGCGCTCGCCTGCATGGCGCTCAATGTCCTGGTCGGCTACACGGGCCTGGTCTCGTTCGGCCATGGGGCCTGGTTCGGGCTTGGAGCCTACGCCGCGGGCTTGGCGCAGAAGGAACTGTTCCCCGGCAGCTTCGTCCTGCCGCTGCTGGTCGCCTTGGCCGCGGTGCTGGTGCTGGCGTTTGCGTTCGGCTTCCTCGTGCTGCGCCGGCGCGGCGTGTACTTCTCGCTGCTCACGCTGGCGCTGGCGGCGATGCTCTACGCGGTGGCCTTCCGCTGGACGGCAGTGACGGGCGGCGAGAACGGCCTGGGTGGCATCACGCGGCCGGTGCTGCTGGGTGTGTCCTTCGACAACGCCGACGCCTACTACGTGCTCGTGGCCAGCATCGCGCTGGTGGCGGTGGGGTTGCTGTGGCGCTTCCACCGCTCGCCGCTGGGCACGGTGCTCGTGGCCATCCGCGAAAACGAGCAGCGGGCGCGCTTCGTCGGCTACGCCACCAACCGCTACAAGCTCGCCGCCTTCACGCTCTCGGCCGGCCTCACGGGGCTGGCCGGCGTGCTGCTGCTCTTCAACAACCGAATGACGAGCGCCGAGCCGATCTCGGTGGCCTTCAGCGGCGAGCTGCTGGCCATGGTGATCATCGGCGGCATGCGCAGCTTCCTCGGGCCGGCGCTGGGGGCGTTGTTCTTCGTCATCTTCCGCGACTTCCTCTCACGCGTCACCGAGAACTGGCTGCTGTGGTTCGGGCTGCTGTTCGTGGCCTTCATCGTCTTCTCGCCCACGGGGCTGGTGGGGGTGGCGCAGCGCATCCGGCAGCGGTTGCGGCCGCCGCCGGCGGTGGACGCCGCGATGGCCTCGCGTGGGCAGGGCGAGGTCGTGCTGCCCGCATCGCTGAAGCCGCAGCAGCATGCCGAGGGGCCGGTGCTGCAGGTGCAGGGCCTGGGCAAGAGCTTCGGCGGCATCCGCGCCGTGACGGGGCTGGACCTCGCCGTGCGCGACCGCTCGCTGCACGCACTGATCGGCCCCAACGGTGCCGGCAAGACGACCGCCTTCAACGCCATCTCGGGCCTCTTCGCGCCCGACGCCGGGCAGGTGCGGCTGCTCGGGCGCGAGGTGCAGGGGCTGAGCCCGGAAGACATCACGCAGGCGGGCGTGGGTCGTTCGTTCCAGATCACGAATCTCTTCGGCGCGCTCTCGGTGGCCGAGAACGTGCGCCTGGCGGTGCAGGCGCGCGACCGCCGCCGCATGTGGTTCTGGGTCGATGCGGCCTCGCTCTCGCAGGTGGGCGAAGACAGCGCCGATGTCGTGCGCACGATGGGCCTGGCCGGCATCGAGCAGGCGGAGGCGGCGTCGCTCTCCTATGGCGGGCAGCGCCTGCTCGACATGGCGCTGGCGGTGGCGACGCGGCCTCGCGTGCTGCTGCTCGACGAGCCGCTGGCCGGCCTGGCCGCCGCCGAGCGAGAGCGCGTGGGCCAGCTCATCAAGGGCATCTCGCGCGAGCTGCCCGTGCTGCTGGTGGAGCACGACATCGACCGCGTCTTCGCGCTCGCCGACCACGTGACGGTCATGAACGAAGGCCGGCGCCTGGTGGACGGCACGGTCGACGACGCGCGCAACTCGCCGCGCGTGCAGGAGGTGTACGTGGGCTCGGGCAGCCACGCGCTGGCGGCGCGTGCGCGCACCAGCGCCGCACGCGAGACGACGCTGCTGACGCTGCAGGGCGTGAACACCTTCTACGGCAAGAGTCACATCCTGCGCGACGTGGCCTTCGACGTGCGCGACCGCGAGATCGTGGCCCTGCTCGGCCGCAACGGCGCGGGCAAGAGCACGCTGCTGAAAACCATCGTCGGCGTCACGCCGCCGGCCGCCGGGCGTGTCACGCTCTCGGGCCGCGAGCTGGCCGGCGAGCCCTCGGCGCGCATCGCGCGCCAGGGCGTGGCCTACGTACCGCAGGGGCGCGGGCTCTTCGCCGGCATGACGGTGGCCGAGAACATGCAGCTCGGGCGCTTGAAGCGGCTGTCGGGCCGCGCCGACGCCGGCGTCGCCTGGGACGAGGAGCGCGTCTTCGCCTTCTTCCCGCGACTCAAGGAGCGCTGGCGCACCGAGGCCGACTACCTGAGCGGCGGCGAGCAGCAGATGGTGGCGGTGGCGCGTGCACTGGCCGGCGACACGCGACTGCTGCTGCTCGACGAGCCGTTCGAGGGCCTCGCGCCCACCGTGGTGGAAGAGCTCTTCGAGGCTTTCGACAAGCTGCGGCAGGAGATCAGCATCGTCATCGTCGACCACCACCTCGACCTCGCGCTGGCCCTGTCGGACCGCACGGTGGCGCTGGAGCGTGGCGAGGTGGTGCACGTCGGCCCCTCGCGCGTGTTGGCGGAGGACCTGGAACTGCGGCGGCGGGTGTTGTGGATGTGATGGACGGACGGGAGCGGATGCGATGAACGATCAGCGAGTGGCCATCGTCGGCGCCGGCCTCATCGGCCGCGCCTGGGCGAACGTGTTCGCGCGCGCCGGCTGGCAGGTGGCGATGTGGGATCCCGATGCGGCGCAGCGCGAGGCCGCCGCCGGACTGGTGGCGCAGTCGCTGCGCGACCTCGCCGCGCACGGCCTCGTGGCCGACCCCGAGGCGGCCGCCGGGCGCCTGCGCGTGGCCGCCTCGCTCGCCGACGCGGTGCGCGACGTGCATTACGTGCAGGAGAGCGGCCCCGAGGTGCAGGCGGTGAAGGCGCAGACCTTCGCCGAGCTGGATGCCGCGGCGCCCGCCGGCGCGGTGCTGGCCTCTTCCACCTCGGCCATCGTGGCCTCGCGCTTCACCGAAGGGCTGAAGGGCCGCGCCCGCTGCCTCGTCGCGCACCCGGTCAATCCACCGCATCTCGTGCCGGTGGTGGAAGTGTGCGGGGCGCCGTGGACCGACGCTGCCGTGAAGCAGCGCGCCATCGAAGTGCTGAGGAGCGTGGGCCAGGTGCCGATCGACGTGAAGCGCGAGATCGACGGCTTCGTGCTCAACCGCCTGCAGGTGGCGCTGCTGACGGAGGCCTTCCGCCTCGTGCAGGAAGGCGTCGTCAGCCCCGAGGACCTGGACCACACCATCGCCGACGGGCTCGGGCTGCGCTGGGCCTTCATGGGCCCATTCGAGACCATCGAGCTCAATGCGCCCGGTGGCACGGCCGACTACTGCCGCCGCTATGTCGACTGGTTCCGCCGCTACATGGCCGACGCGCCGCCTGCCAGCGTGTGGGACGACGCGAACTGGCAGCGCGCCGCCGCCGCCTGGGGCCCGCCGCCGACGCCGGCGCAGATCGCCGACAAGAGCCGCTGGCGCGACCGGCGGCTCGCGGCGCTGGTGGCGCACAAGCGCGGCCAGCCCGGTCCCGGCGAACAATAGGCGCGCGCCACCCTCCCGCAGCCTGCCCGCATCCATCCGAAGGAGAACCGCCATGTCCGAAACCCCGTCCCGCCGCAAGAAGGTCGTCATCACCTGCGCCGTCACCGGCGCCATCCACACGCCATCGATGAGCCCGCACCTGCCCATCACGGCCGACGAGATCGCCGATGCGGCCATCGGCGCGTACGAGGCCGGCGCGGCTGTCGTGCACCTGCATGCGCGCGACCCCCAGGACGGCCGGCCCGACCAGAGCCCGGCCGCCTTCGAGCCCTTCCTCAAGCGCATCAAGGGTCATTGCGACGTCGTCATCAACATCACCACCGGCGGCGCGCCGACGATGACGGTGGAGGAGCGCCTCAAGCCTTGCGCCCACTTCAAGCCCGAGGTGGCGTCGCTGAACATGGGCTCGATGAACTTCGGGCTCTTCCCGATGCTCGCCCGCTTCAAGGAGTTCAAGCACGACTGGGAGCGGCCGTATCTCGAAGGCAGCGACGAGCGCATCTTCAAGAACACCTTCCGCGACATCGCCAACATCCTGAACACCTGCTCGGCCAACGGCACGCGCTTCGAGATCGAGTGCTACGACATCGGGCACCTGTACACGCTGGCCCACTTTGCCGAGCGGGGGCTCGTGAAGCCGCCGTTCTTCGTCCAGTCGGTGTTCGGCATCCTCGGCGGCATCGGCCCCCACCCGGAGGACGTGGCGCACATGAAGCGCACCGCCGACCGCCTGTTCGGGCGCAACTACGTGTGGAGCGTGCTCGGCGCCGGGCGCAACCAGTTGCCGATCGCGGCGCAGTCGGTGGCGCTGGGCGGCAACGTGCGCGTGGGGCTGGAGGATTCGCTGTGGATCGGCCCCGGCCAGCTGGCGAAGAGCAACGCCGAGCAGGTGCGCGCGGCGCGGCAGGTCATCGAAGGCCTGGGCTACGAGGTGGCCACGCCGTCCGAGGCGCGCGAGATGCTGCAGCTCAAGGGGCGCGAGCAGGTCAATTTCTAGGGTCCAGCGCGGCGCGGCGGCGCTTCGGGCCGTGGGGGCCATGAGATCGGGCCTTGAAATCGGCCGGGGCGCCCACAATCTGGCCTCGCGCGCTCGGCCGGGGAGGCTTGGGCGTGCCCGTTCTCCCAGGCCCATCGCAACCACCGCCACTGATCGCCCATGGACAAGAAGACCCATTCCTTCCAGGCCGAGGTCAAGCAGATCCTGCACCTCGTCACGCACTCGCTGTACAGCAACAAGGAGATCTTCCTGCGCGAGCTGGTCTCCAACGCCAGCGACGCCTGCGACAAGCTGCGCTTCGAGGCGCTGGACAGGCCGGCCCTCTTCGAGGACGCGCCCAACCTCGAGGTGCGCATCTGGTTCGACGCCGAAGCCAAGACCATCACCATCCGCGACAACGGCGTGGGCATGAGCGCCGACGAGGCGGTGGCCCACCTGGGCACGATCGCCAAGAGCGGCACGCGCGAGTTCATGGCCGCGCTCGAGGGCGACAAGAAAAAGGACGCCAACCTCATCGGCCAGTTCGGCGTGGGCTTCTATTCGGGCTACATCGTCGCCGACCGCATCACGGTGGAAAGCCGCCGCGCCGGCCTCCAGCACGACCAGGGCGTGCGTTGGAGCAGCGAGGGCACGGGCGAGTTCGAGGTCGAGGCGATCACGCGCGCCGAGCGCGGCACCGACGTCATCCTGCACCTGCGCGAAGGCGAGGAGGAGTTCCTCTCGGCCTGGAAGCTGAAGTCCATCGTCGGCAAGTACTCCGACCACATCTCGCTGCCCATCCTGATGAAGAAGGAGACCTGGGACGAGGAGAAGAAGGCCCAGGTCGACACCGGCGAGTGGGAGACGGTGAACAAGGCTGCCGCGCTGTGGACGCGCCCCAAGAGCGACATCACCGACCAGCAGTACCAGGACTTCTACAAGCAGATCAGCTACGACCAGGAGCCGCCGCTCGCCTACACGCACAACCGCGTGGAGGGGCGCAGCGAGTACACGCAGTTGCTGTACGTGCCGGCGAAGGCGCCGTTCGACCTCTGGAACCGCGACAAGCGCGGCGGCGTGAAGCTGTACGTGAAGCGCGTCTTCATCATGGACGACGCCGAGGCGCTGATGCCGGTGTACCTGCGCTTCGTGAAGGGCGTGATCGACTCGGCCGACCTGCCACTCAACGTGAGCCGCGAGTTGCTGCAGGAAAGCCGCGACGTGAAGGCGATCCGCGAGGGCTGCACGAAGCGGGTGCTGGCGATGCTGGAGGACGTGGCTCAAAGTGAAGACGTGAGCCAGAAGGCCAAGTACGCCGAGTTCTGGAAGCAGTTCGGCGCGGTGCTGAAGGAAGGCATCGGCGAGGACCACGCCAACCGCGAGCGGCTGGCCAAGCTGTACCGCTTTGCCTCCACGCACGCCGATGAAGGCGTCTCCTTCGCGGACTACAAGAGCCGCATGAAGGAGGGCCAGGAAGAGATCTACTACATCACCGCCGACACGCTGACCGCAGCCAAGGCGAGCCCGCAGCTGGAGATCTTCCGCAAGAAGGGCATCGAGGTGCTGCTGCTCGTCGACCGCGTCGACGAGTGGATGCTCTCGCACCTTTACGAGTACGAGGGCCACACGCTCACGAGCGTGGCCAAGGGCTCGGTCGACCTGGGCAAACTGCAGGACGAGGCAGAGAAGAAGCAGGCCGAGGCCGCCGCCGAGGCGGCCAAGCCGCTGATCGAGCGGCTGAAGAAGTCGCTCGAGGGCCGCGCCAAGGATGTGCGCGCGACGACGCGCCTCGTCGACTCGCCCGCCTGCATCGTGGTGGAAGAGGGCGACATGAGCGGCCACCTCGCCCGCCTGCTCAAGCAGGCCGGGCAGAGCGCGCCCGAGAGCAAGCCCATCCTCGAGGTGAACCCCGAGCATGCGCTGGTGAAGAAGCTCGACTCGGCCGAAGGCAGCGAGCACTTCGACGACCTGGCGCAGGTGCTCTTCGACCAGGCCGTGCTGGCCGAAGGCGGGCAACTCGAGGACCCGGCGGCCTACGTGCGGCGCGTCAATGCGCTGCTGACGGGCACCTGAAGCGGCCGGGCCCGCCGTCACCGCCTGTCGTGGGTGGTCCGGGGGCCGGGCGGTCATCCGGCCCGCGCTTCAGCCGGCCATCGCCTCGATCTGCTCGCGCAGCTGCGCCGTCTGCTGGCTCCAGTAGGCGGCGCTGCCGAAGAACGGGAAGTGCATCGGGAACGTCGGGTCGATCCAACGCTCGGCCAGCCAGGCGCTGTGGCGCACCATGCGCAACGTGCGCAAGGGCTCGATGAGGGTGCGCTCGCGGTCGTCGAATTCGCTGAACTGCTCGTAGCCTTCGAGCAGCCGGTTGAGCTGGCGCGCCATCGTGGCGTGGTCGCCAGAGACCAGCATCCACAGATCCTGCACCGCGGGGCCCTGCATCGCGTCGTCGAGGTCCACCACGTGCGGGCCGCTTTGCTCTCCGGTCTGTCGCCACAGCACGTTGCCGATGTGGCAGTCGCCATGAAGCCGCAGCGTGGCCAGCGGCGCAGCCGCGTCGAACGCGGCCACCACCAGCGCGAGTGCGGCCTCGCAGGTGCTGCGCCAGGCCGGGAGCTGGTCGGGCGGCACGAAGCCGCCGTCGATGATGAGCCTCAGCGCGCGCTGGCCGTCGGGCCCAGGCTCGAGGTGGTGGCGGAAGGCGAAGGGCTGGCGCCTGCCGACCGCGTGCAGGCGGCCGATGAAGCGGCCGATGCGCTCGAGCGTGCCTGGGTCGTCGAGTTCGGGCTCGCGGCCGGCGCAGCGCGCGGCGACGGCGAAGCGGTGGCCGGCCAGGCAGGCAAGCGTCGGCGGCGCGCCGAGCAGCGCCAGGCCGGCCACGGCCTGCGTCGGCGCCAGCACCAGCGGCGGCACGACGGGCACTTCCGCCTCGGCGAGCTCGAGCGCGAAGGCGTGCTCCTCGAGGATCTGCGCGTCGCTCCAGCGCCCCGGCCGGTAGAACTTGGCCACGACGGCGCTGCCGTCCTCCAGGAAGACCTGGAAGACGCGGTTCTCGTAGGAGTTGAGCTGCAGGATGCGGCCGTCGCCGCGCAGGCCGGCTGCGTCGAGCGCGTCCAGCACCTGCTGGGGGGTCAGGTCCCCGTAGCCCACACCGCTGCCGAGTCGGCCTCGTGCCGGCTCAGTGCCTCGTCGGCGGGGCGTCGACCACCTCGCCGCCGCGCTCGGGCAGCACGCTCGGCAGGCTGCGCGAGAAGCCGCTGATGACGCTGTCGCGGCCGAACATCGAGTCTCGGGTGTGGGCGGCGGCGGCCCATTGCGTCGGGCGTCGATGGGGCGGGGCGCTCTCCGCGTCAGGCGCGGAGGCGCTGGCCGCGCGCAGGCCGGAGTGCATCACGGCTGCCGGCGCCGGCCACAACGCCGCCGCGGAGGGCACGAGAAGCTGCAGCTCCGGCACCGAAGGCGTGTGCCCGGCCGCATAGCGCACATAGCGGATCTGGCAGGCCGCCAGCACGGCCTGCTTGATCTGCATCGAGCGACGGGCCGGGTTGCGTCCGTCCTCCAGGTCGATGGCCGCCAACACGCGGCCGTTCGGGCTGCAGACGGCGAAGCTGACGTGTGTGGCGCCCAGCAGGTCGAACCAGAACCCCACCTGCGCCGGGTCGGTGGGGTGGCAGAAGCGCACCAGCGGCAGCTTGGCGAGCACCACCTGCTGCGGCAGCGCTTCCCTCAACTGACGATGCACACGTCCCTCGTGGGCATTGAAAACCGACCTGGGTGTGAGCGACCACTCAGTTGGAAGGTCCGACTCCAGCTTCCTGCGCCGCGCGAGCAGCACATAGGCCAGCACGCCCACGGCAAAGGCGGTGACGAGCACGAGGAGCCAGGCAAGGGTCGGGGTCATATGGCGTGAGCCCCGGCGGCGCCGCGGGCGAAGAGCGACGGCAGAAGCGCTCCCGGCGGGCCTTGAGGGTTCCCTGGCGCCGGACGATACCAAGGCCGGCGGCTCGCGGGTTGCGGATATACTTCTCGGCTTTCCCGATCACGGCCGGGAAAGGGCGTGGCGGTGGGCGCACCCGCAGGCACTCGAAGCAGTGCGGCAGGATCCCCTCGCCAGGCCGGCAGCCTGTCATCCAGGGTGCCCCGTGGATGCGCTTGGGCGCATCCGCACCCCGAAGAGGCCCAGCCGCGCAGGCGGCGCACAAGCGGTTCCGACGGGGCATGGGGCAGCGGGAGGGTTGCCATGCCGTTCACGCGCGACCGGGCCCGGATAGGCGGGCAGGACGCGTTTCTCGGAAGACCCTCATGAAGACCTTCAGCGCCAAGCCGGCCGAAGTGAAGCATGATTGGTTTGTGCTTGATGCCACCGACAAGGTGCTCGGACGTGTCGCCAGCGAAGTGGCACTCCGTTTGCGCGGCAAGCACAAGGCCATCTACACGCCTCACGTCGATACCGGCGATTTCATCGTCATCGTCAACGCCGACAAGATCCGCGTCACCGGGGCCAAGGCCACCGACAAGATCTACTACCGGCACAGTGGCTACCCCGGCGGCATCTACGCCACGTCCTTCAAGGACATGCAGGCCAAGCACCCCGGCCGCGCCCTGGAGAAGGCCGTCAAGGGCATGCTCCCCAAGGGCCCCCTGGGCTACGCGATGATCAAGAAGCTGAAGGTGTATGCCGGTGCAACGCATCCGCACACCGCCCAGCAACCCAAGCCGCTGGCGATTTGAGGTAAGCGATGATCGGAATCTGGAACTACGGCACCGGCCGTCGCAAGTCGAGTGTCGCCCGCGTCTTCATGAAGAAGGGCGAGGGCAAGATCGTCGTCAACGGCAAGGCCATCGAGGCCTACTTCGGCCGGCAGACGTCGATCATGATCGTCAAGCAACCGCTGCTGCTCACGGGCAACGAGGCGGGCTTCGACATCAAGGTGAACGTGCACGGCGGCGGCGAAAGCGGCCAGGCCGGCGCGGTGCGCCTGGGCATCACGCGCGCCCTCCTCGACTACGACGTGGCGTTGAAGCCCGACCTCTCGCGGGCCGGCTTCGTGACGCGCGACGCGCGCGAGGTCGAGCGCAAGAAGGTCGGCTTGCATGGCGCGCGACGCCGCAAGCAGTTCAGCAAGCGGTAACGCCACCAGACCCGGCCCGCTGTATACAGACGGGTCCGAAACTGGTGCGCGCGAGCGGAGCTTCTGGGGCTCCGCGGCCGGCCGCAAGTCCCCGATGCGCTGGAAACTGCTCCGCCGCCGGCTCTCGATCGCTTCGCCGAGGGTCATGATCCGCAGCCATCTGCCATGGCCGCTGCGTTGGGCGGCGGCGGCAGTGATGCTGGGCTTCTCGGCGGCGATCGCGCTGTGGGCGTTCGAGTTCGGCCGCGAGATCGCCGGTCTGGACAGCGGCGCCAAGCAGGAGCTGGCCCGCCTGCGCGCCGAGATTGGCCGCCTCTCTGGCGAGAACGAGAAGGCGCTGTCCCTCTCGAACACCGCCGAGAGCCTGCTGCGCACCGAGCGCGCCGCGCAGGAGCGGCTGGCCCAGCAGGTGCGCCAGCTCGAGTCCGAGCGTCAGCGGCTGCGCCAGGACCTCGGGTTCTTCGAGCGCCTCATGCCCGCCGAGGGTGAGGGCCTGCAGGTGCGCGGCCTGATGGCCGAACCCGGCGACCACGGGCAGTTGCGCTTCCAGATGCTGGTGATGCAACTCGGCCGAAACGTGGCCGAGTTCAACGGCCGCTACGAGTTGTTGCTGAGCGGCCAGCACGAAGGCAAGCCCTGGACGCTAGCATTGCCCGGCGGTGCCAGGCCCCTTACGCTCAAGCAGTACGTGCGTGTCGAAGGCTTGGTCGAACATCCACCCGGAGCGGTGATCAAGTCAGTGCAGGCCCGGGTCATTGACGCCAAGGGGGCGGTGCGGGCCACGCAGACGCTGAAGATGTGAGGCCCGTGGATCCGCGCTGAGCGGTGCGGACAGGAGAGCCAGATGTTGCTAGGAAAGAAGAAGTCGCCGCCCATCCGCAGCCTGGTGGGCGAGGGCATGACGGTGCAGGGCACGGTGCGCTTCAGCGAGGGCCTGCGCATCGACGGTCGCGTCGAGGGCGATGTCATCGCCGAGGGCGACGGACACTCGATCCTCGTCATCAGCGAAAAAGCCCGGGTCGTGGGGAAGGTCATGGCCGCGCATGTGATCATCAACGGTGAGATCCAGGGTCCGATCGTCTGCAGCGACATGCTGGAGTTGCAGCCCAAGGCACGCGTTACCGGCGACATCCGCTACGATGTGCTCGAAATGCATCCCGGCGCCTTGGTCGACGGCGAGTTGCGCAGCTTGAAAAGCGCCGACAAGCCGCAACTGAAGCTGGCCGCATCGAACGACGCCTGAAGCCCCTGCAAGAGACAACGCCCCCGCCGACCTGGAGCCGCCATGAACGCCCTTGCCGAACCCCTGAGCCCCGCCACCGGCGAAATGCCCGGCCCGCTGGTGTTCACCGACAGCGCGGCCTCGAAGGTCGCCGATCTGGTGGCCGAAGAGGGCAACCCCGACCTCAAGCTGCGCGTCTTCGTGCAGGGCGGCGGCTGCTCGGGCTTCCAGTACGGCTTCACCTTCGACGAAGTCGCCAATGAAGACGACACGCAGATGCAAAAGAACGGCGTGACGCTGCTGATCGACGCGATGAGCCTGCAGTACCTGATGGGCGCCGAGATCGACTACAAGGAAGACCTGCAAGGCGCGCAGTTCGTGATCAAGAATCCGAATGCCACCACCACCTGCGGTTGCGGGTCGTCTTTCTCGGCCTGATCCGAGCCTCATCCGCCAGTCGAACGGCGCCGCGAGGCACCGTTTTCCTTTGGGGGCCCCTGCGGCCGCTCAGGCCGGGTACAGCGCGCCCAGCCGGCGCGGTCCTGCGGCCCCGGTGACGCCGGGCAGGTTGCCTGCACGGTGCACGCCGAAGGCACGTGCCAGCCAGGCGAAGGCCAGCGCCTCGACATGATCCGGCTCGATGCCCAGTGCCGCCGTGCTGGCGACATCGACCCCAGGCCTGGTCAGCGCCGCCAGACGGCGCATCAGGTGCGCGTTCATGGCGCCGCCGCCGCAGACTCGCAAGTGGCGCAACTGGGGCCCATGGCGCGCCAGCGCTTCGCAGGCCGCAGTGGCGGTGAGCTCGGCGAGCGTCGTCATCACGTCTTCGGGGGCGACCGGGGCGCCGTCCGCAGCCGTGCCGGTCGCGGCAGCGAGGCGCGCGTCGAGCCACTGCGCGTCGAACAGGTCGCGCCCGGTGCTCTTGGGCGGTTCGAGGTCGAAGAAGGGCTCTTGCAGGCAGGCCCGCAGCAGCGCCTCGTGCACCCGGCCCGTGGCGGCAATCTGTCCGTCGGGGTCGAAGCGGCGTCCGGTGCAGCGCTCGCACCACAAGTCCATGAGAAGGTTGCCCGGACCGCAGTCGAACCCGCGCACGGGACCCGAGGCCGGCAGCAGCGTGAGGTTGGCGATGCCGCCGACGTTCAGCACGGCCACTCCGCCGGCCGTGCCACCGAAGACCTCGGCGTGAAAGGCGGGCACAAGCGGTGCGCCCTGGCCGCCCGCGGCCACATCGCGAGAACGGAAGTCGCAGACGACATCGATGCCCGTGCATTCGGCAAGCAAGGCGCCGTTCAACAGCTGCGTCGTGTAGCCGGTGCCGTCGAATTCGCCGGGCCGATGGCGCACGGTCTGCCCATGCGCGCCGATGGCCCGCACCTGCGGCGGCGCAACGCCGGCCCGGTCGAGCAGGGCGCGCGTGGCATCGGCGTACAGGCGGGCCAGTGCGTTGGCGGCCAGGGCCATGCGGTGGAGTTCGCCGGGCCCTTCGCTGTTCAGGCGCAGCAGCGCGTCGCGTTGCGCCGCGGGCATCGGCAGGTGCACGAAGGCGCGCTCGACGGGCCGTGTGCCGTCGCCGGCGGCCCAGTCGGCCAGCACGGCATCGACACCGTCGAGGGACGTGCCCGACATCAGCCCGACGAACAGCGTCATCGGCAGCCTGAGGCGTCCGTTTCGCGAGGGCTCATCGCCCGCTCGCGGCCGGCGCTTCGAGCAGCGATGCCGCCAGCGCCAACTGGCCGAGCGTGCGCTGGCGGTGCACCGCAAACGGCACCAGCGCCTCCGTCGGCAAGGCCAGCACGTCGGCGTTGCGGGCGATCGTTGCCGGGTCCTGATGCGTTCCCAACACACGAAACTCGAAGTGCAGATGGGGCCCGGTGGCCCAGCCGGTGGCGCCCACCGCACCCAGCGTCTGACCCTGGACGATGCGCTCGCCACGCTGCACGTCGATGCGGCTGAGGTGCGCATAGAGCGTGACGCGGCCGTTGCCGTGCGCCACGGTCACCGTTTCGCCATAGCCGCTCATCCAGCCGGCGCTCTCCACGGTGCCGTCGCCTACCGCGCGCACAGGGGTGCCGGCCGGCGCCGCGTAGTCGATGCCGAGATGGGCACGCCAGCCCTGGCCGAAGGGGTCGCGGCGCATCGCAAAACCCGAGGTCACGCGGGAGAACTCGAGCGGGCTGGCAAGGAAGGCGCGGCGCCGGCTCGTGCCGTCCGTGCCGTAGTAGCCGCCGCGTGCGCCGGTGTCATCGGTCGGGTCGGCGAACCAGATTGCCCGATGCGAGCGGCCGGCATTGACGAACTCGGCTGCCAGCACCCGGCCCGTGCCTTCATTCCACGGCACCGGCTCGCCGTCGGCGCTCAGGCCCTCGTAGACGACGACGAAGCGGTCACCGCGGCGCAACTCGCGGTGGAAGTCGACATCCGCCGAGAAGATCTCGGCCAGCTGCACCGCCACCGCATCGGGCACCTGGGCGGCGTCGGTGGCCGCGAAGAGCGAAGTGCGGATGGTGCCGGCCGCCAGGCGCAGGTGCGTGCCGAACGCCACCTCTTCGGTGTGCATGTGCCAAGGCCCGGCCTCGTCGCGGCGCAGGACGAAGCGGTTGAAGTGCGTGCTGCGGCGCGCGTGGTCCTCCACCGGATGGCGTGCCGTGAGCTCGAGCAGCCGGCCTGAGGCGTTGGTGCGCGCGCGCAGCAAGCGGCCGGCGCGGCCGCCAAGCGCGCGTCGGGCGGTGGCGTCGCCGCGCAGGAAGCTCGCGGCCTCGGCGTCGCTCACGCCCAGACGGACCAGCAGCGCGTCGAGGCTGTCGGCGCTGCGCGAGACCGTGCCGCGCGACAGTTCCAGGTCCTGCTCGGCCAGCGCCGGCAACTGCGGCGCCAGCGCCGGCAGCGGCAGCGGCTCACTGACCGTTGCCCGCGGCAGGTCGGCCGCGTCGGGTGCCAGCGAGGAGATGGCCGTCAGCGGCGCCAGCGCAAGTGCCGTGATGCCGAAGCCCGCCAGTCCCGCCGTCGCCAGCATGGCCAGCCCCCGTCGATGCGCGCCGGCCCATTGGCGCACGCCGTCGCGCAGCCGAGCGCCGCGATGGCTCGCGCACTGCGTGTCGGGGCGGCGGACGGGTGAGCTGGGCATGGCGGGGTGCCTCGACGATGTCGCCCACTAGAATGCGCGCCCTCGTCTCGAGGTGATGGGCTGCCCCCGTCGAGGGCGTGCGCAGTATGCCAGTGGCTTCGTGCCCCCCCGCCGCACCCGCACCATCCCGATCCGCGCCGCCGCTCCACCCCGCCACCGCCCCCAGCGCTTGCCGCCACCATGACCGCCGCCACGCCGCCCGCCGCCCACCCCGTCACCGACCGCGTGCGCGAGGCGTTGGCCATCTCCCTTCGCGGCTGCGAAGAGCTGCTGCCGCAGGAAGACTGGCTCAGGAAGCTGGCGCGCAGCGAAGCAACGGGCCAGCCGCTGCGCATCAAGTTCGGCATGGACCCCACGGCGCCCGACCTGCACCTGGGCCACACCGTGGTGCTCAACAAGATGCGCCAGCTGCAGGACCTCGGCCACACCGTGATCCCGCTCATCGGCGACTTCACGACGCTGATCGGCGACCCCTCCGGCCGCAACAGCACGCGCCCGCCGCTCACGCGCGAGCAGATCGAGGCCAACGCCAAGACCTACTTCGACCAGGTGCGCCTGGTCATCGACATCGACCGCGCCGAGGTGCGCTGGAACAGCGAGTGGAGCGACCCCCTCGGCGCGCGCGGCATGATCCAGCTGGCCGCCCGCTACACCCTGGCGCGCATGATGGAGCGCGACGACTTCACCAGGCGCTATGCGTCGGGCACGCCGATCTCGGTGCACGAGTTGCTCTACCCGCTGATGCAGGGCTACGACAGCGTGGCGCTGAAGAGCGACCTCGAGCTCGGCGGCACCGACCAGAAGTTCAACCTGCTCGTCGGCCGCGTGCTGCAGCAGGAATACGGCCAGGAGCCGCAGTGCATCCTGACCATGCCCTTGCTCGAGGGCACCGACGGTGTCGAGAAGATGAGCAAGAGCAAGAACAACTACATCGGCATCACCGAGGATGCGAACACGATGTTCGCGAAGACGCTCTCGATCAGAGACGAGCAGATGTGGCGCTGGTACACGCTGCTGAGTTTCCGCCCCGAGGCCGAGATCACCCGCCTGAAGGCCGAGGTGGCGGGCGGCCGCAACCCGAAGGACGCCAAGGTGCAGCTCGCCAAGGAGATCACCGCGCGCTTCCACTCGCAGGCGGCGGCCGAAGCGGCTGAAGAGGACTTCCAGCGCCGCGCCGCCGGCGGCGTGCCCGACGACATCGTGCAGATCGAGCTCGCCGGCGCGCCGTTGCCCATCGGCTCGCTGCTCAAGCAGGCCGGTCTCGTGCCGAGCACGAGCGAGGGCCTGCGCATGGTGGAGCAGGGCGGCGTGCGCATCGACGGCGCGGTGGTCAGCGACAAGGCCCTCAAGGTGGCCGCCGGCACGTGCGTCGTGCAGGTGGGCAAGCGCAAGTTCGCGCGCGTCACGCTCACCGCGTAGCGGCGCCGCCCGAGCCTGGGCCGAGCGGCGCGCCTCACCCACGATGAAGGTCGCCTCGTACCTGAAGCTCAGCATCGCGGTGGCCGTGGCCACCATCGCGCTGAAGACGGGCGCGTGGTGGGTGAGCAGCAGCGTCAGCCTGCTGTCCGACGCGCTGGAGTCGCTCGTCAACCTGGCCGGCGCCATGTTCGCGCTGATGATGGTCACCTGGGCCGCGACGCCACCCGACGACGAACACCCCTACGGCCACCATAAGGCCGAATACTTCTCCAGCGGCTTCGAGGGCGTGCTCATCTTCGTCGCCGCGCTCGCCATCATCTGGGCGGCGGTGCAGCGTCTCATCACACCGCAGCCGCTCGAGCAGCTGGGCTGGGGCCTCGCGCTCTCGGCCGTCAGCACCGCGCTCAACGGCGCGCTCGCGTGGTCGATGCTGAAGAAGGCGCGCGAGGTGCGCTCCATGGCCCTCGAAGGCGATGCGCGCCACCTCTTCACCGACGTCTGGACCTCGATCGGCGTGGTCGGTGGCCTGCTGATGGTGATGGCCACCGGCTGGCATTGGCTCGACCCGCTGATCGCCATCGCCGTGGCGCTGAACATCCTGCGCGAGGGCGCCTCGCTCGTGAAGCGCTCGGCCGACGGCCTGATGGACCGTGCGCTCGAGTCCGCGGCGCAGGCCGAGATCGCCAAGGTGCTGGAGGGCTTTGCGCACCACGCCATACGCTTCGATCACGTCGTCACCCGCCGCGCCGGGCAGCGCCGTTTCGTCGACCTGCACATGCACATGCCGGCCGCCTGGACGCTGGGCCGGGCCGCGGCGGTTCGCGGCTCGGTCGAGCAGGCCTTGATGAGCGCGGTGCCTGGGCTGCGCGCCACGATCCAGCTGCTGCCGCTGGACGTGGAGGCGCACTTTGGCGACAGCAAGGATCC
>JALHOU010000003.1:41038-43127 GCA_022842825.1 Rubrivivax sp.
GCCGCGGCGGTTCGCGGCTCGGTCGAGCAGGCCTTGATGAGCGCGGTGCCTGGGCTGCGCGCCACGATCCAGCTGCTGCCGCTGGACGTGGAGGCGCACTTTGGCGACAGCAAGGATCCGCTGTAGGCATGCTGGCGTTGCTGCAGCGGGTGCGCGAGGCGCATGTCGAGGTGGCCGGCGAGACCGTTGGCGCCATCGGCCCGGGCTTGCTGATGCTGGTGTGCGCCGAGCCCGACGACGACGAGGCAGTTGCCGCGCGCCTCGTGGCCAAGGTGCTGAAGCTGCGCGTCTTTGCCGACGACGCGGGCAAGATGAACCGCAGCCTGGCCGATGTCGGCGGCGGTCTGCTCGTCGTCTCGCAGTTCACGCTGGCGGCCGACACCTCGGGCGGCAACCGTCCGAGCTTCAGCGCCGCGGCGCCTCCCGAACAGGGCCGCGCGCTCTACGAGAGCGTGCTGCGACTGGCGCGCGCGGCGCATGCGGCCGCGGGCGCGGCGTCGGTGCAGGGCGGCCGCTTCGGTGCCGACATGTTGGTGCACCTCGTCAACGACGGGCCGGTGACGATCCCGCTGACCGTTCGTTGATGCCCGGTCGAGATCGCGAAGCGCCGCCCGTCAGCAGGCCGGCGTCAGGCCAGGGCTCGCCTGCGGCGGCGAAACGCCTTCGGCGGTCTCACCGCCTCAGCGTCTCACCAGGTCGGCGTCAGCATGCAAGCCAGTCGCGCAGACGTTGACCGTTCTTCGCGCCCAGCGCGACCGCGGCCGCATTGGCCTGCGAGACGACGCCCTCGTCCAGCGTCGAGCGGGCCTCGCCGATGCGCGCGCTGGTGTGCGCCACGGTCACGGCCGCCAGGCCTTCGGCCTGCAACATCGCCAAGCCCACGATGCCGGCATCGTCCTTGCCGCCGCCGGCGTCGTTGAACACGGTGAGCAGTGGCCGCGCCGCGAGGGCGTAGCGCGCGGCGCTGGCGCCGCCGTGCGATCCGCTCACCACCACCTGGCCGGCGGCGCCCGGCGCGACGGCGGCGATGCTGTCCAGCAGCAGCAGCGGGCGCCCCAAGGCAAGGAGGCCGCCCTCGCGGGCGGTCTCGGTGTTGGCGTTCGGACCGGCCTGGCGCAAGGCAGTCGGTCGGTCGACGGAACCGGTTCCGAAGCTCAGTCGGCGTACTGCCCGGCTGCCTTGATGACCGCGCCCCACTTGTCGATCTCGGCGGCGACGAACTTCTTGTGCTCGGCCGGGTTGAGGCGGCCGTCGGTCACGACCACGGCGCCCAGGCCTTCCTGGCGCTTGATGAACTCGGGGTCCTTCAGCGCTTCCCTCAGTGCCGCGTTGACCTTGGCCAGCACGTCGGCCGGCGTGCCCTTGGGCGCGTACAGGCCATGCCAGATGCTGACGTTGAAGCCCTTGAGGCCGAGCTCGTCCAGTGTGGGCAGCTTGGCCAGCACCGGCGTATTGACGCGCTTGGTCGTGCTCACCGCGTAGGCCTTCACCGAGCCGGCGGCGATCTGGCCGGTGGTGTTGGTGGTCTGGTCGCACATGATGTCGACTTGGCCGCCGAGCAGGTCATTCATGGCCGGCGCCGTGCCCTTGTAGGGCACGGTGGTCATGTCGATCTGCACCGCGGCCTGGAACATCAGCCCGCACAGGTGTGAGGCCGAGCCCTGGCCGGCGTTGGCGAGGTTGATCTTGCCCTTGTTCGCCTGCAGCCACTTCAAGAAGTCGGGGTAGGTGTCGGCGGGCAGTGTCTTGCGGCCGAGCAGCGTCATCGGAACGTCGTTGATCATGCCGAGGAACTCGAAGTCGTCGAGCACCTTGTAGTTGAGCTTGCGGTACATCGTCGGCGTGGTCGCCATGCCGACGTGGAACAGCAGCAGCGTGTAGCCGTCCGGCGCCGCCTTGGCCACCTTGCCGGCGCCCAGCGTGCCGCCGGCGCCGCCAACGTTCTCGACCACCAGCGTGGCCCCACCCAGCGGCTTGCGCATGGCCTCGGCGAAGTCGCGCGCCACCTTGTCGGTGGGGCCGCCGGCGGCGAAGGGCACGACGATGGTGATGGGCTTGTCGGGGTACGCGGCCGCAGCGGGCATGGTGG
>JALHOU010000003.1:43227-72991 GCA_022842825.1 Rubrivivax sp.
TGCACGAACATGCCGCGCACCTTGGCGGTCTGGTCGGCGCGGCCCATCCAGCCCTTGATGCGCTGGTTGCTGCGGCCGGTGGGGCAGCGGCCGGCGAGCACCGCCGAGAGGTCGCCGGTGCCGAAGCGCACCAATGGATAGTCGGGGTTCAGAGCGGTCACGACGACCTCGCCCACCTCACCCTCGGGCACCACGTCGCCGGTGCCCGGGCGCACGATCTCGACGATGACGCCTTCATCGACCACCAGGCCCTCGCGCGCCGCGGTCTCGTAGGCGATGGTGCCCACGTCGGCCGTGGCGTAGGCTTGGTAGCCTTCGACGCCACGCTCGCGCAGCCAGTCGCGCAGGCTGGGCGGGAAGGCCTCGCCGCTGACGAGGGCCTTCTTCAGCGAAGGCAGCGCAACGCCCGTTTCGGCTGCCTTCTCGAGCAGGATGCGCAGGAAACTCGGCGTGCCGGCATAGGCGTCGGCACGCAGTTCGGCCATCGCCTGCAACTGCAGCTCGGTGTTGCCGACGCCGCCCGGGAAGACGGTGCAACCGATCGCCAACGCGCCGTTGTCCATCATCCAGGCGCCGGGCGTGAGGTGGTAGCTGAAGCTGTTGTGCACGAGGTCGCCGGCGCGAAAGCCGGCGGCAAAGAGTGCGCGCGCGGTGCGCCAGTAGTCGCGCTCGGCCCCTTCGGGCTCGTAGATGGGCCCGGGCGACTGGTACACGCGCTGCGCCGCGCGGCGCGTGGCGGTCATGGCGCGCCAGCCGATGGCGGAGAAGCCGCCGAACGGGTCCCACGGGCTGGCCGCCGGGCCGCGGCCGGCCTGCTGGCGTTCGAGCAACTCACCCTTGCGCGTGACGGGCAGGCGTTGAAGCGCGGCGCGGCTGTTCACCGCGCGCGCGTCGGTGCGGGCCAGCTTGGCGGCCAGCGCCGGCACCGCCTGGGCCGCGGCCACCAGTGCCGGCAGCGCGGCCATCAGCGCCGCCTCGCGCGCCGCGGGGTCGCGCGCTTCAAGTTCGTCGAAGAACGCGCCTCGGTGCCCACCGTGGTGGGCGGCGCCGGTTGACTGGCTCATTCGAGCACTCCCAGTTCTCTTTGCAGTTTCTTGGTCAGGCCGCTGGACACGAGGGCATGCGAGCGGCGCACGAGGGCGTCGAGGTCGGTGGTCGCCAGCGCGTGCCCGGCCTTCACCTGCACCCACTTCGCGCGCGCCAGATAGGGTGCGGGGTTGACGCCCGGCACGCCGGTCAGCTCGAGAAAGCGCTCAGCGTCGACCTTGAACGAGCAGGTGGCGGCGATGCCGTCCTTCAGCAGGAAGACGCAGAACATCTTGCCGCCGACGCTGAAGACGAGGTCGGCGCCCCACTTCACGTCCTGCGTCGCCGCGGGCAGCCCCGCAGCGAGCGCGCGCTGGCGCTCGAAGCTCGCGGCAGCCGCCGGCATCAGTCCTCCTGTTCCCAGCGGGCGAGGCGCTTCTTCACCTCGTCGAGCAGCTTGCGTTGCGCCACTGCCGAGTCCACCCGCAGCCGGTCCCACTCCGGCGTCAGTGCCCGCTTGCGCGCCATCTTCACGGCGATGCCGCCGGCCTCCGGCGCGAGCTCGAGCACCCGCTTGCCGCGCAGTTCGTAGGCCTGGCCGCGTTCGGCCAGCTGGAGGTCGCGCAGCGAGCGCTTCAACTGCACGAGTGCGTTGTCGGCGTTGAACGGCGGCGGCGCGAAGCCGAAGTCGGGGTCGTCGGGCACGGCAGCGTCTATGGGCGGGCTCTACGACAACCAGCGCTTGCGCCGCTTGTAGCTCTTGGCGTCGCGGAAACTCTTGCGGTCGCCCCCGCCCATGCCGAGGTAGAACTCCTTCACGTCCTCGTTCTCGCGCAGCGCCTTGGCTTCGCCGTCCATCACGATGCGGCCGTTCTCGAGGATGTAGCCGTAGTCGGCGTAGCGCAGCGCCATGTTCGTGTTCTGCTCGGCGAGCAGGAAGGTCACCTTCTCGCGCTGGTTCAGGTCCTTCACGATCTCGAAGACCTCCTCGACAATCTGCGGCGCCAGCCCCATGCTCGGCTCGTCGAGCAGGACCATCTTCGGGTTGGCCATCAGTGCGCGGCCGATGGCGCACATCTGCTGCTCGCCGCCCGAGGTGTAGGCGGCCTGCGAGCCGCGCCGCTGCTTCAGGCGCGGGAAGTAGTTGTAGACCTTCTCCAGTGTGGCCGTGACGGCGGCCTTGCCGTCCTTGCGCGTGTAGGCGCCGGTGAGCAGGTTCTCCTCGATGGTGAGGTGGGCGAAGCAGTGCCGGCCCTCCATGACCTGGATCACGCCACGCTCGACCATGGCCGAGGTGCTGAGTTTCTCGATGCGCTCGCCGCGCAGCTCGATGCTGCCCTTGGTCACCTCGCCGCGCTCGCCGGCGAGCAGGTTGCTCACCGCACGCAGCGTCGTCGTCTTGCCGGCGCCGTTGCCGCCGAGCAGGGCCACCACGCCGCCCTCGGGCACCTGCAGGCTCACGCCCTTCAGCACCAGGATCACGTGGTTGTAGATGACCTCGATGCCGTTGACGTTCAGGAGGATGTTGCTCACGGTGCGCCCTTGCTCTCTCTCCCGAGCACCGCACGCGGGGCTCGGGAGAGGCCCGCCATGCGGGCCTCGGGGCATGCCTCAGGCGGTCAGGCCTGGCAGTCCTTGGCGTCGCGGCGCTCGATCTTCTTCTCCGCCGCGTACTTGTCGGCGGCGGCCTTGATCATTGGCTTGATGATCGAGGAGTCGCTCTCCATCCAGTCCGACGTGAAGTTCCACTTGGTGCCGTCCCAGGTGTGCAGGCGCGCCCAGGTGGCGCCGCGGTGGTCGGCGCAGCTCGTGCTGATCGGTCGCATCACGCCCTTGAAGCCGAGCGCGTCGAGCTTGGCCTGGTCGAGCGCCAGGTTCTCGTAGCCCCAGCGCGCCTGTTCGCCGCTCACCCACTTGCCCTTGCCGAAGCGCTCCTGCGCGCGGCGCACACCTTCGACGCTCAGCATGGCGGCGACGAGGCCGCGCATGTAGAGCACCTGGCCGACTTCTTCCTTCGGCCCGGTGCCCTGGCCCTTGCCGTGCACCTTGTCGAGCATCTCCTTGACGACCGCCGAGCCGGGTTCGGCGCCGTGCTGCAGCGCCAGCGCGTTGTAGCCCTTGGCACCGTCGCCCACGTCCTTCACGTCGGGCTCGGCACCGGCCCACCACACGCCGTACATCTTGTCGCGCGGGTAGCCGGTGGCCACGGCCTCCTTGAGCGCGGTGCTGTTCATGATGCCCCAGCCCCACAGGAAGACGTAGTCGGGCCGGTTCTGGCGGATCTGCAGCCAGGTGGCCTTCTGCTCCACGCCGGGGTGCGCCACCGGCAGCAACTGCAGGTCGAAGCCGTTGAGCTTGCTGCGCTCCTGCAGCAGCGCGATCGGCTCCTTGCCGTAGGGGCTGTCGTGGTAGACGAGGGCGATCTTCTTGCCCTTGAGCTTGTCGAAGCCGCCTTCCTTCTTGGCGATGTGCTGCACGAGGATGTCGGCGGCGTCCCAGTAGGTACCCGTGAGCGGGAAGTTCCACTTGAAGACCATGCCGTCGGTGCTCTCGCTGCGGCCGTAGCCGGCAGTGATGAGCGGGATCTTGTCGCCGGGTGCCTTCTCGGTGAGGGCGAAGGTGATGCCGGTGGAGAGCGGCTGGAAAACCGTGGCGCCGCCGTTCTTGCCCTTCAGGCGCTCGTAGCACTCGACGCCGCGGTCGGTGGCGTAGCCGGTCTCGCACTCCTCCCAGCTGACCTTGACGCCGTTGATGCCGCCGCGCGCGTTGGTGAGCTTGAGGTAGTCGACGTAGCCGTTGGCGAACGGCACCCCGTTCGGGGCATAGGCGCCGGTGCGGTACACGAGCGCCGGGAAGAACTGCTCCTTGGCCTGGGCCCAGGCGCTGCCCATGCCGGCACTGAGGCCAGCGGCGACGAGCGCTGCGAGGGCGAGGGATCGAAACTTCATGTCTGCCTCCAGAGGGTGGGAAAAGAGCACGCGTCCGTGCGGTATGAACGTGAGCGTTGGAACGGGTGAAGCGTGAGAAGGGATTCGGGGTTTACGCCAATCGCGACGAGGATCGATGCCCGCAGCCTCAGTGCGGGAATGGCCACAGGCGCATCTTCTCCTTGCCGATGGACCAAAGGCGGGCCAGCCCGTGCGGCTCGACGATGAGGAAGAAGACGATGAGCGCGCCGAAGATCATGAACTCGGTGTGCGCCACGGCGGCCGTGCTGATGGTGATGCCGACGAGCGAGCCGGCCCAGGGCAGCACCTGGTTGAGGAAGATTGGCAGGGCGACGATGAAGAAGGCGCCGAAGAAGCTGCCCATGATCGAGCCCAGCCCGCCGATGATGATCATGAACAGCAGCTGGAACGAGCGGTCGATGGAGAACGCCGCCGGCTCCCACGAGCCCAGGTGCACGAAGCCCCACATCGCGCCGGCCACGCCGACGATGAAGCTCGACACCGCGAAGGCGGTGAGCTTGGCGTACACCGGCCGGATGCCGATGACGGCGGCGGCCACGTCCATGTCGCGGATGGCCATCCACTCGCGCCCGATGTGGCTGCGCACCAGGTTCTTCGCGGCGAGCGCGAAGGCGATCAGCATGCCCAGGCAGAACAGGTAGCGCTCGGTCGGCGTGTCGATCTTCCAGCCCAGCAGCTCGAGATTGGAGACCGACACCGAGCCCGAGCTCGAGTTGTTGGTGAACCACTTGATGCGCAGGAAGGCCCAGTCCCAGAAGAACTGCGCCGCCAGCGTGGCCACCGCCAGGTACAGCCCCTTGATGCGCAGCGACGGGATGCCGAACAGCACGCCGGCCACCATGGCGAAGAAGCCGCCTGCCAGCATGGCCACGAGCATCGGCATGCCTTCGATGCGCACGAAGAGGTTGTAGGCCGCATACGCGCCCACGGCCATGAAGGCGCCGGTGCCCAGCGAGATCTGGCCGCAGTAGCCGACCAGGATGTTGAGGCCGAGCGCCGCCAGCGAGAGGATCAGGAACGGGATGAGGATGGCGCGGAAAAGGTAGTCGTCCTGCACCAGCAGCGGCACGCCGACAAAGGCGAAGGCGAGCAGCAGCGCGATGCCGATGCGGTCCTGCGCGATCGGGAAGACCTGCTGGTCCTTCGTGTAGGAGGTCTTGAACTGGCCGTTCTCGCGGTAGAGCATCTTGTTCTCCTCGTCCCGATGCTCAGACCCGGTCGATGATCTTCTCGCCGAACAGCCCCTGCGGCCGCACGAGAAGCACGAACAGCACCAGCACGTAGCCGAACCAGATCTCGATGCCGCCACCGACCAGCGGGCCGATGAAGACCTCGGAGAGCTTCTCGCCGACACCCAGCAGCAGCCCGCCGATGATGGCCCCGGGCACCGAGGTGAGCCCGCCCAGGATGACCACCGGCAGCGCCTTCAGCGCCAGCGTCGAAAGCGAGAACTGCACCCCCAGCTTGCTGCCCCAGATGATGCCGGCCACCAGCGCGGTGAAGCCGGCCACGCTCCAGACGATGACCCACACGCGGTTGAGCGGGATGCCGATGCTCTGCGCCGCCTGGTGGTCGTCGGCCACGGCGCGCAGCGCGCGGCCGGTGCCCGTGTACTGGAAGAACAGCGTCAGCAGGATCACCAGCGCGGCGGCGATGACGGCGGCGTAGAGGTCTTCCTTGTTGACGAGCACGCCGCCCTGGAAGACCTTCTCGAACAGGAAGATCGGGTCCTTGGGCAGGCCGACGTCGATCTTGTAGATGTCGCTGCCGAACAGCGTCTGCCCGAAGCCGTCCATGAAGTAGGTGATGCCGAGCGTGGCCATCAGCAGCGTGATGCCTTCCTGGTTGACGAGCTTGCCGAGCACCAGCTTCTCGATCAGCCAGGCCACCGCCACCATCAACAGCATCGCGCCGATGAAGGCCAGCACATTGGCCAGCACCTTGCTCTGGAAGCCCAGCAGCTCGGGTGCCCACTCCGAGAAGCGTGCCATGGCCAGCGCCGCGAAAAGCACCATCGCGCCCTGCGCGAAGTTGAACACGCCGCTGGCCTTGAAGATGAGCACGAAGCCCAGCGCCACCAGGCCGTAGAGCATGCCGCTCATGAGGCCGCCGATCAGTGCTTCGAGGAAGAATCCCATGGCCGTCCTACTCTCTCTCGTGCAGGGCCGCTTGCCCGCCTTCTCTGCGCTTGCGCTCCAGGGCCGTGGCGCGCCGAGGCCGCCGGGTGGTCGGCTCCGCGAATGTCCTCTTTGGGCGGACCAGCTTCGCTGGTCCCCCCAATGCCCCCTTGATTTCGCTGCGCCGACCACCCGGCGCCCTCGGCGTGAACCGGCGGTGGTCCCCGACGAGGACAGCCAGCCTTCGGGGAGAACAGCCGTTGGTGCCGGATCGGGCCGATGGGGTGCCCTGCGCAGCGAAATCAAGGGGGCATTCGAGGGCCCTGCGAAGCCGGGCCCTCGAAAGAGGACATTCGCGGAGCAGGGCACCCCGTCGGCCCGATTCCGCCACCGCCCGAGGAAGTCCGGGCCGACCACCCTGACCGGCTTCCGGTCGATCGATGGCGAAGAGGCGAGACAGCGTCGCGGAAGCGCGCATGGTCAATGGCTCGTGCCGAGGTACGCACTGATGACCTCGGGGTTGGCGCGCACCTCGGCCGGCGTGCCGTCGCCGATCTTCTTGCCGTAGTCGAGCACCACCACGCGATCGGAGATGTCCATCACCACGCCCATGTCGTGCTCGATGAGCACGATGGTGGTGCCGTATTCGTTGTTGACGTCGAGGATGAAGCGGCTCATGTCCTGCTTCTCCTCCACGTTCATGCCGGCCATCGGCTCGTCGAGCAGCAGCACCTGCGGCTGCATGGCGAGCGCCCGGCCGAGGTCGACACGCTTCTGCAGGCCGTAAGGCAGCCGCCCCACCGGCGTCTTGCGGTAGGCCTGGATCTCGAGGAAGTCGATGATGCGCTCGACGAACTCGCGGTGTTCGGTCTCCTCGCGCTCGGCCGCCGAGGCCCAGGGGTTGCGCAGCATCTGCTGGAAGATGTTGGTCTTCATCTTCAGGTTGCGCCCGCTCATGATGTTGTCGAGCACGCTCATGCCCTTGAACAGCGCCAGGTTCTGGAACGTGCGCGCGATGCCCATCTCGGCCACTTCGCGCGAGTTCATGTGGTCGAAGGTCTTGCCGCGGAAGGTGATGCGCCCTTCCTGCGGCGTGTAGACGCCGTTGATGCAGTTGAGCATGCTGCTCTTGCCGGCGCCGTTGGGGCCGATGATGGCCCGCACCTCGTGCTCGCGCACGTCGAAGCTGATGTCGGTGAGCGCCTTCACGCCGCCGAAGCGCAGCGAGATGTTCTTCACCTCGAGCACGACGTTGCCGATGCCCCGCCGGCCGCTGCCCTCCGCGGCATCGGGGGCCGGCGCGGCAGCGGCCCGGTCCATCGCTTCGGTGATGGCGTTCATGCCGCCTTCCTCGTCACCGCCGCCAGGACCTTGGCGTCGATGATCTTCAACGTTGCCGAGACGCTGCCTGAGCGGCCGTCCTCGAACTTGACCGCCGTCTCGATGAACTGCTCGCTCTTGCCGCCGTACAGCGCATCCACGAGCACCTGGTACTTGTCGCCGATGTAGCCGCGGCGCACCTTGCGTGTGCGCGTGAGCTCGCCGTCGTCGGCGTCGAGCTCCTTGTGCAGCACGAGGAAGCGGCTGATCTGGCTGCCGGCGAGCATCTCGTCGGCGGCGAGGTCGGCGTTGACCTTCTCGACGCAGTCCTTCACGAGCTCGAGCACTTCCTTCTTGCCGGCCAGGTCGGTGTAGCCCGCGTAGGGCAGGTTGCGGCGCTCGGCCCAGTTGCCCACCGCCTCCATGTCGATGTTGACGAAGGCGCACACCTTCTCGCGCTTGTCGCCGAAGGCGACTGCCTCCTTGATGAACGGGAAGAACTTGAGCTTGTTCTCCACGTACTTGGGCGCGAACATCGCGCCGTCGTTGGGGCCGCCCATGATGCGGCCCACGTCCTTGGCGCGGTCGATGATCTTCAGGTGCCCGGTCTTGTCGAGGAAGCCGGCGTCACCGGTGTGGTACCAGCCGTCGGGCGTGAGCACCTCGGCGGTGGCGGCCGGGTTCTTGTAGTACTCCTTGAGCAGGCCGGCGCTCTTGACGAGGATCTCGCCGTTCTCGGCCACCTTGATCTCGACGCCCTCGATGGGCACGCCCACGGTGTCGGCACGCACCTCGTGGTCGGGCTGCAGGCACACGAACACGGCCGTCTCGGTGCTGCCGTACAGCTGCTTCAGGTTGACGCCGATGCTGCGGTAGAAGGTGAAGAGGTCGGGCCCGATGGCCTCGCCAGCGGTGTAGGCCAGGCGCACGCGATTCAGGCCGAGCGTGTTGCGCAGCGGGCCGTAGACAAAGAGGTTGCCCAGCGCATAGGCGAGCTTGTCAGCGAAACCGACCGTCTTGCCGTCCATCAGCGCCGGGCCGACGCGCCGCGCCACGGCCATCGCGCGCTCGTAGATCCAGCGCTTGGCGCGCGAGGCGTCCTCCATGCGGATGGTCACGCTCGTCAGCAGGCCCTCGAAGACGCGCGGCGGCGCGAAGTAGTAGGTGGGCCCGATCTCCTTCAGGTCGATCGAGACCGTGGCCGCGCTCTCGGGGCAGTTGACGACGTAGCCGCAATGCAGCCACTGCGCGTAGCTGAAGATGTTCTGGCCGATCCAGGCCGGCGGCAGGTAGGCCAGCACCTCCTCGCGCTCGCTGAGGTGGTCGAAGCGTGCGCCGGCGCCGGCGCGGTCCAGCAGCGTGGCATGCGTGTGCACGACGCCCTTGGGGTTGCCGGTGGTGCCGCTGGTGAAGAACATCGCCGCCACGTCGGCGGGCTGGGCGGCGGCCAGCTCGCGCTCGAAGAAGCCGGGGTTGGCCTGGTCGAAGGCGCGGCCCGCCTCGATGAGCGCGTCGAGCGAGGCGAGGCCGGGCTCGGCGTAGTTGCGCAGACCGCGCGATTCGTCGTACCAGATGCGGTCGAGCGGCAACACCGGGCCGCCGCTCGCGGCGCTCTTGTCGGCCAGCAGCCCGCGCACCTCGAGCATCTTGTCGACCTGCTCCTGGTCTTCGACGATGGCCAGCCGGACTTCGGCGTTCTGCATCGGGAAGACGTACTCGGTGGTCGCCGCGTCCTGGTACAGCGGCACCGGCACCGCGCGCAGCGCCTGGATGGCCAGCATCGAGGCATAGAGCCGCGGCCGGTTCTCGCCGACGACGACGACGTGGTCGTCGCGCTTCAGCCCCGCCTCGGCCAAGCCGCAGGCGATGGCGCGCACTTCGCCGGCCAGCTGCGCCCAGGTGGTGGTCTGCCAGATGCCGAAGACTTTTTCGCGCAACGCAGCGGCGCCGGGGCGCTTGGCGGCGTGCTCCAACATCAGGCGCGGAAACGTCGATTGCACCGGGATCTCCTCAAAGTGCCCTGGTACGGCGCACCCGGGCGGTGGCCGGGCAGGCGGAGCCGGATTGTGCGATCGAGCTTTGACGCCATGTTGTCGGTGCGCCGACAATCTTAGGGTTCCCACTGACAGGCATTCCACCGATGGCCCACGCTGCCCAGGCGGGCTTTCCACCCGCGTCCCAAGCCATCGCCGTGGCCCCGGCGCGTTCGCGCCCGGTGCAGGAAGCCGACCTCGGCAACATCCCCTGGCTCGGCCGGCTCGACGAAGCGGAACGCGCGCGCGTGCGCGCCGACATGCGCGTCGTGCAGGTGGAGCCGGGCGAACTGGTCTGCCGTGTCGGGCGGCCGGTGACCTACTGGTTCGGCGTCCTCGACGGGCTGCTCAAGATGAGCAACGACTCGGCCATGGGCATGCCCATCACCTTCACCGGCGTGCCGCCGGGCGGCTGGTTCGGCGAGGGCACGGTGCTGAAGAACGAGCCCTACCGCTACAACATCCAGGCGCTGCGCAAGAGCGTCGTTGCCGGCATCACCGCCACCACCTTCCACTGGCTGCTCGACCGCAGCATCGGTTTCAACCGCTTCGTGATGATGCAGCTCAACGAGCGGCTGGGGCAGTTCATCGCCGCGCGCGAGATCGACCGCCTGACCGACCCCGACGCGCGCGTGGCGCGCAGCCTGGCGGCGCTGTTCAACCCGGTGCTCTATCCGGGCGTGGGCGAGCTGCTGCGCATCACCCAGCAGGAGCTGGGCTACCTTGTCGGGCTGTCGCGCCAGCGCGTCAACGAGGCCTTGCAGGCGCTGCAGGCGGCGCAGGTGATCCGCATCGAATACGGCGGCCTGCGCGTGCTCGACCTGGAGCGGCTGCGGCGCTACGGCGTGCCGGTGGCCTGAGGGCCGGGGGAGTCGGCCCCGCGCTCGTGGCCGGTCACAGCTCGGCCCGCACGCGCCGCCAGATGCGGCCGAGTCGGCGCACGCGTTGCTCGGTGTCGGCCGCCAGCCAACCCTGCGCATGCGAGGCAACCGGCGCCAGCTGCGGCGCGCCGGCCGCCATCTGCGCCAGCAGCGCCGCTGCCACCTCGGCGTCGTTGAGCAGCCCGAGTTGCTGCTGAAGCGCGGCCAGGGCGCGCCCGCGCCGCTGGCCACGCGCGCCGTGCCCGCGCTGCAGCGCGCCCAGCATCTCGGTGGCGTAGCGCAGCTTCTTGGCGGCGATGCGGGCGTCGTGGCGGGCGGCGGGGTCGGTGTCCTCAAGATGCCGGCCATCGCGCGCGAGCCGCCGCCGCAGCCGCTGCAGCCGACGGCGGGCAAAGTCGGGCAGGGGAGGCGCGTCGGCGCCGCCTTCGTCGGCGCGGCCCGTCGGCGGCCGACCGGGGAGCTCGCACACCCAGGCCATGAGTGCCAGCTGCCAGCCCACGTGACGCGGCGAGCGCACTGCCGCTACCGCCTGGGCGCGCGCGCTCGCGGCCGCCGCCAGGGCGGCCTCGTGCAGGGCGGCCCAGGCCACCTCGGCGGCGGCGGGCGGCGGCAAGCGCGGCAGCGTCTCGCGCGCCAGCACCTCGGCGTCGCGGGCCTGGCCCAGGCGGTCGGCGATCCAGCGCAGATCGTCGATGACTGGCGGCGGAGGCGCCGCCAACGCCTTGAACAGGCCCAGCGCCGAGCGCAGGCGCCTCAGGCCGACACGCATCTGGTGCACGTACTCCGCGTCGAGCGAGGCGACGACGCCGGCCTCGTTGGCCTGCATCTGGGCGAGGCACTCCTCGACGATGGCGCGCAACGCCCGCGTCCAGGGCGTGCTGCGGCTCAGGCGTGGAGTGCGGGCCGGGCGCGGCGCGGCGGGTGGTTGTGGCACCAGCAGCGCAAAGCCGCGCTCGGCCTTGCCGTGCCACTCGGGGCGCAAGGGCAGCGTGGCCTGCAAAGCGTGCGCCAGCTCGAAGAGCGCGCTCTCCCGGCCGCCCTTCAACTCCAGTTCCACCTCGCACAGGGGACTCTCGCCGGCGCCGGCGCGGATCTCGCCGATGTCCAGTGCCAGCTCGACGCGGTCGCCATGCACCGACATCAGCAGCCAGGTGGTGCGCCGAAAGCGCGTCGTCAGGCGAGGCCCGAAGCCGGCCTGAGCGGCGGCGGCCTGGATGTGCGCGGCCGCCGCGCCGGCATGGGCCGGCAGCCAGGCGAGCAGGGCTGCAAGGTCCAGCTCCGCCTTCGCCAGCGGCATCTCCCACTCCTCGAGGCGGTGCAGCCCACCGGATGCGCGCGTGCCCGAGGCGGGCGAGGGCAGCTGCTTCAGTGTCTGCAGCACGCGGCCGGCGTCGCGGCGCAGCCGCAGCTCCAGCCCGCGGCGCTGCAGGTCGAGCGCCGGCGTATCGAAGTACCGGTTCTCGATCTCGCGTGTCCAGGGCCGGCGCTGCCGGTAGTGCGCGAGCAGCGGGTGGGCGCGCACCGCCGCCGCGGCGCCGGGCTCGAGCGACAGCTTGAGCTCGATCTCCATCGTGGTCGGGAACGGGTCGCCGGGCCCTTCAGTCGGCCACGAACTCGAAGACGCGGTCAACGCGCCGCCAGTGCGCCGCTTCCTCCTCGAGCAGCACCATCGAGCGCGGATGATCGGCAGCCCAGTCGCGCGCGACCTCGAAGCGGTAGCCGCTGCCGCGTCGCGCGAGCCGCAGGCCCTCGAGGCTCGGCGCGCGCCGCGCATGGCACAGCAGCACGGCCAGGCGCAGGCACAGCAGCTGGTCGCACAGCTCGGCGTCGTCGAGCCATTGCGCCGTCTTGCGCAGGCCCCCGCGCTGGCCGAGCAGCAGCACGCCCAGCCGCTCGAGCTGGTGCAGCGCGAAGCCGGCGCCGTCGGAGTGCTGCAGGATGTAGGCGCCGTGCCGGTTGTACTCGTCGTGCGCGACGGCGCGGCCGATCTCGTGCACCTCGGCGGCCCAGCCGAGCTTGCGCGCCGCCTGCTGCACGCTGCGGTCGCGCTTCGGGTGCAGCTGCGCGAAGAGCGCCAAGGCGACCTCGCGCACGCGCGTCGCCTGCTCGGCGTCGGCACCGAACTTCTGCTGCAGCCGCTGCACCGTGCGTTCGCGCACGTCCAGCGTCGCGGCCTGCCGGTCAAGCATCTCGTAGAGCACGCCGTGGCGCAGCGCGCCGCGCGCGTTGTGCATCGAGTCCAGGCCGGCCAGCGCGAACACCGCGCGCAGCGTGGCCACGCCACCGGCGATGACGGGGCGCCGGTCGTCCTTCAGGCCGGCCAGGCGCAGCTTGTCGACATGCGCGGCGCGCGCGAGCTGGTCAACGAGCCATTCGAGCCCGTCGAGGGTGACGAGGTGGTCGCCGTGGCCGTTGGCCGCGAGGATGTCGGCGATCGCCCCCACGGTGCCCGAGGAACCGTAGGCCACGTCCCAGCTCTTCTCGGAGAGGAAATCCAGTGCGTCCTCCAGCACCGCCTGCGCGCCGAGCGTGGCCGCTTCGAGCGTGCCGCGCGAGAGGCGCCCGTCGGCGAAGTGGCGCATCGAGAGGTTCACCGAGCCGATGGGATACGACTCCACCTTGCGCGGCGCGTAGCCGCGGCCGAGCACCAGTTCGGTCGAGCGGCCGCCGATGTCGACCACCAGCCGCCGCTCGTCGGCCTCGGGCAGCAGGTGCGCGACGCCGCTGTAGATGAGGCGCGCCTCTTCGCGGCCGGAGATGACCTCGATCGGAAAGCCGAGCACGCGGTGCGCCGGCACCAGGAACTCGGTGCGGTTCTTTGCCTCGCGGAAGGTCTGCGTCGCCACGGCGCGCACCTGCAACGGCGTGAAGCCGCGCACGCGCTCGGCGAAGCGGGCCAGGCAGTCCCAGCCGCGTTGCATGGCCGCGGTGCCGAGCCGATCTTCGCTGTCGAGCCCGCCGCCCAGGCGCACCATCTCCTTCAGGTATTCCACCCGTTCGACCTGCCCATGCGCGACACGGCCGATCTCGAGCCGGAAGCTGTTGGACCCGAGGTCGATGGCGGCGATCGACTGGCCGTCGGTCACTCGGGGCCTCGCGCGCGCGGTGTCATGGCGTGGAGGATATCGCGCGGGGCGCAGCGCGACTTCGGCCAGATCAAGCACGCCACAACTCCGGAGGCATCGGCCCGGCCGCTCGGCGGGCGGTGCTGGTGCAGCTTGAAGCCATACCGCAGCATGGCGCACCGCAGTGACGGGGCTGTGACGGGCCCAAGGTCCGAAACCCCGAGGCCCGCGTGTTTCGCCGGTGGCGTGCCCGCCGCCGGCCGCGCCGATCACTTCGCCTGGATGCGCTGCCGTGCGGCCCGATCTCGGTGCTGGTGCGCCCGTCGATCACCTCCCACACCAGCTGGTTGGGGAAGGCGCCGCCATAACGCTTGGACAGCTCAGCAGCGAGCGCCGGCGTCGTGCGCCGCGGCGACCGCGCCCATCGATACACTGCCAGCGGCCCGCAACCCGCGCGACCCACACTCTCCTCGAAGGTGCAGAAGGTGCCCATGCCGACGTTCCTCCCCGCCCTCGCCGCGCTTCTTTCGCGGCCCCTCGCCATCGGTCTCCTGGCCGCCGGGGCGCTGGCGGCCGCGCCCATCACCCTGGCGCAGCCCGCGGTGGCGTTGCCGGCCGGTGTCACCGAGGTCGCGCGTGTCGAGGGCATCACCGAGTACCGCCTCGCCAACGGCCTGCAACTGCTGCTCGTGCCCGACAACTCCAAGCCCAGCGCCACCGTCAACCTCACGGTGCGCGTCGGCTCGCGGCACGAGAACTACGGCGAGACGGGCATGGCCCACCTGCTCGAGCACCTCATCTTCAAGGGCACGCCGACCACCCGCAACGTCTGGGGCGAGTTCACCAAGCGCGGCCTGCGTGCCAACGGCACCACGTGGCTGGACCGCACCAACTACTTCGCCAGCTTCACCGAGAACGAGGCCAACCTGCGCTGGTACATCGGCTGGCTCGCCGACGCGCTCGTCAACAGCCTCATCGCCAGGGAAGACCTGGCCAGCGAGATGACGGTCGTGCGCAACGAGATGGAGATGGGCGAGAACAACCCGGGCCAGGTGCTCTACCAGCGCACGCTGGCGGCCATGTACGACTGGCACAACTACGGCAAGGACACCATCGGCGCGCGCAGCGACGTCGAGAACGTCGACATTGCGCGCCTGCAGGCTTTCTACCGCCAGCACTACCAGCCCGACAATGCCACCGTCATCGTCGCCGGCCGCTTCGACGCGGCGCGCGTGCTCGGCTACGTGGCCGAAGGCTTCGGCCGCATCCCCCGGCCCGCACGCACGCTGCCGCCCACCTACACGCTCGACCCCGCGCAGGACGGCGAGCGTGTCGTCACCGTGCGGCGGGTGGGGGGTACGCCCGTCATCTACATGGCGCACCACGCCGGCCCCGGCGCGCACGCGGACTTCGCCGCCATCTCGCTGCTCACGCAGGTGCTCGGCGACACGCCCGGCGGCCGCCTGCACAAGCGCCTGGTGGAGACACAGCTCGCCGCGGGCACCTTCGGCTTTGCGCTCGCGCTGGCCGAGCCGAGCCCGGTGTTTGTCGGCGCCCAGCTCGGCCCCGGCCAGGACCTGGATCGCGTGCGCGCCGAGATGGCCAAGGTCCTCGACGCCGCCGGCGGCGCCGAGCCCATCACCGCCGAGGAACTCGAACGCGCGCGCACGCAGTGGCTGAACGTCTGGGAAAAGGGCTTCTCCGACCCCGAGGTCATCGGCGTCCAGATCTCGGAAGCCATCGCGCTCGGCGACTGGCGTCTCTACTTCCTCGGCCGCGACCAGGTGCGGCGCGCCACGCTGGCCGACGTGAACCGCGTCGCGCGCGAGCGCCTGCGCACCGACAACCGCACCGTGGCCCTCTACCGCCCCGTGGCCGAGCCGCAGCGTGCGCCGGCGCCCGCACGCGTGGACGTCGCCGCGCTCGTCAAGGATTACAAGGGCGACCCCAACGTGGCGCTCGCCGAGGCCTTCGACGCGACGCCCGCCAACCTCGACCGCCGCAGCCAGCTCTCCGCCCTGGCCAGCGGCATGAAGGTGACCCTGCTGCCCAAGGGCACGCGCGGCCGCGCGGTCTATGCGCAGCTCATGCTGCGCTACGGCGACGAGACCTCGCTCGCCGGCCGCAAGCCGGCCGACGCCTTCGTCGCCAGCATGTTCGCCAAGGGCGGCGCCGGCCTCACGCGGCAGCAGATCGCCGACCGCCTCGACCAACTGCGCGCCGAGGTCGGCTGGGACGCCGGCGAGCAGGGCCTCGTCGTCACGCTGCGCACGGTGCGCGAGCACCTGCCGGCCACCATCGAGCTGATCGGCAAGCTGCTGCGCCAGCCGGCCTTCGCCGAGGCGCCGCTGGAGGAGGCCCGGCGCCAGTGGCTCGCGGCCATCGAGAACGACCGCAAGGAGCCCGAGGCCCTGGTGGCCAATGCACTGGCGCGCCTGGCCAACCCCTACCCGGCGGCCGACTGGCGCTACGCGCCCACCTTCGAGGAGCTCGAGGCGCGCGTGAAGGGGGTGACGCTGGCGCAGCTCACCGACTTCCACCGCCGCTTCTACAGCGCGCAGCGCGCCGAGTTCTCGGCCGTGGGCGACATGGACGCAGGGGCCGTCGCGCGCGCGCTCGAGGCCGCCTTCGGCGACTGGCGCCAGCCCGCCGCCGGGCCGCTCGCCTACCAGCGCGTGCCGCGGCCGCTGGTGCCCATCAAGCCCGAGCGGCTGGTGCTGCCCGCACCCGACAAGCAGAACGCCAACCTGCTCGCGCACCTGCCGCTGCCGCTGAATGACACGCATGCAGACCACGTGCCGTTCATGATCGCCAACTGGATCGTCGGCCAGGGCGGCACGTCGCGCCTGTGGACGCGCATCCGCGAGAAGGAGGGCCTGAGCTACGACGTGCGCTCGGGCGTGCAGTGGAACCCCTTCGAGGCGAACTCGCGCTGGACCTCGAGCGCCATCTTCGCACCGCAGAACCAGGCCAAGGTGGAGACCGCTTGGCGCGAGGAACTGCAGCGCGCCACGCGCGAAGGCTTCACGCAGGCCGAGCTCGACGAAGCGAAGTCGGCGCTGCTCAACTTCCGGCGCCTCTCGCGGGCGCAGGACGACGTGGTGGCCGCGCAATCGGCGAACAACCTGCACCTGGCGAGGCGCTTCGCCTTCGCGCAGCTGATCGACGAGCGCATCGCCGCGGCCACGCTGGCCGACGTGAACGCGGCCTGGCGGCGGCACTTCGACCTCTCGCGCGTGGCGGTGGCCTGGGGCGGTGACTTCGGTGCCAAGCCACCGCAATGAGCGCTGCAAGCGAGCGCCACGCCAGGGGCCGGCCCGGAACCTGCATGAGGCCGGTGCGTGCCTGAACAGCCTCCCACCCAGCGAAGGAACACGCCAATGGACGCCAAGCTCGAAGCGCTGCTGCGCCAGATGCCCAAGGCCGAGTTGCACATGCACATCGAGGGCTCGCTCGAGCCCGAGCTCATCTTCCGCCTCGCCGAGCGCAACCACGTCAAGCTCGCCCACGGCAGCGTGGAGGCGCTGCGCCGCGCCTACGCCTTCACCGACCTGCAGAGCTTCCTCGACATCTACTACGCCGGCGCGAGCGTGCTGCTGAAGGCCGAGGACTTCTTCGACATGGCCTGGGCCTACTTCGAGCGCGCCGCCGCCGACAACGTGGTGCACGCCGAGATCTTCTTCGACCCGCAGACGCACACCGAGCGCGGCGTGCCCATCGCCGTGGTCATCGAAGGCCTGGAGCATGCCTGCCGGCGCGCGCACGCCGAGTTCGGCCTCTCCGCGAAGCTGATCCTGTGCTTCCTGCGCCACCTGAGCGAAGAGGCGGCGATGGCCACGCTCGACGAGGCGCTGCCGCACCGCAAGCACTTCATCGGCGTGGGGCTCGATAGTTCCGAGCGCGGCAACCCGCCGGAGAAGTTCGCGCGCGTGTTCGCCCGCTGCCGCGAGCTCGGCCTGCATGGGGTGGCGCACGCCGGCGAGGAAGGGCCGCCGGCCTACATCCGAAGTGCGCTCGACGTGCTGAAGGTCGAGCGCATCGACCACGGCGTGCGCTGCGTGGAAGACCCGGCGCTCGTGGCGCGGCTGGCCCAGGAGCGCATGCCGCTCACGGTGTGCCCGCTGTCCAACGTGAAGCTGTGCGTGTTCAAGACGATGGCCGAGCACAACCTGCCGGCGCTGCTCGACGCGGGGTTGTGCGCCACCGTGAACAGCGATGACCCGGCGTACTTTGGCGGCTACATCAACCAGAACTTCGTCGAGACTTTTTCGGCGTTGCCGCAGCTGGGGGCGTCACATGCGTTGATGCTGGCGCGGAACAGCTTCCAGGCGAGCTTTGCTTCTCCTGCGCAGAAGGCGGCGTGGGGGATGCAGTTGGAGGCGACGGCGTCGCGGCTGGGTTTCGGGGGTAGCTGACCTTGCAGCGGGCCGGGTTTCGCTCCGGCGGGAGATTGGCTTCAGCTGAAGCAGGCCGGGTCTCGGCCCGGCAGCCGAGTCACTTTCATTTGCTGGCCCAAATGAAAGCAACCAAAGCAAAGGGCCTGATGTCCTGGACGAATTGATTGCCTGCGGAGGCGGGCCCCAGTTTGGCCTGCGCGCCGCGGACACAGGATTCATGCGACTTGCTGTTTGTCGGGTGCGGCTCGAGCGTTCCGCCCAGCCTCGTCACGGGCTCGCTTCGCTTCGCCCTTGGTCAATGGCAACGAGCGCTCTGTTCCAGGCGATGCGAAGCGAGCCGTGCCTGGAAACGAGCCGTCGGTTCAAGCCGCAGCGGTGCAACGGGTAGACGCAGCCGTTCTTGGTGCCGCAGCGCACCGGCCGGACTGAGTACCGCATCCGCAAGCCATCCATCGCATCAGGACATCAGGCCCTTTGCTTTGGTTACTTTCATTTGGGCCAGCAAATGCAAGTGACTCGCCCGCCGGGGCGAGACCCGGCACGCGTCGAGTCAGCCGCAATCCACGAAGTGCGCCTCGCCGGGCCGGAAAGCAAGAAAGGCCCCGCAGGGCCCTTCTTCCGGTACAGCCCGGTGCCTTCTTACTGCGCCGCCTTCTGCTGCAGCGCCGCGATCCGGTCCTCGATCGGCGGGTGCGAAGAGAACAGCGCCATCAGCCCGCTCGGCTTGCTGCTGATGCCCATGTTGGCCACCGTCTTCGGCAACTCTCCGGGTTGCAGGCCGCCCAGGCGGGCCAGCGCGTTGATCATCGGCTGCTTGCGGCCCATCAGCTGCGCGGCGCCGGCGTCGGCACGGTACTCGCGCTGACGCGAGAACCACGCCACGATGACGGCGGCCAGGATGCCCAGCACGATGTCGAGCACGATGGTCGTCACGTAGTAGCCGATGCCCACGCCTTCGCCCTCGCGGCGCAGCACCACCTTGTCCACGAAGTAGCCGATGACGCGCGACAGGAACACGACGAAGGTGTTCATCACGCCCTGGATGAGCGTCATCGTCACCATGTCGCCGTTGGCCACGTGCGCCACCTCGTGGCCGATGACGGCCTCGACCTCCTCGCGGTTCATGGTCTGCAGCAGACCGGTGGAAACCGCGACCAGCGCCGAGTTCTTGAATGCGCCGGTGGCGAAGGCATTGGGCTCGCCTTCGAAGATGGCGACCTCGGGCATGCCGATGCCGGACTTCTGAGCGAAGCCCTGCACGGTGCCGACGATCCAGCGGTGCGTGGGGTCCTGCGAGTCGTTGATGATCTGCGCGCCGGTGCTCCACTTGGCCATCGGCTTGCTCATCAGCAGCGAGATGATGGCGCCGCCGAAGCCCATCACGGCCGCGAAGCCGAGCAGCATGCCCAGGTTCAGGCCGTTGGCCGTGAGATAGCGGTTGACGCCGAGCAGGCTCGCCGCAATGCCCAGCACCAGCATCACGGCCAGGTTGGTGACGACGAAGAGCAGGATGCGTTTCATGGTTCTGCGCCCGGCGAGCGGCCGGGCTGCGGTTGTTGGAGAACAGGTGCGGATGTTAGGGCGCCAGCCCTCGGTTCAAGGCCTGGAAGGCCTGTATTGCCCCCAGGTGTCGAGGGGTTGCCCTGGTCTTGGCCCGCCGCGCAGCTTGGCGCCTCAGGCGACGAGGCGCCAGTTCAATGTTTCCCCGGCCCGCAGCGGCTTGATGCCGGCCTCGCCGAAGGGCAACTGCTCGGGCAGCTGCCAAGGCTCGCGCTTCAGCGTCACGGTGCCCCGGTTGCGCGGCAGGCCGTAGAAATCGGCGCCGTGGAAGCTGGCAAAGGCTTCCAGTCGGTGCAATGCCCCTGCGGCCTCGAAGGCTTCGGCGTACAGCTCCAGCGCCGCCGGCGCCGTGTAGCAGCCGGCACCGCAGACGCTTTGCTCCTTCATCGCGCTGGCATGCGGGGCGCTGTCGGTGCCGAGGAAGAACTTCGGGCTGCCCGAGGTGGCGGCGCGCACCAGCGCCTGGCGGTGGTGCTCGCGCTTGAGCACCGGCAGGCAGTAGTAGTGCGGCCGCAGGCCGCCGATGAAGAGGGCGTTGCGGTTGTAGAGCAGGTGGTGCGCCGTCACGGTGGCGGCGGTGAGGGCGTCGGCGCCGGCCACGTAGTCGGCCGCCTCCAACGTGGTGATGTGTTCGAAGACCACCTTCAGGCCCGGGAAGTCGGCGCGCAGCGGGCGCATCACGCGCTCGATGAAGGCGGCCTCGCGGTCGAAGAGGTCGATGTCGGGGTCGGTGACTTCGCCGTGCACGAGCAGCAGCAGGCCCTCGCGCTGCATGGCCTCCAGCGCCCGGTGGGTCTTGCGGATGTCGGTGACGCCGGCGTCGCTGTGGGTCGTGGCGCCGGCCGGGTAGAGCTTGAGCGCCACCACGCCCGCCGCCTTGGCGCGCACGATCTCCTCGGGCGCCGTGTTGTCGGTGAGGTAGAGCGTCATCAGCGGCTCGAAGTCACTGCCGGCCCCGGTCTTCGGCCGCGCGGCCAGCAGGCGTTCGCGGTAGGCCGTGGCCTGGGCCGCCGTGGTGATGGGCGGCTTCAGGTTGGGCATGACGATGGCGCGCGCGAACTGGCGCGCGCTCGCCGGCAGCACGGCGGCCATCGGAGCGCCGTCGCGCAGGTGCAGGTGCCAGTCGTCGGGGCGGGTGATCGTCAGCGAGGCGGTCATGGCGAGGGGCGGGTGGAGGCGGGGCGGTAGACGGACAGGGCTGGCAGACAGCGTGCGGGAGCGCCATTGTCGGTGGGGCGCGCCAGCCCTCCGTGGTGGGCCGGTCGGGAAGCGCGCTGCCGGCGCCGGCAAGGCGCCGCGGTCAGCCTGGCGCGGGTCCGTCCTGGGTCAGTCAGCCCTGAGCCTTGGTGCCCAGGAAGTCCCAAAGCGCCTGCGCGCCTGCCTTGGCGCCGTGGCGCGCGACCTCAGGGCGCTCGCGGTAGATGCGCACTTCCATCGTCGCCTCGAAGCGCCCTGCCGCCGAGGCGCGCACCAGCCGCCCGGCGCGTTGTTCCTGGCGCACCGAGCTCTCGGGCAGGAAGGCGAGGCCATGGCCCTCGAGCGCCATGGCCTTCAGGCCCTCGGCCATGTCGGTCTCGTAGACGGCGTCCAGCGGCAACGGCACCTCGGCCCGCTGCAGGATCATCTCGACCACGCGTGACATGTAGGCACCCGAGGCGTAGCTGAGGAAGGGCACCGCGGTGCCCGTGCGCGCGGGTGGCAGGCTGAACATCGGCGCCGCGGCGGTGCCCGGGGCCGCACCTTCGCGGCCGGCAGCGGCACGCGGCTTGGAGTACGGCGCCAGCGTCTCGGTGCCCAGGCTGAGCATCTCGTAGCGGTCGCTGGAGAGCTGCAGCGGCAGCGCGTCGTGGTGGTAGGCGATGAGCAGGTCGCAGCCGCCTTCGGTGAGGCGCATCACCGCGTCGTGCACGTTGAGTGCCGTGAGCCGCGTCTTCACCGCTGCCGCGCCATGGAACTGCTGGCGCAGTTCCATCAGCCAGTGCGGGAAGAACGTGAACGCCAGCGTGTGCGGCACCGCGAACTCGATCGTGTCCTGCCCGGCGGCCTGGAAGCCGCGCATCATGTTGCGCGTGGCGTTGAGCGCCTCGAGGATCTCGAGCGCCTGGGCGTGGAAGGTCTCGCCGGCCGGCGTGAGGCGGGTCGGGTAGGAGCTGCGGTCGACGAGGTCGATGCCGGTCCAGGCCTCCAGCGCCTGGATGCGGCGGCTGAACGCCGGCTGCGTGACATGCCGCAACTGCGCCGAGCGCGAGAAGCTGCGCGTCTCGGCCAGGCTCACGAAGTCCTCGAGCCACTTGGTCTCCACGCGGGCAGTGTAGCCAGGGGTTGCAAAGCGCGGACCTGGGACCCTCCCTGCGCCGTGCCTGCGCTGATATCCTCCCCCGCATCCCCGTCATCGGGTCCCAAGGAGAACGCACTCATGGCTTGCTCGTCGGCATCGAAGTCGTTGTGGTGGTCGTCGGCCGCGGCCGTGCTGGCCGTGGCCCTGGCGGTGCCGCTGCCCGCCGTGGCGGCCTCGTCGGCGAGCTCGGCGGTCTCGGACAGCTTCTCGACCTCGGTGGGCAGCATCTCGACATCGTTCAACGCCTCGAGCGACGCGTCGTCGCCCGGCCGGCCGCTGAACGCGGGCGCCTATCGCATCACCGAAGTGGCCGAGGCCCCCGGCCGCGCGGGCTACGCGCGGCTCACCCTGCGCGCCGAGCCCGGCCAGGCCACCGGGCCCGCCACGGCCGAACGGGCCTCGAAGGAAGACGCCGTCCTGTTCCTGCCCTTGGCCGCCGTGGCGAACGCGGCGCTGGCCGTGGGGCAGGTGATCCACGCCCGCGCGCGGCCCTATGGCCTGGAACTGGCCAAGGCGCTGCCGAGTGAGGCGGGCGAGGTGGGCGCCACGGCGTTCTTCCTCGTCGTGGCCGACGACGTCTACCGCGAACTGCAGACGCGGCCGGTGAAGCTCTGACGCTGCCGCGGCCGACGCGCCCGCGCCCGCGCCTGCGCGCTCGCCTGCCGTGCTGCTTGCCATGAGGCGCACGCCGGCACGCGCGATCGCAGAGGTCGGCGCCATCGTCGCCGCGGGGCTGTGGCCGCTGCCAGCGGCCGCCGGTGCCTCCGCGCCGGGCTCGGCTTCCGGCTACTGCGACGCGCAAAGTGACCTGGCGCCCGCCGCCAAGGACCGGCTGCTGCGCGTCACGGCCATCGTGCGCGCCGAGCTCGAAAGGTCGGCCGCCGACGTGGCCATCGTCTCGCGCACCGGCCTGTCTCTCGGCCGCTGGAACATCCGCCACTCGCATGCGGGCCTCAGCCTGCGTCGCGGCGCCGACACGCCGTGGTCGGTGCGGCAGCTGTACTACGCGTGCGACGAGCGGCAGCCGCGCATCTTCGACCAGGGCCTGGCCGCCTTCTTCTTCGGCCTCGACCGGCCCGACCTCGGCCACGTGTCGGTGGTGCTGCTGCCCCGGCCCGAGGTCGGCGAGGCCGACGCAGCCGCAGCCGGACCAGCCGGCAAACGCGAAGGCGAGTTGCGCCGCGCGGCGCTGGACGACCGGCTGGCGCTGTCGCTGCTGGGCGGGCGTTACAGCGCCAACGCCTACCCCTTCAGCACGCGCTACCAGAACTGCAACCAGTGGCTCGTGGAACTGCTGGCCGCCGCGTGGGGCGGCATTGCGCCCGCGCCCGACGCCCGCGAGCAGGCGCAGCGCTGGCTGGCTGCGCAGCACTACGAGCCGGCGCGCGTGGAGGTCGGCTGGCGGCCGATCCAGTGGCTCGGCGCCACGTTCTCGCCCTGGCTGCACAACGACGACCATCCCGAGGAGGACCTGGCCGCCGCGCGCTACCGCATCAGCCTGCCCTCCGCCGTGGAGGGGCTGGTGCGCGTCCAGGTGCCGGGGGCCGTGCGCCTGCAGTTCTGCCACACGCCGAGGCATGTGCTGGTGCGGCGCGGCTGGGGCGAGCCGCTGCCCGAAGCCTGCGAGCCCGGGCCCGGCGACGAGCGCATCGCGCTCGACTGAGGCTCAGCGGTGCTGCGGCGCGGCCTGGCCGCTGCCGTGGCCTTTGCTGCTGCCGCTGCTGCTGTCACCCGCGCCGTGGCCGTCGCCGCCGCTGCCGCCATGCCCGTCTCCCGCCTGCTGCAGCTGCCACATCTGTGCATAGCGCCCGTTCAGCGCCAGCAGCTCGGCGTGCGCGCCACGCTCGGCCACGCGGCCGGCCTCGAGCACGACGATCTCGTGCGCATCGACCACCGTCGAGAGACGGTGCGCGATGACGAGCGCCGTCTTGCCCGCCGCGGCGCTCTTCAGCTCGGCCTGGATGGCGCGCTCGTTGGCGCTGTCCAGCGCCGAGGTGGCCTCGTCGAAGATGAGGATGGGCGGGTTCTTCAAGAGCGTGCGCGCGATGGCCACGCGCTGCTTCTCGCCGCCGCTGAGCTTGAGCCCGCGCTCGCCCACCATCGTCTCGTAGCCCTTGGGCGTGGCGGCGATGAAGTCGTGGATGTGCGCCGCCTTGGCCGCCGCCTCCACCTCCTCGCGGCTGCAGCCCGGGCGGCCGTAGGCGATGTTGTATTGCACCGTGTCGTTGAAGAGCACCGTGTCCTGCGGCACGATGCCGATGGCCGCGCGCAGGCTCGCCTGCGTCACGGCGCGCAGGTCCTGGCCGTCGATGGTGATGCGCCCGCCGCCCGCCGCGGGCGTGGTGCTGACGGGGCTGACGTCGTAGAAGCGGTACAGCAGCCGCGCCAGCGTGCTCTTGCCCGCGCCCGAGGGGCCGACCACGGCCACCGTCTTGCCGGCCGGGATCTCGAAGCTCACGCCGTGCAGGATGGGCCGCGAGGGCTCGTACGCGAAATGCACGTCCTCGAAGCGCACGACGCCCTCGCGCACCGCCAGCGGCGGCGCGCCCGGCGCATCGTCCACCTCGCGGTGGCGCTCGAGCAGGCCGAACATCTTCTCGAGGTCGGTGAGGCTCTGCTTCACCTCGCGGTACAGCACGCCCAGGAAGTTGAGCGGGATGTACAGCTGGATGAGGAAGGCGTTGATCATCACCAGGTCGCCGAGCGTCAGCCGCCCCTCGACCACGCCCTCGGTGGCGCGCCACAGCATCGCCACCAGGCTGGTGGCGATGATGAGCTGCTGCCCGGTGTTGAGCAGCGACAGCGTCGTCTGGCTCTTCACCTGCGCCTTGCGGAAGGTCTCCAGGCCTTCTTCGTAGCGCTTCGCCTCGAAGGCCTCGTTGTTGAAGTACTTCACCGTCTCGTAGTTGAGCAGCGCGTCGATGGCGCGCGAATTGGCCTTCGAGTCCGACTCGTTCATCTCGCGCCGGAAGCGCGTGCGCCACTCGGTGACGCTGACCGTGAAGACGATGTACACGGCCAGCGCACTGAGCGTGATCCACACGTAGCCCATGTCGAAGCGCGCGCCCAGCACCGCCAGCACCATCATCACCTCGATGAGCGTGGGCAGGATGGTGTAGAGCGAATAGCTCACCAGCGACTGCAGCGCGCGTGTGCCGCGTTCGATGTCGCGCGTGAGCCCACCCGTCTGTCGCTCGAGGTGGAAGCGCAGCGAGAGCGCGTGCAGGTGGCCGAAGACCTCCAGCGCAATCTGCTTGCTGGCGCCGAAGCTCACCTTCGCGAAGACCAGCTCGCGCAGTTCGGTGAACAGGCTCGTGCACAGACGCAGCCCGGCGTAGGCGAGCAGCAGCCCCACCGGCACCACGAGCATGGCGCGCGGGTCGCCCGCCTTGAGGTCGAGCGAGTCGACGAGGTACTTCAGCAGCACCGGCACGCTGACGTTGGCCGCCTTGGCCGCGACGAGGAAGGTGAGCGCCAGCGCCACGCGCCAGCGCCAGGGCCACAGGTAGGGCAGCAGGCGGGCGAGCGTCTGCCAGTCGGACCGCTCGCGGGTCACGGAGCCCGGCACGCCCGCGGTGCCGGCGGGTGCCTCAGGCAGCGGCAGGGCGGGGCCGCCGCGCCTCATGGCTGGCCTCGGCCGGGCTGCACCACGCGCGCCACTTCTCCGAGGGCGCGCGGCAGGTCAATGGCATGGCACACTGGTTCGATGCGGTCGGCGGTGTGGTGGAAAAGGGGCCGGCGCTACAGTCGGATGCGCCTGCACGGTTCGGGTGGGCCCCATTGTCACCGCCGCGGCGGCAAGGGTCTGCCGGCCGGTCGGGCAGGCGCGCGGGGAGGACGCGGATGAGAGACGAGCCGAGCCAAGAGCTGACCGAAGACCTGATGCAACGCACCGACCTCAAGATGGCGCCCGAGCGCTTGTCTGACGACCGCCAACTCGTGCTGCGCGTGATGCCCATGCCGGCCGATGTCAATGGCAACGGCGACATCTTCGGCGGCTGGGTGATGGCGCAGGTGGACGTGGCCGGCGCCGTGCTGCCCTACCGCATTGCCAAGGGCCGCATCGCCACCGTGGCGGTGAACCAGTTCATCTTCAAGCAGCCGGTGAGCCTGGGCGATCTGCTGAGCTTCTATGCCAAGGTCACGCGCATCGGCACGACATCGGTGAGCGTGCACGTCGACGTGTACGCCGAGCGCAACCCGGCCAACCTGCAGGTGGTGAAGGTGACCGAGGCCGACGTCACCTACGTGGCCATCGATGGTGAAGGGCGGCCGCGGCCGCTGCCGCGGCGGGAGTGACGGCGCGCCGCGCCCGGTCTTGCCCCCTCTCCCGCAAGCGGGCGAGGGAGCCCGTCCCGATGACCGCCGACGCGTCTCAGGCCGCCACGGCCGTGAGGTCCAGCTTGCGCTGCCGCAGCGCGGCCAGGCAGGCCGTGAGGTCCGCCCCGGCCTGCAGCGCACGTGTCAGCGCCTGCGAGGTGCCCGGCGGGCCGACGTAGACCGCGCTCACCGGCCGGCCCTGGGCCAGCACCAGCCGCCACCAGGCCACGTCGGCCGGGTCGGCCGTCAGCACTTCGGCGCCTTCGGGCACCGCTTCCACGTCGCCGAAGCTGCGCAGGTCGATGCCTTCGCTCTTGAGCTGCAGCACGATGCGCGGGGCTTCGGCGGATGTTGCCGGGGCTGCGGCGGAGGTGGCCGCTGCGGAGGGTGCTGAAGTGGCTGACGAATCGGCCGCAGAGGCCGACCCAGCAGTGCCGGGCGCATCGGCCCCACCCGCCGCGTCGCGTTCGAGCAGCGCGTCGGCCGCGATGCGCCCCTGTTGCACCGCCACCGGCCACAGCCCCATGGGCCCGTGCATCGCGGGCTCGGCCACGTCGCCCACGGCGAAGATGGCCGGGTCGTCCGTGGCCATGCGCGCGTCCACCTTCACGCCGCGCCCCACGGCCAGCCCGGCCGCACGGGCCAGCGCCGTGTCGGGCGTGACGCCGGCGCAGGCCACGTAGACCTCGCCCTCGATGCGCCGGCCGTCCTCCAGGTGCATGGCCCGCACGCGCCCGCCCTCGATCTCGAACTGCGCCAGCCGCGCGCCGGTGAGCACGGTGATGCCGCTGTTCTCCAGGAAGGCGGTGAGCCGCTGGGCGCCGTCGGCATCCACCTGGCGGTCCATCAGGCGCATGCCGCGGTGCACCAACGTCACCTCCAGGCCCAGGTGGTGCAGCGCCTCGGCCGCCTCCACCCCCAGCACGCCGCCACCGATGACCACGGCGCGGCGCGAGCGCGCCTGCTGCACCATGGCGCGGATGGCCTGTGCGTGCGCGGCGCTGCGCAGCACGAAGGCGTTGCTGCAGTCCTGGTATTGCGGTGCGGGCAGGGTGGCGTTGGCGCCGGTGGCGAGCACCAGGCGGTCGTAGGGCAGCGTCTCGCCGGTGCCCAGCAACACGACGCGCCGGGCGCGGTCGATGCCCGCCGCCACCGTGTTGAGCCACACGGTGATGCGGTGCTCGGCGTACCAGGTGTCGGGCAGCAGGTACATGCCCTGCATGGCCTGCCGGTTGTAGACGACGCGGCCAAGGGACATGCGGTTGTAGAAGTGGTGCGGCTCGCCCGCGATGACGTCGATGGCCACCGAGGGGCTGGCGTCGCGCAGCGCCTCGGCCACCGTCATGCCGGCCACGCCGTTGCCGACGATGACGACGCGCTTGATGCCGGCCTCCAGCGCGCGGTCGATCTTCGGCGCGGCGGGCTCGGCGCTGGCCCGTGGCGGCACGCTGCGCGCGTCGCAGTCGATGGTGAGCGGGCCGTCATGGGCCTTGTTCGCCCGGGTGCAGCAAGCCAGCCGCGCCCGCCCCGTGAGTCCCAGGCGCTTGAGCGTGGCGGCCTCGTCGGCGCCGGGCTCGTCCAGGTGCTCGTGGCCCTCGACGATGCCCACGGGGTCCGCGCCGCACAGGCCCGAGCGGCAGCCGAACTCGATGGGCACGCCCGCCGCTTCCATCGACTCGAGCAGCGTCTTGTCGTTGGCGGCAGTGAAGCGCTTGCCCGAGCGCCGCTCCAGGATCTCGATGGCGCCGGCACTCCCTGCAGCGCCGGCGGCTCCACCGCCCTTGAGCCGGCTGTCGTCGATGCGCACCGAGTCGCCGCGCTCCAGCGCCTGGTAGGCGCGCTCGCCGGCCAGTGACGCGCGCCACACGCCCCACACGATGGGCAGGCCGATGAAGCGGCTGGCGAGCACCAGCCAATCGGGCGCGGGCGGCAGCGCGGCCGCGGCGACCACGCCGCCCACGAGCACCGGGCCGGCCCACACGTAGTAGAGCAGCAGCGCGGCGACGCCGAACACCGACGCCATGCGATAGGTGGTGGTGGCGAACAGCGCGCGCAGCCCCAGGAACAGCCCCGCCGTCACGCACATGCTGGCCGCCAGCGCCACGAAATAGGGCCCGAGGCCGCCCTGCTGCAGCACGCCGCCGAGCGTGTAGTAGCCGACGATGAGCCCCGGCAGCATGGCCATGAACCACAGCCGCTGCGTGGCGTGGCGGGCGTCGTTGTCCGCGAGGTCGCCGTGGATGGCGGCGCGCGGGTTGAAGTCCATGCAGTTCTTCTGGCAGCCCACGCAGGTGGGGCAATAGCCGTTGCGCACCACGAACACCGGCGCCTGCCCATGGCTGCGCTGCACCGGCGCCAGCGGGCAGAAGGTGCCGCACCAGCCGCTGCGGCCCTTGAACACGAGGCCGCCCACCAGCGCCAGCGCCAGCGCCGCCGCGCACATGGCGCCCGTGGCCCAGCCCTCGCCGTTGAGCAGCGGCCGGCGCAGCGCCACCATGGCCACCAGCAGCGCCACTGCCACGAGATAAGACCAGTAGCGCGCCGACGCCGGCAGCGCCCGCTGGACCTCCACCCCCAGCTGGCGCGGCAGCTGGTTGACGAAGGCCATGGGGCACACCTGCCGCCACAGCCCCGGCGCAATGGCCCACAGCCCCGGCAGGCAGGGCACGGCCACCGCCCAGAAGAGCGCCAGGCCGAGCGCGGGTTTCAGGAACAGCAGCGCGATCTCGCCCAGCGCCAGCAGCAGCACGGCCACGCGCAGCGCCAGCCACAGCGCATCGGAGCCCTGCTTGGGCCGCTGCGTGTAGTTGGCGAAGAGGACGGCGGGGTTGGCGCCGGTGGTCATTGCGAACCTGCGAATGGCGAACCTGCGAAGGGCGAACCTGCGAATGGCGAACCCGCCCGCCTCAAGCCTTCGACTCCGCCCGCCGCAGCCGCTGGCTGAGCACGCGCCCCAGGTCGAGCAGCAGCTCGCGCGCGATGCGCGGGTGCCACGCGGCCAGGCGCTCGAAAGCGGCGAAGGGCAGGCTCAGCAGGTCCACCGCGTCGTCGGCCCACAGCGTGGCCGAGCGCGGCTTGCCGTCGAAGAACGCCAGCTCGCCGAACACGGTGCCCGGCCCCATGGGCGCGGTGGCGGCGCGCTTCTTGCCGATGGACAGCTCGCCGCGCACGTGGCCGGCGCGGATGATGTAGATGGCGCGGCCGGTGTCGCCGGCCAACACGATGCGCTCACCCGGCGCAAAACGCAGCGGCTCGGCAAAGCTGACGAAGGTGTCCCACTCGGCATTGGACAAGCCGCGCAGGATGACGCCTTCGTCGGCCTGCGGCAGGGCGCCGCCGGGCTGCTCGTAGTTGAAGAGGTCGGGTTTGGCCACGGCGGCTTGGGGCTGGAGGCGGGGCGCAAGATAGCACCGGCGGGGGTTGGGGCGTAGGGGTGGAGAACCCGCGGGGTGAGGTGGCGCGGGCAAGCGTTGGGGCGCTTCGTCGTGGGGCGGCGGGGGTGATCTACGGGCGTTGGTGCGGGCTTCGAAGGGCGATGCACCGGCAGGTGCGCGCGGACGCGAGGTGGTGTTCAACCGGCAGCGTCGAATGCGAGTTGGCGCCGCCAGCGGCCCCGCGAGACCGTCATGGAGGTATCGACATGTCCAGATGTGGACATGTCGGGATGTAGACATGTCGGTATTTGGACAGGCATAGTGTGGAGGTCGTGCGGCAATGGAGATGTCGATGCCGGCGAAA
>JALHOU010000004.1 GCA_022842825.1 Rubrivivax sp.
ATCGTGCCAGGCCGGCTCGTTGTGCGCGTTCGTCTGGCGCGCGCGCGATCCATCGTCCCGGAGGTGTCTGCCATGCCTCGTCGCCCTCGTCGTCTTGCTTTGATGGGTTGGTCGACCGGTGGCCCTCGGGTGCGCGGGCCCGGCCGGCTGAACCAATGAAGTCTATTGCAATGCAGCAGGCTTACACCAAGCCAAGGGCAGCGGCATGCGGCCTCGCCATGGCCAGGTCTGGCCGCTGCTCGCCCTTCAGCTCAGCTCGTTGCGATAGTGATGGCACGCGGTCTGGTAGAGCCCGCGCCGCAGTTCTACGGGCCGGTCGCCATAGGTGAACGATCGCCGCTCCACCAGCAGGAGCGGCGCGCCCGGCGGCAGCTGCAGCAGTGCGGCGTCCTCGGGGCCGGCGGCGACGGCGCGGATCTTCTCCTCGGCGCGGATCATGCGCACGGCGTACTCGGCCTCGAAGAGCCGGTACAGGGGCCCGCGCCACTGTTCGAGGCGGGCGGCGTCGAGCCCCTTGAATTCGGCGCCCGGCAGCCACAGGTCGTCGAGCACGACCGGGGTTTCGCCGTCCAGCAGCAGCCGGCGCACTTCCACCACCGCATCGCCGGGGTCCAGGTGAAGCGCGCGCGCCACGTCGTCGCTGCTGCGCATGCGGCGGCAGTCGAGCAGGCGGCGCCGCAGCAGCGGCGGCGCACCGGCGTCGGTGGCCAGGCGCAGGAAGCGATAGCGCGTACCCTCCTCGGCATGCGTGGCCACGAACGTGCCCTTGCCCTGCCTGCGTATGACGAGATTCTCGGCCGCCATCTCGTCGATGGCCTTGCGCACGGTTCCCTGGCTGACCTTGAAGCGCGCGGCCAGCTCGACCTCGCTGGGGATCGGCTGCCCCGGTTGCCACTCGCCCAGTTGCAGGCTGCGCAGCAGCAGCGACTTGATCTGCTGATACAGCGGCACGAAGGTCGGCAGCGCGGCCGCAGGGGCCGCTGCGGGCACGGCGGTGTCCACGCCGCGTTCGCGCGGCGCGCCATCGCGTTGCATGGCGGCGGTTTCGGCCGGGGGCACCATCACGGCATTGTCGCGCAGCACTCTCGTATAAGACATAAGAGTCGCGTCAGGCCCCTCGGTAGAATCCCGCCCCCGAAACCGACCGTTCCTTCGTTTCATTCCTACACCGCGCCCGAACCCTCGTTCGATCCCCCTCTTCAGGAGCCTCCCCATGAGCAAGAAGCCTGTCCGCGTCGCAGTCACCGGTGCAGCCGGCCAGATCGGTTACGCCCTGCTGTTCCGCATCGCCAGCGGCGAGATGCTCGGCAAGGACCAGCCGGTGATCCTGCAGCTGCTCGAGGTGCCGGCCGAGGGCCCGCAGAAGGCGCTCAAGGGCGTGATGATGGAACTGGAGGACTGCGCCTTCCCGCTGCTGCACGGCATGGAGGCGCACGGCGACCCGATGACCGCCTTCAAGGACACCGACTACGCCATGCTCGTCGGCTCGATGCCGCGCAAGGCCGGCATGGAGCGCGCCGAGTTGCTGTCCATCAACGGCAAGATCTTCATCGGCCAGGGCAAGGCCCTGAACGACAAGGCCAGCCGCAACGTCAAGGTGCTGGTGGTCGGCAACCCGGCCAACACCAACGCCTGGATCGCGATGAAGAGCGCGCCCGACCTTCCGCGCGAGAACTTCACCGCCATGCTGCGGCTGGACCACAACCGCGCCCTGAGCCAGGTCGCCGCCAAGACCGGCAAGCCGGTGGCCTCGATCAGGAAGCTCGGCGTGTGGGGCAATCACTCGCCCACGATGTACGCCGACTACCGTTTCGCCACCATCGACGGCCACAGCGTCAAGGCAATGATCAACGACCAGGCCTGGAACAAGGACGTCTACCTGCCCACCGTGGGCAAGCGCGGCGCCGCCATCATCGAGGCGCGCGGCCTCTCCAGCGCCGCCAGCGCCGCCAATGCCGCCATCGACCACATGCGCGACTGGGCGCTCGGCACGAAGGGCGAGTGGGTGACGATGGGCGTGCCAAGCAACGGCGAATACGGCATCCCGAAGGACGTGATGTTCGGCTACCCCGTCATCTGCGAGGGCGGCAAGTACAGCATCGTGCCCGGCCTCGAGATCGATGCCTTTTCGCAGGAGTGCATCAACAAGACGCTGGCCGAACTGGTGGGCGAGCGGGACGGCGTCAAGCACCTGCTCTGACGCCAAGCCCCGCGCGCCGCGGCTGGCCGCGCCGCGACAGCCGCGGGCCCGCACTGCGGGTCCTTCGCCATTCAGGCGCCGAGCAATTGCCCGCCGTCGACGGCCAGCACCTGCCCCGTCATCCAGCGCGCGTGCGCCGAGGCGAGGAACAACGCCACCTCGGCCACTTCCTCGGGACGGCCCATGCGCCCGAAGGGGATCCCCTTGAGCGTGCGCTCGTAGACCGGGTCGCCGGAAGCGCGGCGCTGCGCCCACACGCCGCCTTCGAACTCGATCGAGCCGGGCGCGATCGCGTTCACGCGGATGCCCTTCTTCGCCAGCATCGCGGCCTGGCTGCCCGTGTAGCTGTTCATGGCCGCCTTCACCGCCGCGTAGGCCGGCGCCCGGGTGCTCGCTCGGTAGGCCGAGATCGATGAGACGTGGATGATCGATGCGCCCGCGGTGGACTTCTCCAGCCAGGGCAGCGCCGCGTGCGAGGCGCGCACCATCGCCATCACGTCCACGGCCAGGCCGGCGGCCCAGCCCGCCTCGTCGTCGGCCATGCCGAAGCCCGAGGCATTGTTGACGAGCACATCGATGCCGGCGAGCGCCTGCGCCGCCTCGGCCACGTAGCGCGCGACCGCGGCGCCATCGGCCAGGTCGCAGACGGCAGCGTGCACGCGACCACCGCGGCGGGCAAGTTCACCCCGTGCCGCCTCCAGCGCCGCAGCACCGCGGGCGCAGATCGAGACGTCGGCGCCTGCCAACGCAAAACCGAGCGCGATGGCACGCCCGATGCCGCGACTGCCGCCCGCCACCACGACGCGCCGGCCCTTGAAATCAAACGACATCACATCCCCTCGCAACGAGCCGGTCGGAGGGCGCCGAGAATGGGGCCCGACTTCGGCACGTCATGGCGGACCACGGCGGCCACGGCAAGTCTATCCACGAGCCCCTTCAATGCTGCACCTGCCCTGGCCCGACCTCGTCGCGATGGTTTTCGCCGTGGCGCTCGGCTACACGATGTTCGGCTTCGGCGGCTTCGGCGCCAACGTCGTCGCGCTGCCGCTGCTGGCGCACCTGATGCCGCTGCGCTTCGCGGTGCCCATGATGCTGGTGCTCGACCTGGGCGCGGCCGCCTTCCTGGGCCTGAAGAACCGGCGCCTCGTCGAGGGCCGCGAACTGCTGCGGCTGCTGCCGTGGCTGCTCGTCGGCATGTTCGTGGGCGCCACCCTGCTCGTGAAGGCCGACGAGAAGGCACTGCTCGCGCTGCTCGGCGCATTCGTCCTGGCAGTGGCGGCCTGGAGTCTCTTCGCAGCCCATGCGACCCCGGCCGGGCCGAAGCCCGTCTCCACCCGCTGGGCACTGCCCGCCGGCGTGGGCGGCGGCGTCTTCTCGGCGCTCTTCGGCAGCGGCGGCCCGCTCTACACGATCTACCTCGCGCGCCGCGTGCCGGACCCAGCGCGCCTGCGCGCCAGCATCGCCACGCTCATCTTTGGGGCGGCCGGGGTGCGCGGCGCGCTGTTCCTGGGCAACGGCCTGCTCGCCCAGCCCGGCCTGCTGCAGACCTCGTTGGCGCTGCTTCCCGGCGCGGCGCTCGGCTACTTCCTGGGCAGCCGGCTGCACGCGCACCTGCCGGCGGCCTACGTGCGCCAGGGTGTGTGGCTGATGCTCATCGCGAGCGGCATCAGCCTGCTCTGGCGCAGCCTCGCATGACGGTCGGCCGTCGACGCGCCTGACGGCGTCGGCGCCCTCAGCAGACCTTGCCCAGCAGGTACTCGCGGAATGCCGGGCCGAGCTCGGGGTGCTTGAGCCCGAGGTCGACATTGGCCTCGAGGAAGCCCTCGCGGCTGCCGCAGTCGTAGCGCGTGCCCACGTAGCGATAGGCATGCACCTTCTCGCGCTTGAGCAGCGCCGCGATGCCATCGGTGAGCTGGATCTCGCCGCCCACGCCGCGCACGCCATGCGCGAGCTCATGGAAGATGCCCGGCGTCAGGATGTAGCGGCCGGCCACGCCCAGGCGCGAAGGCGCCACCTCGGGCGCCGGCTTCTCGACGATGCGACGCACGTCCACGGTGACCTTGTCGACGGCATCGCCGTCGACAATGCCGTAGCGGCGCGTCTGGTCCTGCGGCACTTCGCGCACGGCGAGGATCGAGGTACGCCACTTCTCGAACTGCTGCACCATCTGCGCCAGCACCGGCGTCTCGCCGATCATCAGGTCGTCGGCCAGAAGCACGGCGAACGGCTCGTCGTTGATGAGCCGGCTGGCGCACATCACCGCGTGACCGAGGCCGAGCGCCTGCGCCTGCCGCACGTAGACGCACTCCATGTCGTCGGGCTTGACGCGCCGAACAACCTCGAGAAGTTCGTGCTTGCCCGACTGCTCGAGCGCCTGCTCGAGCTCCCAGGTGAGGTCGAAATGATCCTCGATGGAGCGCTTGTGGCGCCCGGTCACGAAGATCATCTCGCGCACGCCGGCGGCATAGGCCTCCTCCACGGCGTACTGGATGAGCGGCTTGTCGACGACCGGCAGCATCTCCTTGGGTTGCGCCTTGGTGGCCGGCAGGAAGCGGGTTCCGAGGCCCGCCACGGGGAAGACGGCCTTGCGGATCTGGGTCGAGATCATCGTCGGTTCACATTCGTTGCTGGCTGCCGGGAGGGCCGGCACCACGATTCCATCCAACCCTGGCGTCAGCAGCGGGCCGGCAGGCGCATCTTGCACCATCCGTGCCATGAGCCCGCCTGGCGCGCCGTGCGGGCCCCCGAGTTTGGGGCACCCACCACGACACAGACCACATGTGGGCGGCAGGTCGACAACTGTTTCACACCGTTGTGGCTGCGCCATGGCGACGGCGCCGCGGTACCCCGAAACCTCTCAGGGCCAGTTCGGCCTGCCCGCGTGCGCGGGGTACAGTGCGCTCCACGGGCACCTCGCGTGCACCGGCCGCTGCGTCGCACCCTGGCGCCCCTGCCGCACATGACCGAACCGTCTTCCGCCACCCACCCCCGTCTCGCGCTCTTCGACCCCGACGAGCGCGCCGTCGCCTCGTTGCCGGTATGCGACCACTACTGCGGCATCGAGGCGCGCATGCGCAAGAGCCTCGAGCTGCAAGGCCAGCTCGGCCCGGTGTTCGACGTCACGCTCGACAACGAAGACGGTGCGCCCGTGGGCGGCGAGGTCGAGCACGCGTTGCTCATCGCCGAGGTGCTCGGCTCATCGGCCAACCGCTTCGGCCGCGTTGGCGTGCGCCTGCTGCCGGTGGATCACCCGAGCTTCACCGAGGTCGCCGCCACCGTGCTCAAGGCGAGCCAGCCGCCGGCTTACCTGATGATCCCCAAGCCGCGCGGCCTGGCCGACCTGCAGCGGGCCGGCAAGCTCGTCATCGACGCCGGCGGCGCCTCGGTGCCGCTGCATGCACTGGTCGAGACGCACGGCGCGCTGGCCGAGGTGCATGCGATGGCCGCGCACCCGCGCGTCGAGTCGCTCAGCTTCGGCCTGTTGGACTTCGTCTCGGCGCACCGGGGTGCCATCCCGCTGTCGGCCATGGGCGTCAACGGCCAGTTCGAGCACCCGCTCGTGGTGCGGGCCAAGCTCGAGATCGCCGCCGCCTGCCATGCCCATGGCAAGGTGCCCTCGCACTGCATCGTCACCGAGTTCCGCAACTTCGAGGCCCTGGCCCAGGCGGCGCAGCGCGCGGCGCGGCAGCTCGGCTACACGCGCATGTGGAGCATCCACCCGGCACAGGTCAAGATCATCATCGAGGCCTTCGCGCCCACCACGGCCGAGGTGGACATGGCCATCGAGATCATCGATGCAGCCGAACGTGCGCAGTGGGCGCCCATCCGCCATCGCCTGCTCGGCGAGGACCGCCTGCACGACCGCGCCAGCTACCGCTACTTCTGGCAGGTGCTGGAGCGCGCCCAACGCACGAGCAGCGCCACGGGCTCGCAGCTGCCAGCCGAGGTGCGCGAGCGCTGGTTCACCTGAGCCGGAGCGGCGCCCGGCGCCGCACGAAGGCGCACCGCACCGCCGGAGCTGACGGTGGCCTGAATCGGACCGCTTGTCCTGGTCGCCGGGAGGTCATTCGTGCCGCATGGCACGCTGCCGCACTCAAGTCTTCACACTCGCGGCCGATCACCGACTGACCCCTTCTTCCATCAACCCTTCGGACATCCATGATCGCCGTCCTACTCGCTCTCGTGCCCCTCCTCTTCGCCACCGGCTGCCTCACCTGGACCATGACCATGGGGGCGCGCGAGCAGGCCCGCTCCGATGCCTGGGCCAAGGAGTGGGCGCGCAAGCAGCACGGCACGCACTGAGCCTGCCCGTTGCGGGCCGGATGAGGGCCGCGGCAGCACCGCGCCGGTGCGGCCTCCCACGCTGCCCCTGAAGCCCGCCCCGAGGCGGGCTCACTTCGTGGGCGAAGCGACCGCGCGCTCGCCTGCGAGCCGCCCGGACGATCGAAGGCGCGTCCGCATTCCATCGCCCGCATTGCGGTTTTCCCCGCTGGCGCCTGCGCCACGCGGGTGCGAGCCTGCCGGCTCCATCGAGCCGGAGCCCTGCACCATGCCGAAACACGATCGCCGTCAACACCTCCGTGCCGCGCTGGCGGCCTCTGCACTGTGCACCGCGCTGTTTGCCGGCTGTGCGAGCGGGCCCGCCGCCCCGGACGCCGCCACGCTCATCACCCGGGCCGAGCAGGCGCTCGGCGGGGCCACAGCCACCACGCTGTCGGTCAGCGCGCGCGGCAGCGGCAACACGTTCGGCCAAGCCTTCCAGCCGGGCAACCCCTGGCCGGCGCTGAACTACTCGGTGCTTGCGCGTTCGATGAACTTCGAAACCGGGGCCATGCGCGAGGAGTTCGGCCGCAGCCGCGCCGAGCCCAACGGCGGCGGCGCCGTGCCGTTGATGGGCCAGGGCGAGCAGCGTGCCGTGGCCCTCGTGCGCGAAGGCTTCGCCTGGAACCTCGCCGGCACCGCCGCCACGGCCGCGCCGCTGGCAGTCGCAGCGCGCCAGCATGACCTGTGGCTGAGCACGCCGCACGGCGCCATGAAGGCGGCGCGCAAGTTCAACGCCACGTCGGGCGCGCGCAGCGTCGATGGCAAGACGCTCAACACGCTCAGCTTCGCGGTGCCCGGCGCCTTCGCCGCCATTGTCGTGCTGGCCGAGGACCACACCGTCTCGCGCATCGAATCGACGCTGCCGCACCCGGTGCTGGGCGACACCGCCGTCGTCACCACCTTCAGCGACTACCGTGACATCGGCGGCGCGCTGCGCTTTCCGATGCGTTTGCGCCAGAGCATGGGCAGCTACGAGGTCCTCGACGTCACCGCGTCGCAGGTGACCATGGGCCCGCCGGTGGACATCACCGTGCCCGACAACGTACTCAGCTTCCGCGAGACGGTCACCAGCACCCTGGTGACCGAGGGCGTGTGGTTCCTGGCCGGCGGCTCGCACAACAGCGTCGCCATCGAGATGGCCGGCGAGATCGTGCTCGTCGAGGCGCCGCTGTACGACGGGCGCACGCTCGCCGTCTTCAACACGGCCAACGCGCTGGTGCCAGGCAAGAAGGTGGGCACGGTGATCAACTCGCACCACCACTTCGACCACGCCGGCGGCCTGCGCGCCGCGGTCGGCGAAGGGGCCACGCTCGTCGTGAGCGGGCCGGCCAAGCCTTACCTCGAGCGACTGTTCGCCAACCCCAACCGCATCGCCCCCGACCACATGGCCAAGAGCGGCAAGAGCCCGCGCATCGTCGGCTACTCGGGCAAGCACGTCATCAGCGACGGCCGCCGCACGATCGAGGTGCACGAGATCCAGGGCAGCATCCACGCCCAGGGCTTCAACCTGGTGTGGCTGCCGAAGGAGCGGCTGCTCGTCCAGGCCGATGCGTACACGCCTGGCCCGCCCAACAGCCCGCCGCCCCCGGTGCCCAACGCCAACCACGTCAACCTGGTGCAGAACATCGAGCGCCTGGGCCTCGATGTCGACCGCATCCTGCCGCTGCACAGCCGGGTCGTGCCGATGAGCGAGTTGCTCGTGGCGATCGGGCGGAAGTAGCTCGCACCGGCCGGCCTTGGCGCGCCCCGCTCGGGGTCCTCGACCGAGTGCCACTGTCGCTTCAGGATCGGGACGTCGGGGTGCCCAACGCAGCGAAATCAAGGAGGCATCCGGGGGACCAGCGGAGCTGGGCCGCCGGACGAGGACATTCGCGGAGCTGGGCACCCCGTCGTCCCGATCCCGCCACCGCCCATGGAAGAGCCCGATCGGGACCGCGCCCGCGCAGGGTCAACGCAGCTCCGGCGCAATCGCCTCCACGTAGTCCACCAGCGTCTCCAGCAGCGCACTCGCCCGCTCGTCCTCGCGCTCGCCCGCCGCCTCGGCCAGCGCATCGATGCGCTCCAGCGTCGCCGCCACGGTCGGCAGCCCCCCCGCGCCGCCGTGCAGCCGCTGCACGCGCAACTGCAGCCAACGCTCCTGCTCGTCCGCGTCGAGCGTGTCGGGGAAGTTGCGTGCCCGGTAGCGGAAGAGCAACTCCTCCAGCCGCCCGTCCTGGAAGGCGACGCGCCCCTCGGCCACCTTCTGCGCCAGCGCCGGCGGGCTCAGCTGGCGGAGCCGGTTCAGCAGCCGCCGGTCGTCGTTGCCGATGAACCCGCCGTAAAGGTCCTCGTCCACATCGGGGGCGACGCCCGCGGGCTCACGCCTGAACACCTGCTCCCACAGCTCCCGTTGGTCGGGCAGGGCCGCCGCCTTCTCCGCGTGCCGCATGGCCATCGCCAGGTCGAGGCCAAAGCGCTGCTCAGCGTTGCCCAGCCGCGTGACATGGCCGATCACCACCGGCGACTTGTTGACATGGATGGTCTTGATCGGCAGCCGCGCCTCGCCCTCGGGCAGTTCGTCGGCGCGCGTGTACAGGCGCCGCTTCGCACTCTCGGCATCGAGCCGCTCAAGCTCGCCGGGGTCGTGCGCCAAGTCCCACACGATGAGCTCATTCTTGTTCACCGGGTGCGGCGCCAGAGGCCAGACGATGGCCAGACAGCCGCGCTCCACCGGGTACATGCCCGACAGGTGCAGGAACGGCTTGCCGACGCCGATCTCGGCCCACACCGCCTCCTTGCGGCGCAGCCTGAGGCAGAAGTCCCACAGCGCCGGCCGCCGCTGGTGGATGAGCCGCGCCAGCGAGAGGGTGGCGCGCACGTCCGAGAGCGCATCGTGCGCCGCCTCGTGCGCCAGGCCGTTGGCGCGCGTCAGCAGCTCGAGCTTGAAGCTCGGCCGGCCGTCCTCGCCCACCGGCCACTCGATGCCTTCGGGCCGCAGCGCCCAGCAGGTGCGCACCACGTCGAGCAGGTCCCAGCGGCCGCAGCCGTTGCTCCACTCGCGCGCGTAGGGGTCGATGAGGTTGCGCCAGAAGAGATGGCGCGTCACCTCGTCGTCGAAGCGAATGCTGTTGTAGCCCACGCCCACCGTGCCCTCGCGCGCCAGCTCGCTCTCGATGCGGGCGGCGAATTCGCGCTCCGGCACGCCGCGTGCCAACGCCTGCTGCGGCGTGATGCCCGTGAGCAGCACGCTCTCGGGGTCGGGCAGCGTGTCGGGCGCGGGCTGGCAGAAGAGAGTCAGCGGCTCGCCGATCTCGTTGAGTTCGGCATCGGCACGCACGCCCGCGAACTGCGCCGGGCGGTCGCGGCGCGGCACGCGTCCGAAGGTCTCGTAGTCGTGCCAGAAGAAGGTGAGTGGTGCAGGGCCGGCCATGCGGGCACGATAGCAGCGGCCGCTACCGCCGCAGCAGCACCAGCGCCGCCGCCCCCAGCACGAGCACGAAGCCGAGCCAGTCGAGCCCGCTCGGCCGGTCGCCGACGAGCGCCATCGCGCCGAGCACCCCCACCACCGGCACCGCCAGCACTGTGAGCGAAGACACGGTCGCGCTCGCACTGTCGAGCAGCCGATACCACAGCACGTAGGCAAAGGCCGTCGCCACGACGATGTGGTAACCGAGTGCCACCGCCGACGCGGTCGAGAGGTGGCGCGGCCACGTTTCGTCTGCAAGCCAGGTGGCACAGGCGCCGCACAGGCTGCCCAGTGCAAGCTGCCAGGCCGTGGCGACGACGCGGTCGTGCACGGGCGGCAGCTTCTTCGTGACGATGGTGCCAAGCGCCCAGGCCAGCGCCGCCCCGAGCGCGAAGAGCGGCCCCAGCAGCGATGCCCCCGACGAGCCGCGCAACGCCGGCCACGCCAGCAGCGCGATGCCAAGCGCCCCCAACGCCACCGCGATGCCGCCACGCCGGCCCGGCCGCTCGCCGAGCAAGGCCCAGGCGAGCAGCGCCGACATCGTGGGCATCGTGTACGTCAGCACCGCGGCGCGCGACGTGGTGGTGTTGAGCTGCGCGAAGGCGGTGCAGAAGTTGAAGGCGGCGATCGTCAGCGCCCCGGCCACGGCGATGCCGGCCCAGCTTTCGCGCGGTGGCACGAGGCGGCGACCCTGCAGCGCCGCGAACATCAGCAGCAGCAGTGCCGCCGTGCCCAGCCCGGTGGTGCGCGCCGCGAAGGGCGGCACCTCGCCAAGCACGATCTTGATGGCCGGCCAGTTGAGCCCCCAGGTCAGCGCCAGCAGCAGCGCCATCGGCCACAGCGCCGGCTTCGCGCGCGCCGCGGCGGCCTGGCCCGCGGCGCCGGCGGTGCTCAGCGCCGCGCTCCGGTGGCCGCCGAGGCGAACTCGCGCATGGCCTGCAGCCGTGCCGAGGGCAACGTCACGCTGGCGTCGTAGCCATGCACGCGCTTGCCGCCGAGCGAGATGAGGATCTTCAGCACGTAGTTGCGCGTCTCGGCAAAGGGCGGCACGCCCAGGTAGCGCTCGACCGCGCCCTCGCCGGCGTTGTAGGCGGCCAAGGCCAAGGAGACATCGCCCTCGAAGTAGGCCAGCAGCCAGCGCAGGTAGGCCATGCCGCCGCGGATATTCTGCGCCGGGTCGAGGCTGTTGCGCACGCCGAAGCGCCGCGCGGTGTCGGGGATCAGCTGCATCAGCCCCTGCGCGTTCTTGGGCGAAACGGCCGCCGGGTCGAAATTGCTCTCCGCCGCCATCACGGCGAGCACGAGCGCCGGTTCGAGCCGGTATTCCGGCGCCACCATCTGCACATAGCTCGAGATCGCGATCGGCGCGCGCTCGAGCAGCGCGCGCGGGATGATTGCCAGGCCACCGGGCCGGGCGCCTGCAGCAGGCGGCGCAGGCGGTGCGGGCGGCGACTCGGCCGGACCGTTGGCGATCTGCGCCAGCGGGTCGGCCTCGGGCGGGCGCAGACAGGGCGGCGGCGGCCCCATCGGCGTGCCCAGCCGCGTCGCCATGTTGCGCGCCTGCGGGTGGCCCTGTTCGGCCGCGGCCACGAACAGGTGCGCCGCCGTCGCGTCGTTGCGCTCGATGCCACGCGCGTTGGTCAACATCCAGCCGAGGCTGTATTGCGCCTCGGCATCGCCGTAGCGCGCGGCGCGGCAGTAAAGCTCGGCGGCACGCACCGGGTCGCGCGGCAGACTGTCGCCGTACTCGTGCGCCCGGGCCTCCTCGCGCCAGCGCTGCACCTGCGCCGGCACGACCTCGCCGCGCTCGGGCGGCGGCGTGCTGGGGCGCGGCAGGTTCTGCAGGGCCAGTGCCGCGGCCACGGCCGGGTTGGTCACGGCGCCGGGCACATCGGGCCCGGGGCTCACGACCTGCGCCTGCGCTGCCAACGCGGGCCACAGCAGCAGCGCGGCCGCCGCCCGCGCGGCAAACGCGTTCATCGAGAAACCCCCGCCACCCTTCACAGGCGCCGCACGACCACGCTGCCCACCGAATAGCCGGCCCCGAACGAGCAGATCACGCCCACGTCGCCGACCTTGAGACCGCCGCGGTGGTGGTGGAAGGCGATGATGGAGCCGGCCGAGGCGGTGTTCGCGTACTCGCTGAGGATGATGGGCGCGATGTCGTCGCCCACCTCCTGGCCCACGAGCCGCTTGACGATGAGCTGGTTCATGCCCAGGTTGGCCTGGTGCAGCCAGTAGCGGCGCACGTGCGTCGGCTCGAAGCCGAGCGCATGCAGATGCTGTTCGATGTGCGCCGCCGCCATCGGCACCACCTCCTTGAAGACCTTGCGCCCCTCCTGCATGAAGGTCTTGTCGCGCGCGTCGGGGTCGGTGTCCTCGCAGCGGTTGAGGAAGCCGGCGTTGTTGCGGATGTTGTTCGAGTACTGCGTGACGAGCTTCGTGCCCAGCACCTGCCAATGTTCGGCCGCCTTGCCCTCGGCGGCCGACTCGGCCGACTCCACCACCGCCGCCGTGCACACGTCGCCGAAGATGAAGTGGCAGTCGCGGTCGCGCCACTCCAGGTGCGCCGAGGTGATCTCGGGGTTGACCACCAGCACGCGCCTCGCGCTGCCGGTGCGCACGGCGTTGGCCGCCTGCTCGATGGCGAAGGTGGCCGACGAGCAGGCCACGTTCATGTCGAAACCGTACCCGCCCGCGCCGAGCGCCGCCTGGATCTCGCAGGCCATGGCCGGGTAGGCGCGCTGCATGTTCGCCGCCGCGCACAGCACGCCGTCGATCTCGCCCGCCTCGCGCCCGGCGGCGGCCAGCGCCTGCTTCGCCGCGTCGACGGCAATCTCGGCCATCAGCGACAGATCCTCGTCCCTGCGCGGCGCGAACTTCGGGCGCATGCGCGTCGGGTCGAGAACGCCTTCCTTCTCGATCACATAGCGCTGCCGGATGCCCGAGGCCTTCTCGATGAACTCGACGCTCGAGTGCGGCACCGCCTGCCGCTCGCCGGCGGCGATGGCTGCAGCGTGTCTCGCGTTCTGCAGGTCGGCATACGCATTGAACGACACCACCAGCTCCGCGTTGGTGATGACATGCGGCGGCCGGTACAGGCCGGTGCCGGTGATGACGGCGGGCTTCATGGCGGCCCCGCTCACTTCTTGCTCTTGGCGGCCGGCGCGGCGGCGCCGGACTGCAGCGCCTCGCTCATGCCCAGCAGCACGCCGCTCACCATGGCCGTGTAGCTCTCGGCCAGCGCCTGCGCCGCGCGCATCGAGGCCGCGCGCGTGCTCTTCATCGCGCCTTGCATCTGTTCGGCCATGCTGGCGATCTGCTCGGTCGCCGCCGCCGCCTGCGCGCCCGATGCGGTGCCGCCGGCCTGCATCTTCTCGAGCACCTGGCCCCAGGCACCGGCCAGCGGCGCACCGGCCGACTCCGAGGCCTTCTTCAGCACGGCGAACATCGTGTCCTCGATCTTGTCGAGGTCCGCGAGCGCCTTCTTCAGGTGCTTCTCGCGCAGGTCGGCGCCTTGTGTCGTGAGGGTGGCCAGCGCCGTGCGGTTGGCCTCCACCGCCTTCAGCAGCGCCTGGTCCATGCCGGAGACGGCCTTGTCGAGCAGCGACTCGGCGTCCACACCGGCCATCGTGTTCCTGGCCGCGCCGGCGCTGGCCGCGTCGGCCACGCCCTTGAGCGCCGCCTTGATGTTCTTGAGCGTCAGCTCGCGCCCCTGCAGGGCGGCCAGCGTGGCGTCGCCCACCGCCTTCTTCAACTGCTCGCCCTGGCGGGCACTGGCGTTCTCGAACATCGAGATCAGCGCGTCGGCATCGATCAGGGGCTTGGCCATGGGGACTCCGTTTCTCTGGGGGTTGTCTGAAGGGGCGCTTGCCGGCCCGGATGGGTGCACGATGGTGGCACCTCGGCACGGCTGCGGCAAGCCCGGACCGCCCTGGGGCCGCGGCGCCCCGGCGAGCTCGCAGCCCGGGCGCGCACCGCCGCATATGATGCGCGAAAGCCCCTGTTTCCTTTGGAGAAGTCTCCCGATGACCCGCGTCTTCAACTTCAGCGCCGGCCCGGCCGCGCTGCCCGAGCCCGTGCTGCGCCAGGCGGCCGAAGAGATGCTCGACTGGCACGGTTCGGGCATGTCGGTGATGGAGATGAGCCACCGCGGCAAGGAGTTCATCGCCATCGCCAGCGAGGCCGAGGCCGCCTTGCGCCGCCTGCTCGGACTGGCCGCGAACTACAAGGTGCTGTTCATGCAGGGCGGCGCCATCGCCGAGAACGCCATCGTGCCGATGAACCTGCTGCGCGGCAGGAGCAGCATCGACTTCGTCGACACCGGCGAGTGGAGCAAGAAGAGCATCAAGGAAGCGAAGAAGTACGCCAAGGTCAACGTCGCCGCCAGCGCCGCGGACACCGGCTACACCTCGATCCCGGCGCGCGCCTCCTGGCAGCTCGACCCCGGCGCCGCCTACGTGCACATCTGCAGCAACGAGACGATCGGCGGCGTGCAGTACCACTTCATGCCCGACGTGGGCCCCGTGCCGCTGGTGGCCGACATGTCCAGCGACATCCTCTCGCGCCCCGTGGACGTGTCGCAGTTCGGCCTCATCTACGCCGGCGCGCAGAAGAACATCGGCCCGGCCGGCCTCACGATCGTCATCGTGCGCGAAGACCTGCTCGGCCAGCCGCACGCGATGCTGCCCAGCGCCTTCGACTACAAGACCGTGGCCGAGAACGAGAGCATGTACAACACGCCGCCCACCTATGCGATCTACATCGCCGGGCTCGTGTTCAAGTGGCTCGAGCAGCAAGGGGGGCTCGTGGCCATGGAGAAACACAACGGGGCCAAGGCGGCGTTGCTGTACGACTTCCTCGATACGACGGGCTTCTACCAGGCGCCCGTGGCCAAAGACTGCCGGAGCTGGATGAACGTGCCTTTCAAGCTCAAGGACGAGGACCTCGACGCCGCCTTCCTGAAAGGCGCCGAGGTCGCGGGCATGGTGCAACTCAAGGGCCACCGCTCGGTGGGCGGCATGCGCGCCTCCATCTACAACGCGATGCCGCTCGAAGGCGTGCGCACGCTCGTGGCCTACATGAAGGACTTCGAGGCCCGCCATGGCTGAGGCCCCGCACGGCGCCGGCGCCGCAGCGCCGGTGCGCCTGAACGTCCTCGTGCTGAACGCCATCTCGGCCGGCGGCCTGTCGCGCCTGCCGGCCGAGCGCTACCGCGTCGGCAAGGACGTCGCCGACCCGGCCGCGGTGCTCGTGCGCAGCGCCGACATGCACGGGATGGCCATCCCCGCGAGCGTGCGCGCCATCGGCCGCGCCGGCGCCGGCACCAACAACATCCCCGTGGCAGCGATGAGCGAACGCGGCGTGCCGGTCTTCAACGCTCCCGGCGCCAATGCCAATGCGGTGAAGGAGCTGGTGCTGGCGGGCCTGCTGATGGCAGCGCGCAACGTGACGCCCGCCCTGGCCTTCGTCGGCGGCCTGAAAGCCGGCGCGGCCGATCTCGACAAGACCGTCGAGGCGGGCAAGAAGTCCTTCGCCGGCTTCGAACTCGCCGGGCACACGCTGGGCATCGTCGGCCTGGGCAAGATCGGCTGCCTCGTCGCCGACGCGGCCATCAAGCTGGGCATGCACGTGCTCGGTTACGACCCCGAGATCACGGTCGACGCGGCGTGGAGCCTGCCCGCGCAGGTCAAGCGCGCCGCCAGCGTCAACGAGGTGCTGCGCAGCGCCCACTTCGTGAGCCTGCACGTGCCGCTCGTGGAAGCGACGCGCCACCTCGTCAACGACGGCAACATCGGCCTCATGCGCCAGGGCGCGGTGCTGCTCAACTTCAGCCGCGAGGGCGTGGTGAGCGACACCGCGATGCTCGACGCCCTCGCGTCCGGCCGGCTGGCCTACTACGTGTGCGACTTCCCGAGCGCCACCACGCTCGGCCATCCGCGCATCGTCGCCCTGCCGCACCTGGGCGCCAGCACGCGCGAGGCGGAGGAGAACTGCGCCGTCATGGTCGTCGACCAGCTGCGCAGCTACCTCGAGCACGGCCACATCGCCAACGCGGTGAACTTCCCCAGCGTCAGCATGGAACGCGAAAGCCGCTTCCGCGTGGCCATCGCCAACAGCAACGTGCCCAACATGCTGGGCCAGATCAGCACGACGATGGCCCAGGCCGGCCTGAACATCCACAACATGGTCAACAAGTCGCGCGGCGCCATGGCCTACACCCTCGTCGATGTCGACAGCCCGGTGGCCGAGGAGGTGCTCGGTTCGCTCGCCGACATCCGCGGCGTGCTCTCGGTGCGCTACCTGCCCGGGGCCTGAGCTTGTGAAGGCATGAAGGCGGGCCCGGCGATGATGCAAGAGGGTGGACCGCCGGAACTGGCATTCCCTGCGCCCGGGCGCGCGACCCTCACGCTCAACCGGCCGCGCCACCTGAACCGGCTGCACCGCGAGGACCTGCTCGCGCTGCAGCGCCACATCGAACACCTGGCTGCCGACGCCACGCTGCGCGTGCTGGTGCTCACCGGCCGCGGGCGCATGTTCTGCGCCGGCTTCAACATCGACGAGCTCGGCGCGGCCGATGACGGCGCGGCCGACCCGCAGCTCTTCGAGCGCACGGTCGACGCGCTCGAGGCGCTGCCCGTGCCCACCGTCGCGCGGCTGAACGGCGGCGTCTTCGGCGGCGCCACCGACCTCGCACTCGCCTGCGACTTCCGCGTGGGCGTCGCAGGCATGGAGCTGCGCATGCCCGCCGCCCGGCTCGGGCTGCACTACTACCCGAGTGGCCTGTCGCGCTACGTCTCGCGGCTCGGCCTGTCGGCGGCCAAGCGGCTGTTCCTGCTCGCCGAAACCGTGCCGGCAGCCGAGCTGCTGCATCTGGGCTACCTCGATGCGCTCGTGCCACCCGAGGCGCTCGATGCCGAGGTCGAGCGCCTCGCCACCAGCCTGCTCGCCGGCGCGCCACTTGCCCTGCAGGGCATGAAACAGTCGTTGAACGAGGTGGCACGCGGCCACTTCGACCTCGCGCGCCTGCGCCAGCGCGAGAGCCAGTGCGCCGCCAGTGCCGATCTGAGCGAGGGCCTCGCCGCCTTCGCCGAGCGGCGCGCGCCGCGCTTCACGGGCGGCTGAAGACCGCACGAGCCAGACACCGCTAGCGCCGGACATCGCAAACGCCAGACCAGACCAGGAGGAACCATGCTCGCCATCGTCGGAGGCACCGGCCTCTATGACCTGCCGGGGCTGCAGGTGGAACAACGTCTCGTCGGCGAAACGCCGTTCGGCGCCCCATCAGGCGAGGTGCAACGCGGCCGCCTGCACGGCAAGGAGCTGCTCTTCATGGCCCGCCACGGTGCCGGCCACAAGCTGCTGCCGCACGAGGTGAACTACCGCGCCAACGTGTACGCGCTCAAGCGGGCCGGCGCGACGATGCTTCTCGGCTTCTCGGCCGTGGGCAGCCTGGTGCACCGCGCGGCGCCAGGCGATCTGGCCATGCCCGAGCAGTATTTCGACTGGACACGCGGCACGCGCGAGCGCAGCTTCTTCGGCGGCGGCGTGGCAGCGCACATCTCGACGGCCAAGCCGGTGAGCGCGCGGCTCGTGGCGGCTGTCGAGGCGGCGGCGCGGTCGCTCGGCACAACGCTCGGCACGACGCTGCACCGCGGCCTCACCTACGCCTGCGTCGAGGGGCCACGCCTGGGCACGCAGGCCGAGAGCTTCTTCCTGCGCCAAGCCGGCTGCCATCTCGTGGGCATGACCAACGTGCCCGAGGCCTTCCTCGCGCGCGAGGCGCAGATGGCCTACGCCACCGTGGGCATCGTCACCGACTACGACTGCTGGCTCGACGACCCGACCCAGCACGCCAGCGTCACCGTCATCCTCGAGCGCTATGCGCAGGCGCTGGTCGCGGCCCGCCGGGTGCTCGATGCAATGCTGAAGGCCCCGCTTCCCGAGCCCGAGTCCGAAATCCGCCAGGCGCTGGCCGGCGCCGTGATGACGCCCGATGCGGCACTGACAGCGGCGCAGCGGGAGTGGCTGGCGGTGCTCCGGCGCTAGGAGCCTGGGCGGCAGAGATCGAGGCCGGCGGGACTCGGCACCGGCGCTCGCGTGAACCTGGCGATGCGCGGCCCGCTGCGCCTGCGAGGACTCCCCGTGCCGGTCACAACACCCGCATCGGCTTCGCGAAACCTTCGATCTTGTGCCCCTTGCGGGCGCGCTTGCCGGCGTGGCCGGCCACCTCCGCGGCGCGCAGAGTCTCGTCCTTGGGCTTGCCGCCGCGGCCCTGGCCCAGCACGCGCAGCGTGTCGGCGAAGGTGGCCACGGAGACGAGCGGCGCCTTCGAGTCCACGTCCATCAGCGTCAGGCCGCGGCCGCCGTTGCTCTGCAGCTTGAGCTCGTCGAGGCCGAAGACGAGCAGCCGCCCGTCCATGGCCAGGCAGGCCACCTGCGTGTGCGCGCCCGCCACGGCCACCGGCGGCAGCACGTGCTCGCCCGCCTCCAGCGAGAGGAAGCTCTTGCCGCCGCGGTTGCGCCCGTGCAGGTCGCCCGCCTTGGCGAGCAGGCCGAAGCCGGCCGTGTTGGCGAGCAGCAGCACCGTCTCGGCCGCGCCCGCGAAGTAGTGCATCGGCTGCGTGCCGGTTTCAAGGTCGACCAGCGTCGTGATCGGCTGCCCGTCGCCGCGCCCGCCCGGCAGCGCCGAGGCGGCCACGCTGTACACGCGCCCGTTGCTGCCGAAGACCACGAGCGTGTCGACACTGCGGCAGGCGAAGGTGCCGTACAGCTCGTCGCCGGGTTTGAACTGCAGCGTCACCACGTCGAGCTCCTGGCCCTTCGCCTGCGACTTCAGCGCCCGCACCCAGCCCTTGCGGCTGACGACCACCGTCACCGGCTCGTCGACGATGCGGATCTCGGCGGTGGCGCGCTTGTCCTCCTGCACGAGCGTGCGGCGCGCGTCGCCGAACTGCTTCGCGTCGGCCTCGATCTCCTTGACCAGCGTGCGCTTCAGCGCCGCCGGGCTGGCGAGGATCTCCTCCAGCTTGCCCTGCTCGCCGCGCAGTTCCTTCAGCTCCTGCTCGATCTTGATGCCTTCGAGCCGTGCGAGCTGCCGCAGCCGGATCTCGAGGATGTCTTCCGCCTGCCGGTCGCTGAGCTTGAAGCGCGCGATGAGCGCCGGCTTCGGCTCGTCAGCGTTGCGGATGATGCGGATCACCTCCTCGATCTTCAGCAGCACGAGCTGCCGGCCCTCGAGCACGTGGATGCGGTCCAGCACCTTCGCGAGGCGGTGCCGAGTGCGCCGCTCCACCGTGGCGAGGCGGAAGTCGATCCACTCGCGCAGCATGGTGCGCAGTCCCTTCTGCACCGGCCGGCCGTCGCGCCCCACCATCGTGAGGTTCATCGGCACGCTGTTCTCGAGGCTGGTGTGCGCAAGCAGCGTGGTGATCAGCTCGGCCTGCAGGGTAGTGCGGCTCTTGGGCTCGAAGACGAGGCGCACCTTGGCCTCCTTGCCGCTCTCGTCGCGCACCGCGTCGAGCACGCCGAGGATCGTCTGCTTGAGCTGCACCTGCTCCTGCGCGAGCGCCTTCTTGCCCGCCTTGACCTTGGGGTTGGTGAGCTCCTCGATCTCGGCCATCACCTTGGCTGCGCTCGTGCCCGGCGGCAGCTCGGTCACGACGAGCTGCCACTGGCCGCGCGCCAGGTCTTCGATCAACCAGCGCGCGCGCACCTTCAGGCTGCCGCGGCCGCTGGTGTAGGCGTCGCGGATCTCGGCGGCGGCGCTGATGATCTGGCCGCCGCCGGGGAAGTCCGGCGCCGGCAGCAACTCGAAGAGCTCGTCGTCGCCGAGCTTGTCACTCTTCAGCAGCGCCACCGCCGCCGCGGCCACCTCGCGCAGGTTGTGGCTCGGGATTTCCGTGGCCAGGCCCACGGCGATGCCGCTGGCGCCATTGAGCAGCACGAAGGGCAGGCGCGCCGGCAGCAGCCCCGGCTCTTCGGTGCTGCCGTCGTAGTTGGGCCGCCAGTCGACCGTGCCCTCGTCGACCTCGTCGAGCAGCAGCCGCGCGATGGGCGCCAGCCGCGCCTCGGTGTAGCGCATCGCCGCCGCGCCGTCGCCGTCGCGGCTGCCGAAGTTGCCCTGGCCGTCAATGAGCGGGTAGCGCTGGCTGAAGTCCTGCGCCATGCGCACCAGCGCGTCGTAGGCCGCCACGTCGCCATGCGGGTGGAAGCGGCCGAGCACGTCGCCCACCACGCGCGCGCTCTTCACCGGCTTCGGGCCGCCACCGGTGGCCCCGAAGGTGAGGCCCATGCGGTGCATCGCGTACAGGATGCGCCGCTGCACAGGCTTGGCGCCGTCGCACACGTCAGGCAGCGCGCGCCCCTTCACCACCGAGAGGGCGTATTCGAGATAGGCGCGCTGCGCATAGTCGGCCAGCGGCAGCGTGTCGACGGGGTCGGGAGGAACGGGGTCGAAGAGATCGGGCATGGTCCAGGAAACGGTGCATTCGCCCCAGGAGAGGCCGGCCGGGGCCGGCATGGGCGAGGGGCCGCGATTCTCGCCCAGGTACAGTCCCACCCCGATGGCGACCCTGGCCGAGCTCGTGCGCGCCCTGCCCTGGCCGGACTGGCTGGCGCTTTTCCTGCTGTTCGGTGGATGGACCGCCTATGCCCGCTTCGCGCGCCACCGGTCCCAGCGCCGCCCCTCGGTGCTGGACGCCACCAACCGCGAGCGCCGGCGCTGGATGTTGCAGGCCACCGTGCGCGACAACCGCGTGCTAGACGGCATCGTGGTGCAGAACCTGAGCTCGCCGCCGGCCTTCTTCGCCTCCACCACGATCCTCATCATCGGGGCGCTGCTGGCCATGCTCTTTGCCGGCGACAAGGCGAGCGAATTCGTGCGCGAGGTGCCGTTCGCGGCGCGCACGTCCATCCTCGTCTTCGACCTCAAGGTGGCGGTGCTCACCGCCATCTTCGTCTTCGCCTTCTTCCGCTTCACCTGGAGCGTGCGGCAGTACAGCTTCGGCGTTATCCTCGTCGCCGCGCTGCCCGACCGCCGGGCTTTCGTCGACGACGCGGCGGCGCAGGAGGCGTTCGCCAACCGCGCCGGCCGCCTCGTCGGGTTGGCCGCGGAATCACTCAACGACGGCATCCGCGCCTACTACATGGCCTTTGCCGCCGCGGCCTGGTTCATCTCGCCCTGGGCCTGCATGCTCGGCACGACCGGTGTCATCTGGGTGCTGTACCGGCGCGAGTTCCACAGCGATGTGCTGCGCGTGCTCAGCAGCCCCTGAACTGCAGTTGCGGCCCGCGTGCGCCCCTTCAGCGCGGAAACTGCTCCCGCAGCTTCAGCTTCCAGAACTTGCCCGTGCCGGTGCGCGGCACGGCGTCGATGAACTCGTAGCGGTCGGGCAGCTGCCACTTCGCGAAGCCGCCCACCCCGAGCAGGTGCTCGTTCAGCTCGGCGGCCGTGGCGGAGGCCTCGCGCTTGAAGGCCACGCAGGCGAGCGGCCGCTCGCTCCATTTCTCGTCGGGGATGGCGATGACGGCGGCCTCGGCCACGGCCGGATGCGCCATGAGCGCGTTCTCGAGGTCGACCGAGCTGATCCACTCGCCGCCACTCTTGATGAGGTCCTTGGTGCGGTCGGTGATGCGCACGAAGCCCAGCTCGTCGATGGTGGCGACGTCGCCGGTGCGCAGCCACCTTTCGCCGCTCGCGTCTTCGGCGAATTTGTCGGGCGTGACGGGCAGGCCGTGGTACGAGCCGGTGATGAACGGGCCGCGCACCTGGATCTCGCCCATCGACACGCCGTCGGGCGGCGCGTCGGCGCCTTCGTCGTTGCGCAGCCGCAGCTCGACCAGCGGCGCGGGCACGCCGGCCATGGCGGCGCGGCGGTAGCGCTCATCGATGCCGGCGCCGGCCAGTTCCATGCGCGGGTAGCTCACGGTGGCGAGCGGGCTCGTCTCCGTCATGCCCCAGCCCTGCTGCAGCCACACGCCGTGGCGGTCGAAGGCACGGATCAGCGCCTCGGGCACCGCGGCGCCGCCGACGAGCGAGCGCAGGCCCGTGGGCAACTTCCAGCGGCCCGGCTGCTCCTTGAGCGCGCGCTCGTAGGTCTGGATCATGCTCATCCAGATGGTCGGCACGCCCAGCGCCAGGGTCGGGGGCTCGACCTGCATGAGGTCGAGCAGGTCGTCGGGGTGCAGATGCGGGCCGGGAAAGATGAGCTTCACGCCCATCATCACCGCGGCGTAGGGCGTGCCCCAGGCGTTGGCGTGGAACATCGGCGCCACGGGCAGCAACGAGTCGGTGTGCTTGAGGCACCAGTAGTCGGGCTGGTTGCCCACCAACGAGTGCAGGATGGTGCTGCGGTGCGAATAGGCCACGCCCTTGGCGCGGCCGGTGGTGCCCGACGTGTAGCACATGGAGACCGGGTCGTTCTCGTCGTGCGGCGCGTAGGTGAAGCCGGCCTCGTCGGCGCTGGCGAGCAACTTCTCGTAGTCGCTGAACTCGACCGGCACCGGCGCGCCAGAGGACGGAAAGACGATGACACGCTCGAAGCGGTGCACGTGCGCGAACTGCTTGTACAGCGGCAGCAGGACGTCGTCGACGATGAGGAAGCGGTCCTCCGCGTCGCCGGCGATGGCGCCGATCTCGCCCGGGGCCAGGCGCAGGTTGAGGGTGTGCATCACGCCGCCGGCGGCCGGGATGCCGAAGTAGCACTCCAGGTGCGCATGGTGGTTCCAGGCGAGCGTGGCGACGCGGTCGCCCTTCAGCAGACCCAGCGAGCGCAGCGCTGCGCCGAGGGCGCGCGTGCGCCGGTGCCACTGCGCATAGCTGTGCCGCACGAGGCTCTTGTCGGGCCGGCGCGAGACGATCTGGCTGGCTGCGAAGTACCGGCCCGCGCGGTCGAGCAAGTGGTTCAGCGACAGCGGCACATCCATCATGGTGGTCTTCATCGACGGTCTCCCCAGGGCCACTGCGGGCACGCCCGATTCTTGGCATCGTGCGCCCCACGGCGCCAGGGGGTGAAACCCGGCGCGCGTCGGGCCTTAACGTGCGGGTCACGGCGCAGCGGCGGGCGCGCCGCCGGCCTGCGCTCCGCCCGCCAGGGCGTCTGCGGCACACTTGCCGCATGACCCAGCTCGCCGACCTCGACACCCCGGCCGCGCTGCTCGACGCGCCACGCCTGGACCGCGCCATCGGGCGCATGCAGCAGCGCATGGACACGCTCGGCGTGGCGCTGCGCCCGCACGTGAAGACGGCCAAGTGCCTGGAGGTGGCGCGCCGCCAGCGCGCCGCCGGTGCGCGCGGCATCACCGTCTCGACGCTGAAGGAGGCGCAGGAGTTCTTCGCCGCCGGCTTCGACGACATCACCTATGCGGTCGGGCTGGCGCCGCAGCGCATCGGCGCCGCCTTCGACCTCGTGCGCCGCGGCTGCCGGCTGAAGGTCGTCGTCGACTCGCTCGCCGCCGCCGCCGCGCTGGCCGAGGCGGCGCGACGCGAGGACGCGAGCGAGGGCTTGCGGCCCGAGGTGCTGGTCGAGATCGACACCGACGGCCACCGCGCCGGCGTCGCGCCCGAGGCGCCGCTGCTCATCGAGATCGGCCGCATGCTGGGCGACGCCGGCCTACTCGCCGGCGTGATGACGCACTGCGGCGCGAGCTACGAGTGTCGCGGCGCCGCCGCGCTGGAGGCGATGGCCGAGCAGGAGCGCGCCCGTTGCGTGCGCGCCGCCGAGCGGCTGCGCGAGGCGGGCCTGCCCTGCCCCATCGTCAGCGTCGGCTCGACCCCCACGGCGCTCTTTGCGCGCTCGCTGCCCGGCGTGACCGAGGTGCGCGCCGGCGTCTACGTCTTCTACGACCTCGTCATGGCCGGGCTCGGCGTGTGCGCGCCCGAGGACATCGCGCTGTCCATTCTCAGCACCGTCATCGGCCACCAGCCCGACCGCGGCTGGGTGCTCACCGACGGCGGCTGGATGGCGATGAGCCGCGACCGCGGCACGCAGGCGCAGGCGTTGGACCAGGGTTACGGCCTCGTCTGCGACGAGGCGGGCGGCGTGCTCGAAGGCTGGATCGTCAACCAGGCCAACCAGGAGCACGGCATCGTCGAGCACCGCGGCGGGCCGGCGGCGGCCGGCGACGTACAGCGACGCTTTCCCATCGGTACGCGGCTGCGCGTGCTGCCCAACCACGCCTGCGCCACCGCGGCGCAACACGCTGACTACGCCGTGGTCGAAGGCCAGGCCGTGAAGGCGCGCTGGCCCCGCTTCAGCGGTTGGTGAAACGCCGGCCCGGCTCGACGAACCCCGACGTCCCTACCCATGACGACCCCCAGGCTCTTCAATCCCGCCACGTCCCCCAACCCGGCCGGCCACTACAGCCACGCCGCGGTCGGCAGCGGCCTCGTCTTCATCGCTGGCCAGTTGCCCATCGCCCCCGACGGCCGGCGGCTCACCGGCGAGCCCTTCGACACGCAGGCGCGGCAAGTGCTCGCCAACGTCAAGGCGGCGCTCGAGGCCGCAGGCTCGGCGGTGCCGCAGTTGCTGCAGGTGCGCGTGTACCTCACCGACATCGCGCACTGGAGCGCCTTCAACGCGGTCTACGCCGACTGGGCCGGGACCCATCGGCCGGCACGTGCCGTGGTGCCGGTGCCAACCTTGCATCACGACTTGCTGCTCGAAGTGGAGGCGGTGGCATTGGCAGATGCAGGCCCTGGGCCTGCAACCCCGCCATGAGCGGCCGCCAACGCTTCCGCCGCCGGCCCGACCAGGCCGTTGCCGCGGTGCAGTTGAACCTGGAGACCGACGGCCTGCGCTACCGCAAGTGGGGCCACGAGCAGGCGGCCAAGCCGGGCGACTGGCTGGTCGACAACGGCGGCGATGTCTACACCGTCGATGCCGAGACGTTCGCGCGCACCTACCGGGCGGTGGGGCGCGGCGCCTACCTGAAGAGCACGCCCGTGTGGGCCGAGCGCGCGGCGACGGCAGGCCGCGTGACGACGAAGGAGGGCGCCACCGACTACGCCGCGGGCGACTGGCTCGTCAGCAACCGCGAGGATGGCGGCGATGCCTACGCCATCACGGCGGCCAGGTTCGAGGCGCTCTACGAGCCGGACGAATGAGACGTGGGTCTGAATCCACTTCACGATTTCTCGATCGGCAATCGGTCTGGGTTGGGTCGCACTCCAACGAACGGTGGCGGGACCGGGCCGACGGGGTGCCCTGCGCCGCGAATGTCCTCTCTGGGCGGCCCTGCTTCGCAGGTCCCCCCAATGCCCCCTTGATTTCGCTGCGCAGGGCACCCCATCGGCCCGATCCGGAACCAGCGGCGGCGCGCCATCGTCCCGAGCCGGCACCACCGGCGCCGCGCCATCTTCGAGGACAAACCCCGGTGCCACGCCAAGGATGCCGGGTGGCCGACGTAGCGAAATCAAGGGGGCATCCGGGGGACCAGCGAAGCTGGGCCGCCGGAAGAGGACATTCGCGGAGCCGGCCACCCGGCGTCCTTGGCGCGCCACGACTGTCGGCACGCGGGCGCGGGATCGCGAGGGATCGCGAACGAAGCCCAACGCCCGCGAATTCGCATCTCTCATGTCGTTGAACGCAAACGCGCATCAACGCGCATGCGGCCGGTGCGCCCACCGCGCAGGGGTGCAGCCCGGTCAGGCAAACCGCTGCGGGCAAAACGGCACCAAGTCCAGCCCCGGGTCGCGCCCTGCGACCAGCGCCTCCACCACCTCCGCAGTGGCGGCCGATTGCGTGAGCCCGAGGTGGCCATGGCCGAACGCATAGAGCACGCGCGCATCGTCGCGCGCAGTGCCGATGGCCGGCAGCGAGTCGGGCAGCGACGGGCGAAAGCCCATCCATCGCGTGCCGCCCTCGACGCGCAGCGCCGGCAGGAAGCGGCGCGCCTTGGCCAGCAGCGCATCAGTGCGGCGGAAGTCGGGTGGTGCCTGCAGCCCGGCCAGCTCCACCGCGCCGCCGACGCGCACGCCGCCGGCGATCGGCGTGACAACGAAGCCGTGGCCCGGGAAGGTGAGCTGCCGGCGCAGGTCGAACGCGCCTGACGGCAGCGTGGTGTTGTAGCCCCGCTCGGTTTCGAGCGGGATGCGCTCGCCCAGCGAACGCGCGAGCTGGTGCGACCAGGCCCCGGCCGCCACGACGACGCGGCGCGCCTTCAACGCCGCGCCGCCGGCGAGATGCACGGCGACGGCCTCGGCGCCGGGCGCCAGTGCTTGTGCTGCCGCCCGATGCAGCATCGCCCCGCGCGCCATGCAGTGCGCGGCGATGCGGCGCACGAGGCGATGCGGATCCTCGATCGTCGCCCAGCCGGGCACGAAGGTGGCCGCCACGAAAGCCGGGCTGAGACCGGGCTGCCACTTCGCGATCGCCAACGGCCCGTGCGCGTGCTCGAAGGCGATGCCGTGTTCGGCGCGTTGCTGCCAGCCGGGCAGCGAGGCACGCCATTCGGCCTCGCTCTCGTAGAGGTGCAGGTTGCCGTCCTCGTGCAGCATCGGCAGCGCGTCGATGGCGGCCAGCAGCCGCGGTGTGGCCGCAGCCGAGAGCTGGTTGAGGGCCACCTGCGCCGCCGTGCTGGCCGCCACACGCGCCGGCTGGCTGGCGCGCCAGAAGCGCCACAGCCAGGGCGCGATGCGCGGCAGGTAGGCCGGGCGCAGCGCCAGCGGGCCGAGCGGATCGAACAGCCAGCGTGGCACCTGGCGCATGATGCCGGGCGAGGCGAGTGGCTGGATGTCGGAGAAGGCATAGGCGCCCGCATTGCCGCGGCTGGCGCCGGCGGCAACGCCTTCGCGGTCAATCACGAGCACGCGGCGCGCCGGCTCGGCCCGCAGCAGGCGCAGCGCGATCGACAGGCCGATGACGCCGGCGCCGATGACGATGACATCGTGGACCACGTCACCCGCTCCGGGCGGCAGCGCCGGCAGCGGCGCATCCGCGGCGATCTCCGGCAGGGCTTCGCTCATGGCCCCGGCACCGCCGCGCTCACGGCCGAACCCGAGGCGGCAGGCCTGTCCGCGGCGCCGGCCGCGGCCATCACGCCGTCGGGGACCCCAGGCCCCACGCGAACGGATCCTGCGGGTCGAAGACCACCTGCGCGTCCAGCGTCACGTGGGCGCGGCCGTGGATGAACGGCAGCACGGCGGCGCCCCCGTCGGCGGGCTGTTCATAGCGCGCGGCGAAGACGCTGCCGATCACGCTTTCCTGGTGCCACACCTGGCCGGGCGCCAGCGTGCCCTCGGCCGCCAGGCAGGCGAGCTTGGCACTGGTGCCCGTGCCGCAGGGCGAGCGGTCGTAGGCGCCGCCCGGGCACAGCACGAAGCTGCGGCCGTGATGGCCCGGCTGCTGCGGCGGGCCAAGCAGCTCGATGTGGTCGATCTCCTTGCCCTCGGCGCCAGTGATGCCTGCCAACGTCAGCGCCTGGCGCACGCGGCCGGAGAACGCGAGCAGCGCCGGAATGTTGTCGGGCGTCAGCGCCAGGCCGTGGTCGTGGCACAGGAAGAACCAGTTGCCGCCCCAGGCCACATCGCCGTGCACGCGGCCGTGGCCGGGCACGTCAAGCGCGATGTGGCTGGCGTGGCGCCACGCCGGCACGTTGGCCACCGTCACGCCGCCGTCGGCATGCAACTCGGCGCGCACCGTGCCCACCGGCGTGTCGATGGCGTGCACCCCCGGCGCCACGCGGCCGAGATAGGCCAGCGTGGCCATGAGGCCGATGGTGCCGTGGCCGCACATGCCGATGAAGCCGACGTTGTTGAAGTAGATGACGCCGCAATGACTGCCGGGCTGCACCGGTGGCGTGACGATGCCGCCGACGATGACATCGTTGCCGCGCGGCTCGGTGGCCAGCGCGCGTCGCCAGTGGTCGTGCTCGCTGCGGAAGCGCGCCAGCCGCTCGGCCATCGTGCCGCCGCCCAGCTCCGGGCCGCCGCTCACGATGAGGCGCGTGGGCTCGCCGCCGGTGTGCGAGTCGATGATGCGGGTGGCGGGGGGTTTGGCAGGCTGGTTCATGGAGAGCCTCTCTTGCGCGCCGCGCGCGGCGTGCGCGGTCCGGCGGGTGGACTGGCAGGTGGACTCGCTGCGGCGCCGGCCTCGGCACGGACGGCCGTTGCGGTCCGTTCGGCGCGTTCGTGCGACCGCGGCCGCAGCAGGCGGTGCAGGTCGCGGCGCACGCTTTCGATGTGGGCCACGAGGTACGCCGAAGCCTCGTCGACGCGCCCGTCGCGGCACAGCGTGATGAGCTTGCGGTGTTCGCGCTGCGCGCGCGCCAGCGCCGGCTCGCGGTTCAGCTGCACGCGGGTGTAGCGGTCGCTCGCCTGCAGCAGCTGGCCGACGATGCCCAGCGTGCGCGGCAGCGCCGCCTGCCGGTACAGGCTCAGGTGCAGCCGGGCGTTGAGCTCGCCCCAGCGCGCCACGTCGTGCCGCGCGATGGCCTCGGCAAAGGCGGCATCGAGGCCGACCACCTCTTCGTAGTCGGCCGCCGTCAGCCGGGGCACCGAGCGCCGCAGCAGCCGCGGCTCGAGCATCACGCGCAGGTCGAAGACATCGTCGATCTCGTCGGCCGCGAAGCCGGCCACGATGGCGCCCTTGTGCGGCTCGATGCGCACCAGGCCCTCAGCCTCGAGTTGGAACAGCGCCTCACGCACGGGAATGCGGCTGACCCCGAACTCGGCCGCCAGCGCATCCTGCCGCAGCTGCGTGCCGGCGGCATGGCGGCCGGCCAGGATGGCCTGGCGCAACTGCTCGACGATGGCCGAGGAGAGCGTGCGGTGGGTGAGGCGTGGCGACGACACGGCGGCATGGATGTCGGTGGCTGCGGGTTGACCCCGCCCTTGCGATGTCGATTGTATAAAATGTACGATAGCACTCCAAGCTCCGGCCACCCCTGGCCCCGCCGCTCCCCGCGGCCGCCCCGCCGACCCGACACCAGCCCCCACGTTGCCGCCCCCAGAGGATCCAACCATGAGCGCACGCATCGCCTGGCAGGGCGTGTTCCCCGCCGTCACCACCCAGTTCCGCGAGGACTTCTCGCTCGACATCGACGCCACGGCCAAGGTCATCGACGGCCTCATCCGCGACGGCGTCTCCGGCCTCATCGTCTGCGGCACGGTAGGCGAGAACACCTCGCTGGCGCAGGCCGAGAAGATCCAGGTGATGGAGGCGGCCAGGAGCGTGGCCGCCGGCCGCGTGCCGGTGATCTGCGGCATCGCCGAGTTCACCACCGCCTTTGCCATCGAGACCGCGCGCGCCGCAGCACAGGCGAAGGTGGACGGCATCATGGTCATGCCGGCACTCGTCTACTCGGCCAAGCCGCACGAATCGGCGGCGCACTTCCGCGCCGTGGCCAAGGCCACCGACCTGCCGGTGATGGTCTACAACAACCCGCCCATCTACAAGAACGACATCACGCCGGACATCCTGGCCAGCTTGGCGGACTGCGACACCATCGTCTGCTTCAAGGACAGCTCGGGCGACACGCGCCGCTTCATCGACACGCGCAAGCGCGTCGGCGAGCGCTTCGTGCTCTTTGCCGGCCTGGACGACGTGGTGGTCGAGAGCGTTGCCATGGGCGCGGTCGGCTGGGTGAGCGGCATGAGCAATGCCTTCCCGCGCGAGGGCGAGACGCTCTTCCGCCTCGCGCGCGCCGCGCGTTATGCAGAGCTGATGCCCTTGTACGAATGGTTCATGCCGCTCCTGCACCTGGACGCTCGCCCTGACCTCGTGCAGTGCATCAAGTGGTGCGAGCACCGCATGGGCCGCGGCACTTGGCGCACGCGGCCGCCGCGGCTGGCCCTGCAGGGCGAGGACCTCGCGCATGTGCAGCGCGTGATGGACGAGGCGCTCGCCAAGCGCCCGGCGCTGCCCGACGTGGGGCTGCCGCGCTGAGCCGGCCGGGCGTGCGTACCGGCGCCTGACCCCGCCCGGCGATGAGACCGATGACCCACCCTCGCCCATGAGCACCCCCGCTGCCCCGTCCGAGCGAGCGCTGGACGCCTGGCTGGCCTTCGCGCACGAACTGGCCGACGCGGCGCATGCGCTGCTCGCCCCGGCCGCGACGCTGCGGCCCGAGGTGGAGGTGAAGGCCGACCGCAGCTTCGTCACCGCGCTGGATGCGCAGATCGAGGCACGCCTGCGCGAGATGATCGCCGCGCGCCATCCAGCGCATGGCATGCTCGGCGAGGAGCAGGGCGCCAGCCGCACTGACGCGGAGTGCGTCTGGGTGCTCGACCCGATCGACGGCACCGCCCCCTTCGTTGCCGGCGTGCCCGTCTTCGGCACCCTCATCGCGCTGGCCGTGGCCGGCGTGCCGGTGCTGGGCGTGATGCACCTTCCGGTGACGAACCAGCGCTACGTGGGCGTGGTGGGCCGCGCCAGCACGCTCGACGGCCAGCCGCTACGCACACGCCCCTGCGCCGATCTGCGCCAGGCCATCCTCACCACCAGCAACCCCGACTTCTTCAACGCCGGCGAGCGCCCAGCGCTGGCGGCGCTGCGCCAGCGCACGGCCTGGCGCATCTACGGCGGCTGCTGCATGAGCTATGGCCTGCTGGCCGCCGGGCGCACCGATGTCGCCATCGACACCGGCCTGAAGACCTACGACTACGCGCCCTTCCGCCCGCTCATCGAGGGCGCCGGCGGCCTCATCACCGACTGGCAGGGCCGGCCGATCACGCTCGCCAGCGGGCCGCAGATCCTCGCTGCCGGTGATGGGCAGCGCCACGCCGAGGCGCTGGCGCTGGTGCAGCGCGCACTGGCCTGAAGCCACGCCACCTCCATGACCCAGACCGCCGCGCCCGGCATCCGCATCGACCAGCTCGGCGTCAGCTACGGCGGCCAGGCCGTCATCGAAGGGCTCTCGCTCGAGATCGAGCGCGGCTCGTTCTTCACGCTGCTGGGCCCCAGCGGCTGCGGCAAGACGACGCTGCTGCGCACCATCGCCGGCTTCGTGCCGGCGCGTGCGGGGCGGCTCTTCTTCGGCGAGCGCGAAGTCACCCACGTGCCGCCGCACCGGCGCGACATCGGCATGGTGTTCCAGGACTACGCCCTGTTCCCGGACAAGACAGTGTTCGATAACGTCGCCTACGGCCTGCGCGCGCGCGGGCAGGATGCAGCGACGATCTCGCGCAAGGTGGGCGAGGCGCTGGAACGCGTGGGCCTGGCGGCGCTGGCGCAGCGCCAGCCGGCGGCCCTGTCGGGCGGGCAGCGGCAGCGCGTGGCGCTGGCGCGCGCCCTCGTCATCCAGCCGCAGGTGCTGCTGATGGACGAGCCGCTGTCCAATCTCGACGCCAAGCTGCGCCTGCAGGTGCGCCAGACGATCGCCGACCTGCAGGCCGAGGCCGGCATCACCACCGTCTTCGTCACACACGACCAGGACGAGGCGTTGGCGCTGTCGCACCGCATCGGCGTCATGCACCACGGCCGGCTCGAGCAGGTGGGCACGCCGACCGAGATCTACCGCGAGCCGGCCAGCGGCTACGTGGCCGATTTCGTCGGCGCGGCCAACCTGCTGCCCGTCCGCCTCGACGCGCCGGTGCCTGCCGGCATGACGGCCGCGGTGCCTCTGGCGGGCCAGCGCGTGCCCGCGCTCGCACCTGCCGCGCTGGGCGCCGGCGCGGCGCTGCTGATGGCGCGGCCGGAGACCATCGCCCTGCGCACACCGGGGCCGGACGGCGAAGGCGCGATGGCGGCCGTCGTGCTGCGCCGCCAGTATCTCGGCGAGAAGACCAGCTACCGCGTGCAGCTGCCCGGCGGCGAAGAACTGCAGGTCGACCGGCACGGCCCCGCCCACGATGCGCACCGGCCCGGCGATGCGGTGGTGCTGGACTTCGACGCCGCAGCGACGCGGGTGCTGGCGCGATGACCGGGCGCGCAACGTTCGACTGGCGCTCGCCCTGGCCGTGGCTGACGCTCGCGGCCTTGGCGCTGCTGGTGGTCTTCCTGCTCGTGCCGCTGGCCAATGTCTTGCTCGGCAGCTTCGGCGGCGGCGCGGGCGCGAAGTCCGGCTGGGCCCAGGTGGCCACGGACCCGAAGGTGCCGCAGGCCGTGCTCAACACCGTGGTGCTCGGTGTCGTCGTCACGGTGCTGGCGCTCGCCATCGGCGTGCCGCTGGCCTGGTTCACGGCGCGCTTCGACTTCCCCGGCAAGGGCGTCGTCGCCGTGCTGCCGCTGGTGACGCTGGTGGTGCCCGAGGTCATCGCGGCGCAGACCTGGCTCATGATCGTCGGCAACAACGGTCTCGTCACGCGGGCGCTCGCCGAGCACGGCCTCACGCTGCCCAGCTTCTACGGCTGGACGGGCCTGGTGACGGTGATGACCTTCACCTACTACACCTATGTCTACATCGGCACGCTGGCGGCCATCCGCGGCTTCGACGTGCAGCTGGAGGAAGCAGCGCAGAGCCTGGGCACGACGCCGGCGATGTCGCGCCTGAAGGTGATGCTGCCGGTGGTGCTGCCCGCGGTGCTGGCGAGCGCGCTGCTCGTCTTCACGCTCGTGGTGGGCAACTTCGCGGTGGCGATGGTGCTGTCGAACAAGGTGCCGCTGCTGTCGGTGCTCACCTACCAGGCGACGGTGTCGGAAGTGGGCTCCAACCCGACGATGCAAAGCACGCTGGCGACCATCTCCGTGGCCATCGTGATGCTCGTGCTGTTCGCGCAGCGCTGGATCGTCGCGCGCGGCCGGCGCGAGGTGATGCAGGGCCGCAGCGCCGTCGCACGGCGGCTCACGGGCTGGCGCGGCAAGGGGCTCGGCGCGGCGGCCGCCCTGGTGGTCGCCGTCTCGCTGCTGCCGGTGGCCAGCATCGTCGTCGGCGCCTTCACGCAGGCGCGCGGCCCGGTGATGCGTTGGGGCCAGTGGACGACGGCACACCTGGAACGCGTGTTCACGCGTGCCATCGATCCGCTGCTCAACACGCTCGCCTATGCGGGCATCGCCACCCTCGTCGGCATCACGCTGGCGGTGCTCATCAGCTACCTCGTCGTGAAGAAGCGCAACGCCCTCACGCCTGTGCTCGACTACCTCACCGCGCTGCCGCTGGCGCTGTCGGGCACGGTCATCGGCATCGGCCTGGTGATGAGCTTCAACACCGGCTGGCTGCCGCTTACCGGCACCGGCGCCATCATCGTGCTGGCCTACGTGGTGCGGCGGCTGCCCTTCGGCATGCGCAACGCCTCGAGCACGCTGTACAACATCCCCGATTCGATCGAGGAAGCCTCCATCAGCCTCGGCGTGCCACCCGTGAAGACGTTCCTGCGCGTCGTCTTGCCGATGATGCTGCCGGCCATCGTGGCCGCGGCGGTGCTGACCTGGACCACCACCGTCGCCGAGCTCAGCGCCAGCATCATCGTCTACTCGGGCGGCCGTGAGACGATGCCGATCCAGATCTTCCGCCTTATCGACAGCGGGCTGATGGCGCAGGCCTCGGCCTACGGGCTGCTGCTGATCGCGGTGATCGTGCTGCCGATCATCGTGGCCACGCGGCTGTTCCGCATCGACCTCTTCGCCTCGCGTGCCTGAGGCACCGTTCCAAACCCTCGAAACAATCCCTCGAAGGAGACCGCCATGACCCACACCGTCAACCGCCGCACCGCCGTCGCCGGCCTCGGCGCCACGCTCGCCCTGCCCGCGGGCTTCGTGCGTGCGCAGTCGGGCAGCGTCGTCATCTACACCTCCAACAACCAGCAGGCCTTCGAGGCGGTGGTGGAGACAGCGGGCAAGCGGCTGCCGGGCGTGAAGCTCTCGGCCATCACCGGCGGCTCGGGCCAGCTGCTGCGCCGGCTCGAGGCCGAGGCGGCCAAGCCGCAAGGCGACGTCTTCTGGAGCAGCTCGGCCAACACGCTGGGCGCCTTCAAGGCGCTGTACGAGCCCTACCGCTCGCCCGAACTGGCGGCCATCCCGGCCGCCCTGCACCACCCGCAGAACCTGTGGTCGGCGGCCAACGTGCACGTGGCCGTGGCGATGGTCAACACCAAGCAACTCGGTGGCGGCGCCGCACCCAGGACCTGGGCCGACCTGCTGGACGCGCGCTTCAAGGGCAAGATGATCATCGCCGACCCGGCCAACAGCAGCACCGCGCTCACCATCCTGTGGGGCGTGGAGAAAATGCTGGGCGCCGACGGCCTGAAGCGCCTGGCCGGCAACGTCAAGGTCACCAGTGCAGCCGCCACGGTGCTGCGCAGCGTCGGCCAGGGCGAGTTCGCAGTCGGCCTCACGTTCGAGTCCAACGCCTATGCCTACGTGGCCGGCGGGCAGAAGGAGATCAGCCTCGTCTACCCAAGCGACGGCACCTTCACGACGCCGGAGTTCTTCGCGCTGATGAAGGGCGCCCCGGCGGGCGAGCTGGCCAAGAAGGTCTGCGACCACCTGCTGAGCAAGGAAGCGCAGACCGAGCTGCTGCTGGCCGCCTACCGGCGCCCGGCGCGCAGCGACATCGATGTCGCCAAGCTCGTGCAGCTGCCGCCCATGAGCGGCATCAAGGTCTTCCCCATCGACGAGGAGGAGGCGGCGGCCAGGCGCGGCGACTTCCTCAAGCGCTGGCAGGCGCTGGCGGCGGCGGCCGGCAACTGACGGGCGCGCCGACGGCGCTGGGGCGCATGCCGACCCGCACTGCCGCTACTCCAACCCCAGCGCCACCCGCGCCTCGTACTCCCGGTCCAGCAGGCTCATCACGACGAGCGTGTCGTAGCCGGCGCTGTCGCCGAGCGCGCCCACGCCCATCAACCGCACACTCTCGCGCAGCCGGCCTTCCTCGACGAAGCCCTCGCTCGCGTACAGCGCCAGCGCGCGCGTGTTCAGCGACTTCACATCCAGCCAGAATCGGTGCGCGTGCAAGTCGCGGAAGGCCATGCGCTTGAGCAGGCGCACGCAGGCGCGGCCGAGCCCGCGGCCGTGGCCGCCGGGCTGCAGCACGATGCGCTTGAGCTCCACGCTGCGGTGCGGATTGCGGCAACCCTGCAGGATGACGAAGCCGTCGCGCGAACCGTCGGGGCCGGCCTCGACGATGAAGTGGCGGAAGTCCGGGATGCGCACCGCCGCCTCGTGCTGCGTACGCTCCCATGGCGTGATGAACGGCAGGTTGCGCGCATCGGTCTCCACCGTCTGCACGAACTCGAGGTCCGACAACAGGGTCGGGCGAAGGCGCAGCGGCGGCGAGGCGGCGGTCACCGCAGCACCTACACGTCGACGTCGACCGCGTCGCCGTGCAGTTCCATCAACTCGCGGCGCGCCGAGGCCTCGCCCTTGCCCATGAGCTGCGTCAGCACCTTCGTCGTGGCATCGAACGTCGTCGACTCGCTCTGGCCCCAGCCCACAGGCAGCAGCCGCCGGGTCTCAGGGTTGAGCGTGGTCTCCCATAGCTGCTCGGCATTCATCTCGCCCAGGCCCTTGAAGCGGCTGATGGTCCAGCTGCCTTCGCGCGCGCCCTCCTTGCGCAGCTTGTCCAGCGCCGCCTCGCGCTCCCCGTCGTCCAGCGCGTAGATCTTCGCGGCCGGCCGCTTGCCGCGCGCCGGCGCGTCGATGCGGTAAAGCGGCGGCTTGGCGATGCACACATGCCCGCGCTCCACGAGCTTGGGAAAGTGGCGGAAGAAGAGCGTCAGCAGGAGCACCTGGATGTGCGAGCCGTCGACGTCGGCGTCGGAGAGGATGCAGACCTTGCCGTAACGCAGGCCGCTCATGTCGGGTTCGTCGTTCGGCCCGTGCGGGTCGACCCCCAGCGCCACGGCGATGTCGTGTATCTCGGTGTTGGCGAAGAGCCGGTCGCGCTCGACCTCCCAGGTGTTGAGTACCTTGCCGCGCAGCGGCAGCACGGCCTGCGTCTCCTTGTTGCGGCCCATCTTGGCGCTGCCGCCGGCGCTGTCGCCCTCGACGAGGAAGATCTCGTTCATGTTCAGGTCGCGGCTCTCGCAGTCCGTCAGCTTGCCGGGCAGCACGGCGACGCCGCTGCCTTTGCGCTTCTCGACCTTCTGCGCCGCGCGCTGGCGCGTCTGCGCCTGGCGGATGACGAGCTCGGCGAGCTTCTTGCCCACATCCACGTGCTGGTTGAGCCACAGCTCGAGCGCCGGGCGCACGTAGTTGGAGACGAGGCGCAGCGTGTCGCGGCTGTTCAGCCGCTCCTTGATCTGGCCCTGGAACTGCGGGTCGAGCACCTTGGCCGAAAGGACGAAGCTGGCGCGCGAGAACACGTCCTCGGGCATCAACTTCACGCCCTTGGGTAGCAGCGAATGCAGGTCGATGAAGCCCTTCACCGCGGCGAAGAGCCCGTCCTTCAGGCCGCTCTCGTGCGTGCCGCCGGCCACCGTGGGGATGAGGTTGACGTAGCTCTCGCGCAGCAGGTTGCCCTCGTCGGTGAAGGCCACGCACCAGGCGGCACCCTCGCCCTCGGCGAAGTTCTCGGTCTCGTTGGCGTTGGCGTACTGCTCCCCCTCGAAGAGCGGAATCAGCGGCTCGGCCGGCAAGTTCTGCAGCAGATAGTCGCGCAGGCCGCCCTTGTAGAGCCAGGTCTGCGTCTCGTTGCTCTTTTCATGCACGAGCGTGACAGTGACACCCGGCATCAGCACGGCCTTGCTGCGCAGCAGGTGAACGAGGTCGTGGCGCGGCAGCTCGGCGCTCTCGAAGTACTTCGGGTCGGGCCACACGCGCACGCTGGTGCCGCTCTTGCGGTCCCCCGCGACGGCCTTGCGTTGTGCGAGCTTCTCGACCACGTCGCCGCCGGAGAAGGCGATGCTCGCCACCTGGCCCTCGCGCCACACCGTCACCTGCAGCCGCTTGGCGAGCGCGTTGGTGACGCTCACGCCCACGCCGTGCAGGCCGCCGCTGAAGCTGTAGGCGCCACCCGCGCCCTTGTCGAACTTGCCGCCGGCGTGCAGCCGCGTGTAGACGATCTCGAGCACCGGCACCTTCTCTTCGGGGTGCAGGCCGAAGGGGATGCCGCGGCCGTCGTCATCGACGCTGACGCTGCCGTCGGCGTGCAATGTGACGGCGATGCGCTTGCCGTGGCCGGCGAGCGCCTCGTCAGCGGCGTTGTCGATCACCTCCTGCACGATGTGCAGCGGGTTGTCGGTGCGGGTGTACATGCCCGGCCGCTGCTTGACGGGCTCCAGGCCCTTGAGGACGCGGATGGAGGCCTCGGCGTACTCGCCGGGCTTGACGGGGGCGGTCGAGGGAGAACGGGTGCTTGGCATGGCGCGGCGCATTCTAGGCAGTGCGCCGTGGCGGATCGTGCTTGCGTCCTGTCAACGGGAACTTGCGGGCGTCAGGCACACTCCATCGGGACCGACGTCCCCTTCACACAAGCTTTGCCAGGAGAGATTCCAATGGTCCAGTTTCGTTCGACACGCATTGCAGCGCTTGCCACCCTGCTGGGGTCGGTTTTGGCGGCCCAGGCACAGGAAGCGCCGCGCGTCTATTTCGGTCTGACGGCCGGCGTCGCGGCCGCCGTCGCTCGGGACTACGACACCGACAAGAACGAGACCGGCAGTGGCCGGCCGAGCGCCGGTGTCTTCGCCGGGGTGCGGCTGTTCGACCTGCCGGTCGGCAAGGGATGGCCGGTGGGCGTGGAAGTGGGCTACCAGGACATCAGCAGCCACACCATTCCCTACCGCATCGCCGGGGGCACGACCGACCTCACCGCGCGCGGCCACAGCAGCTACGTCGCGCTGAAGGTGAGCGCGCCGCTGACCGAGCGCGTGGCGCTCTATGGCCGCCTGGGAGCCTCGCGCAACGTCGTCGACGGCACCACGCCCGCCGGGCAGACACCGATCGACATCGACGGCAGGCGCACGGGGGTGCTCAGCGGCTTCGGCGCGGAGTTCCAGCTCACGCCCAACCTGATGCTGCGTGCCGAGGCGACGAGCTTCGGCCGTGGGTCGGCGAACTCGCGCGTGGGCGGCGTCAGCGCCGGCGTGGCCGTCGGGTTCTGAGGCGGCGGCGCGCGCCGCGCGGGCGCGGCCGTCAGGTGCAGCCGCCGCTCATCGTGTGCGCATGGCCGGCATCGAACGTGGTCGACACCGAGATCATGCCCCCCGCCCGCAACTGAACGATCTGCCCCGGGCTCAGTGTGACCTGGTGGTTGTGCCCGCTGGTGCCTTGCACGCTGTAGGTCTTGGTCACGCTCGAGGTCATGTCGGCGGCCGGGATGACGAGGATGTGGCCGTGGTTGGCGCTGAAAGTCAGGCCCGTGCAGTTGGTCGGCGGCGGCAGTGGCGCCGGTGGGGGTGGCGCTCCGGGCGCGGGGGCCGGTGACGGACCCGGGGCAGGGGCCGGGGCCGCTGAGGCCTCGTCCTCGCCTCCGCCGCAGCCCGCGAGCTTGAAGGCGATGCCGCTGGCGAGCACCTGGACCAGGAAGAACTTGCGATTGACGTCCGGCATGGCGGGTCTCCTTCGATCGCAAGCATGGGCCGGCCGCGTGCATCGGCGGGCTACGAGGTGCAACAAGATGCCGCGGAGGTGGTCACGGCACCTGCGGCGTGTTTGCCGCGCTGACCTGGGGCCGTCGCGGCAGGTCTGCGCGGCAGCGTCTGGACACCACACCCGCCAGTGGATCGCGCCCTTCAACCGTATCGGGACATCGCCAGCCCGCTTACGTCGATCTCCGGCTTGCGCCCAGCCACCATGTCGGCGATGACGCGGCCGGTGCCCGCGGCCATCGTCCAGCCGAGCGTGCCGTGGCCGGTGGCCAGCAGCAGGTTGTCGAGCCGCGTCGGCCCGATGATGGGCGTGCCGTCGGGTGTCATCGGCCGCAGGCCGCACCAGAAGCTGGCCTGGGCCACGTCGCCACCGCGCGGAAACAGGTCGGTGACAACATGGTTCAGCGTCGCCCGCCGCGCCTCGCGCAGCGCCAGGCTGTAGCCGGCCAGCTCGGCGGTGCCGCCGACGCGGATGCGGTCGCCCAGGCGCGTCACCGCGACCTTGTGCGTTTCGTCCATGATGGTCGACTCGGGCGCCCCGGCGGGGTCGGTGATGGGCACGGTGATCGAGTAGCCCTTCACCGGGTAGACGGGGATGCGCAGGCCCAGCGGCTTGAGCATCAGCGGCGAGTAGCTGCCGAGCGCCATCACGTAGCGGTCGGCCTGCAACGTGCCGGCGCTCGTGCGCACACCGGTGATGCGCCGGGCCGCGCCGGCCCCTTCGGCGTCGATGCCGGCGATGGTGCTGCCAAAGCGGAAGCTGACCCCGAGTGCCTGCGCCATCTCGGCGAGGCGGTTGGTGAACTTGAAACAGTCTCCGGTTTCGTCGCCCGGCAGGCGCAGCGCGCCGACGAACTTCTCCTGCGTCAGCCTGAGCGCGGGCTCGACACGGCAAAAGCCTGCGCGGTCGAGCACCTCGAAGGGCACGCCGTACTGCCGCAGCACCTCCACATCACCGCCGATGCCGTCGAGCTGCTTGTGGGTGCGAAAGAGCTGCAGCGTGCCCAACGCGCGTTCGTCGTAGGCGATGCCGGTCTCGGAGCGCAACGCCTTCAGGCAGTCGCGGCTGTACTCGGCGATGGGCACCATGCGGCTCTTGTTGAGCGCGTAGGCGCGCGCCGTGCAGTTGGCCAGCATCATCGCGCCCCAGCGCCACATGGCCGGGTCGAGCAGCGGCCAGATGACGAGCGGGCTGTGCTGCATCAGCATCCACTTGATGGCCTTCACCGGCACGCCCGGCCCCGCCCAGGGGGCGCTGTAGCCGGGCGAGACCTCGCCGGCATTGGCAAAGCTCGTCTCCAGCGCCGGGCCGGGCTGCCGCTCGAGCACCGTCACCTCGTGCCCGTCGCAGGCGAGGCAGTAGGCGATCGAGGTGCCGATGACGCCGCCGCCCAGGACCAGAACTTTCAATGCGTTCTCCTTGCACGCACCGATCGTCGGGTGCACGCGACGCCGCGCACTGTAATGGTGGCGCGTCGGCACAGTGGGCATGCCGCTTGCCGGACAATCGCCCGATGAGTTCGGACTCGAGCACTGCCGCTCGTGCTGCCCCGGCGGCGGCGCCGGTGGCCCGCTTGTCGATGGCGCAGGTGCTGATCTGCGGCGCCGCCGTCGTCACGCTGTCGATGGGCATCCGCCACGGCTTCGGCCTGTGGCTGCAGCCGATCACGATGGAGCGCGGCTGGACGCGCGAGACCTTCGCCTTCGCGATGGCGGTGCAGAACCTCTCCTGGGGTCTCGCGGGGCCGTTCGCGGGCGCGCTGGCCGACCGCTTCGGCGCCTTCCGCGTGCTGGTGATCGGCGGCCTGCTCTACGCGCTCGGTCTCGTGACGATGGCGCTCGCCACCACGGGCCTGGCCTTCACCGGCAGCGCCGGCGTGCTGCTGGGCATGGCGCAGAGCGGCACCACCTACGCCATCGTCTACGGCGTCATCGCACGCCAGGTCGACCCGGCCCAGCGCTCGTGGGCCATGGGCGTGACGGCCGCGGCCGGCTCGTTCGGCCAGTTCCTGATGGTGCCGGTGGAGACCTGGCTCATCGGCCACACCGGCTGGCAGACGGCGCTTTTCGTGCTCGGCGCAATGGCGCTCGCGATCCTGCCGCTCGCGGTGGGCCTGCGCGAGCCGGTGCAGCCTGCGGCCGCGCCGGGCGCGCCGCCGCAGAGCCTGGGCTCGGCGCTGCGCGAGGCATTCGCTTACCCGCCCTTCCTGCTCCTCACGGCGGGCTACTTCGTCTGCGGCTTCCACGTCGTCTTCATCGGCGTGCACATGCCGAGCTACCTGAAGGACAAGGGCTTCGGCCCCGACGTCGCAGCGGGCGCGCTGATGCTGATCGGCCTGTTCAACGTCTTCGGCACCTATGCCGCGGGCGCGCTCGGGCAGCGCCTGGCCAAGCGGCACATCCTGGCCGCCATCTACGGCCTGCGCGCCATCGTCATCCTGGCCTTCGTGCTCGCGCCGGTGACGGCAACGAGCGTGTACCTCTTCGCCGCCGCGATGGGCCTGCTGTGGCTCTCGACCGTGCCGCCCACCAATGCCATCGTGGTGCAGATCTTCGGCGTGCGGCACATGAGCATGCTCGGCGGCTTTGTCTTCCTGAGCCACCAGATCGGCAGCTTCTTTGGCGTCTGGCTCGGGGGGCGTCTGTACGACGCCACGGGCAGCTACGATGTCGTGTGGTGGATCGCGGTAGCGCTCGGCGTCTTCGCGATGCTCATCAACCTGCCGGTGCGCGAGACGGCCATCGTGCGGCCGGCGCTCAAGGCCGCGTAGCGGGGGCAGCATGAGAGCGCGACGGGGCCGTGATGGGGGCGCAGCCGCGACGGCGCCGGGTCTTGTCGGGCGCCTCGCCCTCTGGGCCGCTGCCATCTTGGCGCTGGCGCTGGTGGCCATGGCCTACCTGAACCCGCACCTGATGGTGGACATCGCCGACCAGGTGTGGTCGTGTTTTTGAGCGGAATCACCGCATGCACGCGCCGCGACCGACGCCTTCCTCCTGGGTCACACGCTGGGCGCCGCTCATTGCGTCGGGCGGCCAGGTGCTGGACCTTGCTTGCGGCAGCGGCCGGCACCTGCGCTGGCTGGCCGAAGGCGGCTGGCGGGTCACCGGCGTGGACCGCGACGGCTTGGCAGTGCAACCGCTGCGCGCCCTGGCCGAGATCGTCGTCGCCGACATCGAGGCCGAAGTCTGGCCGCTGGGAGGCCGCCGCTTCGACGGCATCATCGTCACGAACTACCTGTGGCGCGCACTGCTGCCGCGCATCGCCGCCTCACTGGCCCCCTCCGGCGTGTTGATCTACGAGACTTTCGCCGACGGCCAGCAGCACTTCGGCCGCCCGAGCAAGCCCGAGTTCCTGCTGCAACGCGGGGAACTGCTGCGCGCCTTCCCGGATCTGTCGGTGGTGGCCTACGAAGACGGTCTGGAGTCGAGCCCCGAGCGGCGCGTGCAGCGCCTCGTGGCGGTGGCGCCTGGCGCCCCGGGGCCGGACCCTAGAATCGCAGCCTTCGAGCCCCGCAGGCTGCTGTAGCCAAGCCCCCGCAGCCCCTTGCCGCCCAGGACACCCGCATGAACCCCATTGTTGGCAGCATCGTGGCGCTGGTCACGCCGATGCGCGAAGACGGCCGCATCGACTACGACGCGCTGCGCCGCCTGATCGACTGGCACATCGCCGAGGGCACCGACTGCATCGGCGTCGTCGGCACCACGGGCGAATCGCCCACGGTGTCGATGGAAGAAAACTGCGAGGTCATCCGCGTGGCCGTCGAGCAGGCCAGGAAGGCGAGCCGCCGCGTGCCCATCATGGCCGGCACGGGCGCGAACAACACCATCGAGGCGATCGAGCTCACGCGCTTCGCCAAGAAGGTGGGCGCCGACTGCCACCTCTCGGTGGTGCCCTACTACAACCGGCCCTCGCAGGAAGGCATCTACCGCCACTTCAAGGCCATCGCCGAGGCAGTGGACCTGCCGATGGTGCTGTACAACGTACCCGGCCGCACCGTGGCAGACATGTTGCCCGAGACGGCGTTGCGCCTGGCGCAGATTCCCGGCGTCATCGGCATCAAGGAAGCCAGCGGCAACATCGAGCGCGCCGCGCAGCTCATCAAGCACGCGCCGAAGGGCTTCTCGATCTACTCGGGCGACGACGGCACCGCCATCGCGCTGATGCTGCTCGGCGGCCATGGCAACGTGAGCGTCACCGCCAACGTGGCGCCCCGGCTGATGCACGAGATGTGCATTGCCGCGGTCGAGGGCGACGTGCGGCGCGCCACGGCCATCCACATGAAGCTGCTGCCGCTGCACAAGCAGCTGTTCTGCGAGCCGAGCCCGGCCCCGGCGAAGTGGGCCTTGGCGCAACTCGGTCTTGGTGCGCCGCACGTCCGGTTGCCCATCGTGCCGCTCTCGGAAGCCGGGCAGGCCCTGTTGCGTGAGGCGATGCGCTCGAGCGGCTTGCTGGCAGGCTGACCTTCAAGCGACGCCGCCCGATACCCCACGGCGCGTGTCCGACGCGCCGTCTTGCGCGACCCCTGGCGCGCCACTGAATGCGCAGCTCTGCGTGGGCTGCCGGAGACCTTGAACGTGACTTCCCGACCCCCTGCGCTGCGCACCACCGCCACGGCCGTGGCCATGCTCTTCCTGGCCGGCTGCACCTCGACCGATGGCCTCTTCGGCGGCGACAAGGTCGACTACCGGACCGAGGCCGTGAAGACGAAGCCGCTGGAGGTGCCGCCCGACCTGACCCAGCTCGCGCGCGACTCGCGCTACCAGCCCATCGGGGCCGCGGGCGGGTCCGTCAGCGCTTCCAGCGCCGCCGCTGCACCCACGACGGCGCCTGCGGTCACCGCCGGCGCCGGCCCCTTAGCCACCGCCGTGGCGCCGGGCAAGGTGGAGAACATCCGCATCGAGCGCGCCGGCCAGCAGCGCTGGCTCGTCGTGACCCAGCAAGCGCCCGAGTCGTTGTGGCCCAAGGTCAAGTCGTTCTGGGAGAAGACCGGCTTCACGCTCACGCTGGACAACCCGCAGACCGGCGTGATGGAGACCAACTGGTCCGAGAACCGCGCCAAGCTCCCGGACGACGTGGTGCGCAACCTCATCGGGCGCCTCGCACGCAACCTCTACGACACCGGAGAGCGCGACCTCTTCCGCACGCGGCTGGAGCGCAACGCCGACGGCAGCGTGGAGATCTACATCTCGCACCGCGGCATCGAGGAGGTGGTGGGCGGTCCTTTCCGCGACATCAGCTCGTGGCGTGCGCGACCGAGCGAACCCGACCTCGAGGCCGAGATGCTGGCGCGCCTGATGCTCGCGCTGGGCCCGACGACGCCCGCGGCCGCCGAGCCGGCGGCGCGCCCCGCCTCGCAGGCGCTCGCCACTGCGGTGAGCACGGTGGCGGCGGCGCCGCAACCTCCGGCGCGTGCGCGCACAACGTCGACCGGCGATCGCGCCAGCATGGAACTGGACGAGCCTTTCGATCGGGCCTGGCGTCGCGTCGGGCTGGTGCTCGACCGCGGCGGCTTCACGGTCGAGGACCGCGACCGCGCCTCCGGCATCTACTACGTGCGCTACTCCGACCCCAAGGCGGCCGGGCAGGAGGAGCCCAACTTCTTCGCGCGCGTCTTCGGAGGCGCCAAGGATCCACAGACTCCGGTGCGCTACCGCATCGTGCTCAAGAGCGCCGGCGCCAAGACGAACGTGGACGTCCTCACCTCCGAGGGCAGTACGGCCAGCGGCGACAACGGCCAGCGCATCATCGCGCGCCTGCTCGACGACCTGAAGTGATGGCGCTTCGCTGACCGCGCGGCGCCGTACGCGGTGCCCGCCTCGACGCGCAAGGCAGGCGCACAAAAGAAAGGCCGCCCGAGGGCGGCCCTTTGCATCGCAGGACCGGGCACCCCGCGAGGGTGCCCAGGCGATCACTTCGAAGCAGCGGCGGCAGCGGCCGAAGCGGCAGCCTGCACGGCACCGGCAGCGGCAGAAGCGGCACCAGCCACGGCACCGGCGGCAGCCGAAGCGGCACCAGCGGCGGCCGAGGCGGCTTCAGCGATCGGGGCCGGGGCCGGCGCGGGGGCGGCGGCAGGCGCCGGGGCGGGGGCCGGCGCAGCAGCCTCCTTCTTGCCGCAGGCGGCGAGCGCCACGACAGCGACCAGGGAAGCCAGAACGAGCGACTTGTTCATTGCGTGTGTCCTCAGAATTTCGAATCGGAAGGCTGAATCAGGATAAGGTTGCCGCTCGGCCCGATCTCGCGCGAGGCCTTCGCTGGCAAACAAGGGATAGACAAGAAGCCAGGCCTTGACGGCCCGCCTCGCATGCCTAACCACGCATTATAGCCAGCCCCCGGGCTTTCCCTATAGACCAAGCGACTGGACGGGAAAGGCGGCCTCGGACCGTTGCAGAACCGCATCGATCTGCTCGCGCCAGGGCAATGCGGTGCGCTCGTCGGCACTGGCACGGCCCCGCCAGTGCACCGCGTCGATCAGGCGCACCATCGTGCCCTCGTCGTCGAGCAGCAGCGTAGGCAACGCGGCCGCGATGTCCTCCGGCGCGGCGAAGGGGAAGACCGCGTGCGCGAACTGTCGGCGCCACGCCACGAAGCGTGGATGCCGGCGCGGCACGTCGTCGTAGCTGGCGGCCAGCAGCACGAGCTGGCGCTGCGCACCCTTGAGCCAGGCCGTGAGCGACGCGTGCAGCTCGGGGCGATCCAGCGGCCAGAGGGCGAAGTCGCGGTCAACGCAGATGATGCGCCGAGAACGCCCGCCCTCGCGCATGGCCCGCGCGAAGCCCCACAGCACCGCCTGCGTGAAGCCGGTGCGCGAGTCGATCGCCGGCGGCGTCTTGACACTGGCGTCATCACTCATCGTCGACCCTCCTTCGGAGCCTTCTCGGCATGCAGCCAGCCGGCCGCGGCCCACTGCCGCAGGCAGCCTAACGCATCGGCGTTCAGCCGTGCGACATCGGCGGCCACGAGCCGGCGCTGGTCGGCGAGGCGGCGCAGCAGCCGGGCATCGCGCCCGCCGGCGCGATGTGACTCGCCGTTGATGAAAACGTGGCGCTCGTCGTAGAGCATGCGCGTGCGCGCATCGAGCCGCACCGCGGCGCCGGCGCGCAGCGCCGTGCCGGCGTCGAACCACACCTGCGGCTTGGGCTCGCTGAGCGTCTCGCCCAGCGTGCGCGACACCGCCAGCGGGTCGCGCAGCGCCTGCGCCACGGCGCGCGCGGCAAAGCGCTGCAGGGAGGCCGGCACGCGGCCCGGCTCGGCCGTGGCGGGCTGCGTGGCATCGCCATACAGCGGCACTTCGCCCGCGGCCGATTCGTCCCCGGCCTCGTCGGCCAGCCGTTGCAGCAGCTCGCGCGCCAGCTCCGGCGCCGACGGTGCCCGGAAGCCTACCGAGCAGGTCATGCAGTCGCCGCCCTCGGCCACGCCGTCGTGGCCCCACCGGGGCGGCAGGTAGAGCATGTCGCCGGGCTCCAGCACCCAGTCGTGCACGGGCTCGAACCGGCGCAGGATCTTCAACGGCAGCCCCTCGACGAAGCCGCCCGCGGCATCCGGCGGTGCGACGCGCCAGCGGCGCCGGCCCTGCACCTGAAGCAGGAAGACATCGTAGGAGTCGACATGCGGGCCGACGCCGCCACCCGGGCTGGCCCACGACACCATCAGGTCGTCCAGCCGGGCGGCCGGCACGAAACGGAAGGGCTGCAGCATCTCGTGCGCCGCGCCCACGTGCAGGTCCAGCCCCTGCACGAGCAGCGTCCAGCCCGGCCGCCCGAGCGGCGGCAGGGCGCGCCGAGGGATGGGCCCGTGGCGCACCTGCCAGGCGTGGGCGGTGCGGTCCGTGCCGTGCTCCCGCACCACGAGGCGCGACTCCACGCTCTCCCTGGCGGCCAGCGCAAAGAGATCGGCACGTGCCAGTGGCGGCACGACGCAGGGCCAGGCCTGCCGAATGAGCAGCGGCCGACGCTGCCAGTGCCGGCGCATGAACGCCTGCGGGCTCATGCCGCCGAGCAAGGAAGTGGGCGCGTGAACGGGCGTCATCGTGCGTCGATTGTTCCCCAGCCTGCTCGCCAGCCTGCTCGCGACCCGCCCCCCGGGCCGGCGCTGCGGTGACTGCCCGCGCTGCGCGCTCGCCAGACGCCGCGACGGCCTGCCTGCGCCGGGCGCTGTGCCATCATTCTTCGATGGAAATCCGCAACCCCTGCGTCGTGAGCCTGACCTGGAAGCTCGCCGACGCGCAGAACCGACCGCTGGACGAACTCGTCGAGCCGGTGGAGTTCCTCTACGGCGGCGACGACCTGCTGGTGAAGGTCGAAGAGGCGCTCGAGGGCCACGAAAGCGGCGACGATCTGCACCTGCAGCTCGAGCCGGTCGATGGGTTCGGCGAATACCGGCCCGAGCTCGTGTGCTTCGAGGAGCGCAAGCTCTTCGCCGAGCCGGTGGAGGCCGGCATGGCCTACGAGGGGCTGCCCGCGGGCCATGCCACGCCGGACATGCCCGCCGACACCATCTACATCGTCACCGAGGTCTACCCCACGCACGTGGTGCTCGACGGCAACCACCCCCTGGCGGGCATGGCGCTGCGCCTGCACATCCAGGTGCGCGGCGTGCGCGAGGCCACCGAGGCCGAACTCGACGCCCGCAGCGTCGGCGACGCCTCCATCACCGTGCTCGGCAGCGGGCCGGGCAAGCCGGGCCGCGGCCGCCTGCACTGAGAGGGCTCAGGCGGCGGACGCTGCGGGCTCGCCGACATCTCGCAGGCGGCTCGCGAGCGCTCGCGAAGGGCTCGAGGACCGCTCGCGAAGGCTGGCGAGGGCTCGCAGAGGGCTTGCGGGCGACTTGCCGGAACTATCGGCGCCCGGTCGAGCCGAACCCGCCCTCGCCGCGCGTACTGGCGCCGAACTCGCTCACGACGCGGAAGGCCGCCTGCACCACCGGCACGATGACCATCTGCGCGATGCGGTCCATCGGCTGGATGGTCACCGCGGCCGTGCCGCGGTTCCAGCAGCTCACCATCAGCGGACCCTGGTAGTCGCTGTCGATCAGCCCGACCAGGTTTCCGAGCACGATGCCCTGCTTGTGCCCGAGGCCCGAGCGCGGCAGCAGCATGGCGCACAGCCCCGGGTCGCCGATGTGCATCGCCAGGCCGGTAGCGATGAGCGTCGCCTGCCCGGGCGTCAACTCGAGCGGCGCCTCGATGCAGGCACGCAGGTCGAGGCCGGCGCTGCCGGGTGTGGCGTAGGCCGGCAGATGCTCGGTCATGCGGGGGTCGAGGATGCGCAGGTCAATCGTGGTCATCGTCTTGGGGGGGCAGGCAGCAGCCTGGCAATGGATGGGCTGGAAGCGACGGCAAGCGACCGGTCGCAGGCGGGGCCAGGACCACAGCGCAGGGCGTTGGCAGGCCCGTCGAGGAGTCAGGCCGCGCGGCGCGGGCAGCGCAACGCGATCTCGGCCACGAGCGCGCGCGCCAGCGAAAGCTTGTCGCCCGGCGGCAATTCGCGTTCACCGGCGGCGTCGACGAGCACGAGGGCGTTGTCGTCGCGGCCGAAGGTGGCAGGGCCGTTGTTGGCAACGATCAAAGGCACGCCCTTCCTCGCCAGCTTGTCGCGTGCGTGGCGCACGATGTCGTGGCTCTCGGCAGCAAAGCCGACACAGAACGGGCGATCGCCCGGAGGCAGCTTCGCCACGGTGGCGAGGATGTCCGGGTTCTCGACGAAGGCGAGCGTCGGCGCCTGCCCCGAGCCGTCCTTCTTGATCTTCTGCCCCGCCGCCTGCGCCGGTCGCCAGTCGGCCACCGCGGCGGTGGCGACGAAAATCTCGTGCAGGGTCGCCTCCGGCAGCACGGCGGCGAGCATCTGCTCGGCGCTCGTCACGTCGATGCGACGGACGCCGCGCGGCGTGGCCAGGTGAACCGGCCCGGCCACGAGCGTGACCCGTGCCCCCGCCTCGGCCGCGGCACGTGCGATGGCAAAGCCCATCTTGCCGCTGGAGTGGTTGGTGATGCCGCGCACCGGGTCGATGGCTTCGAACGTCGGCCCGGCCGTCACCAGCACGTCGCGCCCGGCCAGCACCTTGGGCTGGAAGAAAGCGATCAACTCGTCGCGCAACTCTTCGGCCTCGAGCATGCGGCCGTCGCCGATCTCGCCGCAGGCCTGGTCACCCGCCGCCGGCCCGAGCACCGTGGTGCCGTCGGCGCGCACCTGCGCCACGTTGCGCTGCGTCGCCGGGTGCGCCCACATCTCGCGGTTCATCGCCGGGGCCACGAGCAGTGGCACGCGCTCGATCGGGCGCGCCAGGCACAGCAGGCTCAGCAACTCGTCCGCCCGACCCTGCGCCAGCTGGGCAATGAAGTCGGCGCTCGCCGGCGCCACCACGATCGCACTCGCCTCGCGCGAGAGGTTGATGTGCGGCATGTGGTTCGGCTCGCGCCCGTCCCACTGGCTCGCATAGACGGGGTGGTTCGTCAGCGCCTGCATCGTCACCGGCGTGATGAACCGGCAGGCCGCGTCGGTCATCACCACCTGCACGGTGGCACCTGCCTTCACCAGCTCGCGCGCGAGGTCAGCCGCCTTGTAGCAGGCCACGCCGCCGGACAGACCGAGCACGATGTGCTTGTGGGCGAGCGCGCCTGAGGCCGACATGGGGCGCGACTCTAGCAAAGCGGCGCCGCCGCTCGAGCGAGGGGGCTCCTTCGCCCTGCCGGACCGCCGGCCCGCGACGGAGGGGTATCCTCCCGGCCGAGGGCTGACGCCAGGGCCGCCAGGGGAAACGATGGACCTGAAAGTGAAGATCACGATGACCGACGAGTTGACCGAAGAGGTCATCCAGTCGTCGGCCTATCTCGACCTGGCCAGCGGCGAAATCAGCCGCGTCGAGTACGACGACGACTACGACCTCGCCGCGCTCGGACACCCCTGGGACGCCGACGACTACGAGTTCACCAGCGGCACGCTCACGCACAACGGCAAGGATGTGGAGTTCAAGGTCGACGTCAACAAGACCACCGGCCAGCGCTCGGTGAGCGCCAACGAGTTGCTGGAGATCAAGGTGCGCGCCGCAGCGCTCTTTGCCGGCATGAGCGGCAAGGACCTGCTGGGTCAAAGCGAGGCCGGGCGTGCACCGGCTCGCGGCAAGCCGCCAGGACGCGCGGGCCCGCTGCATTGACGCATTGACGCACCGGAACTCGGCATGGCGCACGTTGTGCGCCGCTGCCACGGCGAGGTACTCGCGCACGAGGCGCGCCAGGTCGTCGGCATGGCGAATCAGCCGCTGCTCGAGAGCACGCAGCACGCGCAGCACCCGGCGCACCCATCACCGGCGGCTGCGGCGCGTTGCCCGCCACCGCGCTCACGCCGTTGCAGCACGGCAATGACGCTTGCCGCCGTCGTGTCGACGGCGCCGTTGATCTTCTGGTAGCGCCTCCAGCATCAGCACCTTCGGCTCGCCACCGCCCGGTAAGCTAGGCAGTCGCCGGCCCGGCCGCCTTGTGAACCCCTGCCACACAGATTGATCGACGGACCTCCAGTGAACGCGCCCTCCCCCGATTCCCTGACCTCGCGACACCCCTTGCTGGCACCGAGCGTTGCCGTGGCCGGCGCGCTCGCCGCCGGGCGGCCGCTGGTGGCGCTGGAGTCCACCATCGTCGCGCACGGCATGCCCTACCCACAGAACCTGCACACGGCGCGCGCTGTGGAGGCGGTGGTGCGCGAGCACGGCGCCGAGCCGGCCACCATCGCCATCCTCGACGGCCGCATCCGCGTCGGCCTGGACGGCGCCGACCTGGAACGCCTGGCCCGGGCCGGACCGAAGGCCATCAAGGTCAGCCGGCGCGACCTGCCTGCCGTGCTCGCCCGCGGCGCCGGCTCGCCGATGGGCGCCACGACCGTGGCCGGCACGATGATCTGCGCGGCGCTGGCCGGCATCGAGGTCTTCGTCACCGGCGGCATCGGCGGCGTGCACCGCGGTGCCGCCACCACCTTCGACATCTCGGCCGATCTGCAGGAACTGGCCCGCACCTCGGTGGTGGTGGTGTGCGCCGGCGCCAAGAGCATCCTCGACCTCGGCCTCACACTGGAGTATCTCGAGACGCATGGCGTGCCGGTGCTCAGTGCCGGGCAGGACGACTTCGCCGCGTTCTACGTGCGCGAGAGCGGCCTGCGCGCCGACCAGCGCATCGACGCCCCGGCCGACCTGGCGCGTTTCGTGCGCGCCAAGTGGGACCTCGGGCTGGCCGGCGGCGTGCTGCTGAGCACACCCGTGCCCGAGGCCGATGCCTTGCCGCGCGCGCTGGTCGATGGCTGGATCGACGCGGCGCTGGCGGACGCGCAGCGCCAGGGCATCAGCGGCAAGGCCGTGACCCCGTTCCTGCTGGCGCGCATCGAGCAGTTGAGCGGCGGCCGCAGCCTGGCCGCCAACATCGCCCTCGTGAAGCACAACGCCGAGGTCGGCGCGCGGCTGGCCGTGGCGCTGGCCGCCCTGCCGCCGGGCGCGTGCGTGAACCCGTGAACCTGGATCAGGGGCCGCCGCGCGCGATGCTCGCCTCGCACGGGATCAAGACCGTCGCCGCCGGAGGCTTCCAGGCGCCTGGGCGTCGTCGTCAGCTCCACCGACGACGCGGCCTGCACACCCGCAAGACCTTCCTCGCCGAAGGCCTGTGCAGCTGATGTGCGACGAGCCGGCCGGACCTTCCGCGTCGGCCTGTTCGGGCTCGAGAAGCAGCACCTCATCGAGCGCTCGGTCGCCAACTTCGAGCCGGTACGGGTACGCATCCTCTCGGCGGGCGCCCGCAGCGCTGCCTGAACCGGGCGGCTGCGCCGCCGTTGAGCTGACGCAAGCGGCCTCGGCCATCCTGTGTCTATCGTGGATTCCAGGGTGCAGATGGCTCGCGCCCAAGGGGCGGGACATGGTGACGACAGTGACGGAGGGCCGCAGCGGCTCGGACGCGTTTCAGGTCGACTATCCGGACATCAACAGCTGCATCACGGTGACCGCAGTCAAGGGTCAGGCCCTGGTCGGCGCCCATTTCGTGTTGCCCGTCGGCTCGCCGCCCGAGCGCGCACCGGCGCTCGTGTGGCAGAAGCTGAAGGCCGAGTTGCAGCTGGTGCGCTTCGGCACGGTGAGCGCGGTCTACGTCCTGGGCAGCCTCGGCACCTGGACGGACGAACTGCTGCCGTACCACTGGCCGGCCGACTTCAGACGGGATCTCGCCGCGCTGTTCGGCCACGGCATGGCCTGCTTCAAGTGGGACTCGCAGGCCGACAGCAACGAAACACGGCTGATCCGCGTGAACCGCGACCCAGCCGGCACGATCACGATCTCATACGGCAAGTACGAGGGCGGGCACATCGTCGGCGGCATGCACGTGCTGCCAGTGGCCTCGCTGCAGGCATTCAGTCTGGGCGGCTGACCCGCCGCAGCCGAGCGGGGCGGTCAAGAGGCCCGAGAGGAGCGAAGGATGGCAAGCGTGAGCGCGAAGACGGGGAGTTTCTCCTTGAAGGCCCATCGTGGTGACGGCAAGACGTTGCTGGCCTTCAACCTGGCGCAGAAGAAGCTCTCGAAGAACCTGGCCGGGTTCACGATCAAATACGAAGCCGACGGGCTGTCGCACTACGTGCACAACCAGCTCCAGTTCAAGACGCCCGGCGACCATGCGCAGGATCCGAAGGAGCCGCCGAATTCGAGCTTGAATGCGCCGATCCACAAGTTCCGCTGGGTCCACATACCGGGGTCGGTGCACCAGGGGCTCACGCCCTTCCGGGGCAAGTACAAGTACACCGTCACGCCGCGGTACTTCGATGCCGACGGGGCGATGCTTCCGCTCGATCCGGGCTTGAGCGCGTCGGTCACGATCGAGGTCGGTCCGTTCCGCAAAGGCAAACTCGCGCTCGGCTTCACGCGCGGCTTCACCCAGTCGCAGGCCTTCGTGCACCACTTCGGCAAGGAGGCGCTGATCCGCCCGAAGAACAAGGAACTGATCTTCGATGTCTCGCAGGAGTCGGGGGTCAACGCGAGCGGGGAGAAGTACACCTTCGAGGACGCATACGCATGGCTCGGCTTCACGGCGCGCGAGCAGATCTTTGCGCTCCTCGACGAGGTGGTGAACGACGCCTCGCTGTCGCTGGATGTGTTTGCCTACGACCTGAACGAGCCGTCGTTCATGCAAGCGCTGCTCGAGCTCGCCAACGAGGGTCGCGTGCGCGTGATCCTGGACAACGCGAGCCTGCACCACAACTCCAGCGGGTCGAAGCCCGAGGACGAGTTCGAAGCGTGCTTCAGGGCAACGATGAACAAGAAGGTGGGCATCGAGCCGGACGCGGACATCCTGCGCGGCAAGTTCGGCAGCTTCGCGCACGACAAGGTCCTGATCGTCAAGAACGATGCGGGCGCGCAAAAGGTACTGACCGGATCCACGAACTTCTCGGTGACGGGCCTTTACGTGAACTCGAATCACGTCCTGGTGTTCGATGACCCGAAAGTGGCGCAAACCTATGCCGACGTGTTCGAGCAGGCCTGGACGGATGGCGCGAGCAAGGCCGCGTTCCAGCAATCCAAGTGGGCAACGCAGGCCTTCGAGTTCAAGCCCCAGTCGATGTCGGTCACTTTCGCGCCGCACGACCCCGCCGATGTCGCCAGGATCCTGGGCGCGGTCGCAAAGCGCGTGAAGCAGGAGAGCGGCAAGCGCAAGGGCAGCGTGCTGTTCGCGGTGATGGCGCTCGACATCAGCACGAGCCCGGTCTTGAAGGCGCTCACCAGGTTGCACGCCGACCAGACCGTCTTCAGCTTCGGGATCTCCGACACCACGAAGGGGATCAATCTGTACAAGCCCGGCAGGAAGACCGGCGTGCTGGTGACGGGCAAGCCCGCGGGCACGGTCCTGCCGCCGCCCTTCGACCAGGTGCCGGGCGTGGGGCTGGGGCACCAGGTGCACCACAAGTTCGTCGTCTGCGGCTTCGACCGCGACGACGCGGTCGTCTATTGCGGATCGTCCAACCTGAACGACGGCGGCGAAGAGAAGAACGGCGACAACCTGCTCGAGATCCACGACAAGGATGTCGCGACCGTGTTCGCGATCGAAGCGCTCGCGTTGGTCGACCACTTCAACTTCCTCGACAACTGCGCCCGCGGCGCAAAGAGCAAGACGAAGGCGAAGAAGCCCCTCGCCTCACTGCGGCAGGCCGCGAGCGATGCAGGATGGTTCCTGTCGACGACGGGCAAGTGGGCCGAGCCGTACTTCGACAAGCAGGACTTGCGCTGCCTGGATCGCCAGCTCTTCGCCTGATTCAGCGACCGGCGGGGGCCGTCCCGGGGGCCGGGCCGGCTGCCGGCGCGCGCGCTCTCTGGGTGAGGCTGATCGCGAAGATCCTGTTTTCGCTCACCGCGAAGAACTTCCCGTCGGGCGTCACCGACAGCCGGTCGATCCGGTCGTCGTCGAAGTCGAGCAGAGCTTCGAGGCGCGGCTTGCACTCGCGGTCGAACCCGCGCAGCATGCCGTCGGTCCCGAGCACGTAGACGCGTCCCTCGCCGTCGGCCACCAGGTTGGTTGCGGGGTGAAGCGTCTCCTTCGTCTCGCATTGCAGTTTCCCCGTTGCGATGTCATGGATGCGCAGGTGCCCTGGCTGCCCCTGCACGCAAGCCAGCGTGCGCGGTCCGGGTGGCGCAACCGGAGCGATGCATCCCTTCACCGCGCCGGTGCCGAGTTCACGCCAACGATCGGCCGGGCACGCGGCGCCGACGCACGTGTGATCGAACTGCACGATCTCCTCATCGGGTGGGCACGCGGCGCCGCCACACGCTTGACGCGCGACTTTGCGCCGGAACGCAACGAACACGTGCAGGTTCCCGTCCACGTCGACGACCAGCGGCGGCGGCAACCGCCTGCGTGACTGGCCGCGCAGATCGTCCGCCCCCTCCGTGGCGACGCCCGGAGGAACGCCGCCGCGCTCGAGGACCGCGCCACGCATCGCGTCCACCACCTTCAGACCGCGCTGGTCGAGCGCATAGACGTGCGGGTCGCCGTGACGCGGCGCCACGACGATCTGTGTGAACGGATCCAGCCAGTCGGCCGAGTCCCAGAGCGGCGTCAGCGTGGGCGCCGGCGCGAGCGCCATGGTGCGCGGGCCGCTGTCGTCGGACAGCACCACCACGCCGCCCGCGGTCAGGACGGGCCGGGTCGACAGGTCGTACCCGCCCTTTGTCCGTCGCACCACCTTCGGCACCGCTTCGTCGATGGCGCCGATCACGAGGGTCTCGCTGCGTCCGAAGACAAGCAGCACATCGCGCTCCTCGTCATGGAGCAGGTGCGTCCACGTGCCGGCACCCAGGGCCAGGGCCCGGGCGCGCGCGCCTCTCTCGCGATCGATCCGGTGCAGTTCGATGGGTGCGGACGCGTCCCACCGTTGTGCGAGCAGCAGAATCTGGCTGCGGCGGAAGACCGGGCCGGCGATGATGCGCTTCACGTCGAAGGGCAGCGCGGCCGCAACTGCGCTGTCGGCGCCGGGAAACGCGAGCGCGGTCTGGTTGTCGTGGCCGGCGCGCGCGGCGGCCACCGCGGGATCGGTGTCGGAGTCAGGATCGCGCCAGCTCACGATGAGCCGGGGGCGCTGCCAGCGGGGGCCCTGCGCCGGGTTTGCGAACACTTGCCGTGCCGACGCGCCTTGCACAGTCACGCGCAGGCTGAGCCAAGCATCCTTCTTGCGCGTCGCCTCGATCGCCCGGGCCAGCGCGGGGCCGCCACACTCGAGGGCCGAGGCGACGCGCGTGCAGGAAAGGGGCAGGTGCTCCCAACGCGCCGGCAGCCCGGAAAGGGGCAGGTGATCCCAACGCGGTGGCAGCCGCGTCAGCACGAAGATGTCGATCTTGTCCGGCAGCGTCTCGGGCTCTGGCGCCGCGTTCGCCTTCGGCACGATGCGCAGTTGCGCGTCGACGATCGGGCGTGGCGGCAACGCCGCGAGATCGATGCTCAAACCGAAGTCCAGGCGTCTCCCGAGCGCGTTCTCGACGACCACGCTCATCAGCGCGGTGCGGATCTGCGCCGCCTCGGCATGGGCGCCGGCTGACCACACCGCCCACAGCAGCGCCGCCAGCCAGCGCAGTCGATCTCTCATGGCTTGCTCCCGGATAGCACGATGATCCGCAGCGCGCGCGTGCTGCCGTGACCGCGCCCGTCGGCGGCGGTCAGTCGCACGACGCGGGTCTCGGTGACGTCGAACGCGAACTCCTCGGGCAGGACATGCCCCGCGTCAGCGTCCCAGCGCGCGAGCGGCGCGGCACGTCCCTCGATCGCCAGCTCCAGCGTGCGTGCGCCGCTCACCCGCCAGCCGAGCGTGATGCGGGTGCCGGGTTCGACACCGCGGACGCTGCCGCGCTTGACCCAGAACGCGGCGATGTCCACGGGGTGCATGTCGAGCTTCAACCAGCCATCGTGCAGTTCGCTCGCCGGCCCGCCGATGACCGCTGCATCGGTGAAATCGGGGTACTCGGTCCAGCCCGTCACATCGGGCCGCACCGCCCATGACCAGCGCCCGTAGTCGTCGGACGGACGCGGCAGGCCTGCCGTGCCGGGCGGGCCAAGCACCGGTGCTACCTGGAAGAACACTTCGTGGATGTTCGACAGCGCGGCGGAGGCCTCCGGCGGCAGTCGCAGCGAGTGACGCGGCAACCGGTCGCAGTGCGCGTGCACGGGCGCGGCCGGATCAAAGAGGAGCGTCAGTTCGAGCGGCTGGCTGGCCCCGACTTCGAGCGTGCCCTCCGCGCCCGATTGCATGATCGCCTCGTGCGCGGGACAGGGAAAGAACGCGCCGGTGCCGGCGAAACGCCAGACAGCGATCCCCCCAGCGTAACCCGTGGGTCCACCGAGGCGCACTGCACAGGTGGCATCCGTGTGCCTGCCGGGCGTGTCGAACTGCAGCGACAGCGCCGCGCGCGCGAGCGCGAGGGGCCGCCCCAGCAACACCGACAACCGTGCGTCGTGCGCCGGGTGCGCCACCGACTCGGCGCAGGCCTGCCCGACCTCGTGGTGCATGAACCCGTTTGCCTCGACCTCGTCGAGACCGCGCGCCCAGTCGATGAACGCTCGCAGTTCGGCATCGGCGATGTCGGTGGCGCGCCGCTCGTGGCCCGGCACGTCGACCCAGGCGAAGCCGGGGCGGCGATCCCCGCCGGCATCCAGGCGCTGCAGCGCGCCTTGGAGTTTCCCTGCGGCATCGCAAACCATCAGGCTGCCGTCGAGATAGTTGGCGAAGATCCACCCGCAGATCGGGCTCCCGCCCGGATGCCCGCGCTCGTTCGACCGCCATCGGAAGTCCAGCCGCGCCGGCTGCACCCAGCGCGGCGGCAGATGCACGGTTGCTGCCTCGGGTGGCTGCCAGCCCCACGGAACGATGTAACCGTCCGCGGCATTCCTGCCGGCGAGCAGGTCGCGCGACTGGCCGAACGCATCGATCACCCGCAACGACAGGAACTCGAGCGTCCCGCCCTGCGCGCCCTCGGCCGGTGCCTTCGACCACGGGCTGTGCATATGGGCGTGATCGAGCAGTTCGAGGTTCGGTCCGAACACCGCGTCGAAAGGCGCGCGGTCGCGTGCGGCGCCGGTCCGCGCCACCGCCGGATCGAGCGGCGGCAACTGGAGACCCTGCTGCAGTCCATGCAGCGCCTCGTGGAATCCCGACAGCGACTGCGCGACGACACCCAGCTTCCCGGCTTCGGCGCGAACGCTCTCCAACTTCTTGTCATCGGACGCCAGACGCTGCCGCAGGAGGGCATCGGGATGCGGCGACAGCAGTGCCACACCGCGCCACGCGTCGCCCGGTGCGCCGGGCCAGCGCACCGACCAGAGGAGGAACAGCGGCCGCCACGGATTCGCGGCCCAGTGCGTCAACGCGCGCTCGTCCGGCGCGCGTTCCTTGGGCAGTTCTTCGTTCGTGCCGCAGTGCCTGGCTTCGATGAGGAGATCCTGGTGCAGCCTTGGCGGCGGCCAGTGGTCGCGCGCGAGTTCCTGCGCCGGCGCCGGCCGCTCAGCGGTGTAGTGGGTGAGGACCAGGTGGGGCGTGCGGCAGCGAAGCGGCGTGCGTTCATGAGCCGGAACGTGGCAATTTCGCGCACCGAGATCGGCGCCGGCCGCGACAAGCACCGGGGTGGCGCGCCGATAGAACGGCGCGGTCGTCGAGGTTTCGAGCGCGCGTCCGGGGTAGCGCTGCTCGAGTGTGGCCCTCAGGCGCGTCTCGCACTCGACGCGTCGTTGGTGCACGGCCGCGAGTCCAGCCTGGGCCGCGACGACGCCATCGCGCGCACGTAGCACGCCGTCGCTCTCCAGGCTCGTGCCGGCCGGCGTGCGCTGCTTCAGTTGGTCGTCGGCCCAACGCGCCCAGGTCGCATAGAGATCCTGCTTTCGCTTCGCGACCAGGCGCTGCCTGCGCGCCTCGCGCCGCGCCAGGGCATTGAGCCCGTGGAGCGCGCGTTCCAGCTCGCGCGTCAACGGCTCGGCCGTTCCCGTGCCGCCGGCAACACCCGAGAGCGCCGCCAGATCGTTCGACGCGAGCATGTTCTCGCGCGCGCTCGGCACGTCGACCTTGGCGATCGTGTAGCGATCTTCGCCCGGCAGGCGCTCGAAACGATGCCGCTGCAACACGGCGGCCGCGTCGTCCGCATCGGCGTGGCCGTCCAGCAGACCGTACTGGAGCGAGGCAAGCCAAGGCGCTGCGACATCGGCCCCTCTCTTCGCGAGCAGCGCCGCGAGTCCATCGACCGCGGTGTCGGCGATCGCCAGGTCGATCTTCCCGCCGCCCATGCCAGGCACCGGCGCCGCGGCGGCGTTCCAGTGCACGCCGATGGCCGCGCCATGGCAGAGCACGCGCCGGTGCACGACGTCCGTCGCTGCGGCCCACTGCAGCGCTTCGAGGCGGGCCACCAGGCTCGCGCCCTCGCCCGCGCCTTGCAGCGGATCGTCTTCCGGGCGCGAGAACCAGCCGGTGACGAGGTAGGTCAGGCGCCAATCGCCGCCTTCGTTGTTGCCGGGGAAGGTGTCGTGGAAGCCCAGCAGGCTTCGGCACGCCGGATAGTGCGCGGCGAACTCCGGCGTGCCGGGTCCGAGCGCAGTGGGGCGATGCTCGGAGGCCGCGGCGCCGGCCGGGGCTGCCTGAAGGCCACCCAACGGCGTCACGCGTCCACGGCGCGCAACGAGACCGGGTCGCGTGGCATCGAAGAACGCAACGGCCTGCCCGGCGCTCGCTTCATCGGGCCACACGTAGTCGCTCTCGACGAGCCAGGCATCGACGGCGCGGATCTCCGCGGGGACATCGCCTTCTCGATGCCGCAGTCGCTGCACCAACCAGCGATCCGGCATCGGCGGCGCTTCTTCACCCGCATCGACGTGGCCGAACGCATCCGGCAGCCACCAGTGCAGGTGGATCCCCACGCCGGGACCGCGCGGGCGCGCTTCGAGATCGACGAGCTCCGGACCCGCCACGGTCTGCTTGCGCGCGATGCCGGCAAAGTCCGGCGCAAGGTCGTACCAGCCGGGCGCGCCATCGGCGGCTTCGCTCACGACGAGCGCCGATACCTCCATCGGCACGAGCAGCCAGCCGTCCGAGGATGGTTGCGCAGGCCGGCGGCGGGCCCGCCGCACAGGATGCTTTGGTTTCGGGCCGGGCATTGATCAGTCCCGCAGCGGGAACACCGCCTCGACCGGTCGTGTGACGAGCCGCGCGGCGAGCGCGGCCGAGCCTTTCGCCCAGTCGCCGAGCCGCGCCACGACGGCACCCGCGGCCGTCTCGCCCACGCCGTGCGCAACGTCGAAGTGCAATCCCTCGGCCGGTTGCTTCAGGTGCAGGTCGACGATCTCGCCGTCGAACAGCGCGAGCATCACGTCGGGCGCCAAGCGGTCGATGCGCAGCGGGACCAGCGGCACGGTGGCCTGCGTTCCGCCAGCGGGCGGCCGCGCCGCGCTCATCGGTGCGGCCGGCACTTCCTCGTCGCCGCTGCGAGTGAAGGCGCGCACTTCCAGACCTTGCCATCCCTTCACCACGCGCGAGCGGATCAGCACGCCGGTGATGGGCCAGCCCACGGTGCGTGCGCGGACGGGCTCGCCGGCGATCGGATCAGCCGCGCGCACCGTCACGGCTTCGTCCATCGCGCAGTCGAGCAGTCGATGCAGCAGCATGGTTTCATAAATCAACTGGGCGCGCCCCGCTGGATCGATCGGCGCCGCGGCCCCGCGACCGATCGCCACGGCGCCCTGCAGCATCGCGTTGATCCAGCCCGGGTCGAGATAGAACCACCGGATTGACTCGGGCGGCAACAGGCGCGGGTCCGGGACGAGGTAGCCGAACGGCACGCCGTAGAGCAGCAGCGCGCGCGCGAAGAAGCGCGTGGCTTCGGCGGGCGGGTCGAACGTGTCCTGGGTCTTCGGCGTCTCTTCATCGAAGAGCGCCGCGCGGCTGGCACGCTGGCGCCGCGCGAGCAGTTCCTGCGCGACGCGCACGCGATGCCGCGCGATCGCTGCGGTGAACGCGCGGTTCTGCAGCGCCAGCAATCGCCCCAGCTCGAACGCGGCGGCGTACTCGGCGACGAAGAGGCCGCACCGTGGATCGAACCGCAGCAGCGCGTCGGCACAGGAGATCGGGTCGTAGACCGCGCGCTTGAACATGTCCAGCGGCACCAGCGGGCCGCGGTACCACGTGACCGTCTTCTCGCCCAGACGCATGGTGTGGTTCAGCGGCGCGAAGCCGAACGCGAGCGCACTGGCAACGGCCGCTTGCGCCTGTTTGGCGACGGCGTCGGCGTCGGCCTCGCCCTGCGCCGCCAAAGCCATCGCCTCGGCAGAACCGGCCGGCGCGAGCGCGAACGGACCGACATCCAGCGCGTTCACGATCGACTTGAAGTCGTCGTTTCCGGCGGCCGTGAACGACCAGTGCGCCAGCACCGCGAGCCGCACCGTCGAGGGCGCCGCGGCGGCGCCGCGCTTGGACAGAAGTCCCTCGAACCCTTCGAGCGAAACCAGGCAGGCGAGATGCACACCCGAAGCGGCCGGCACGCGGTGGCCGATCACGATCGAGAACAGCCCGTCCTGTTGCAGCGACAGCGTTTCCTTGCTTCCGGTCTGCACCTCGCGCACGTGGGCGAGCAGTGACCGCTCTTCGACCGTCGGCGCAATCCGCAAGAGGAGCTGCGCCGGGAGATCGATCGCGAAGCAGAGGTCGCCCTCCTCGCCGGGGGCGGGCCCGACATTCGGACCTTCGATCCGGGGATGCGCACTCGCTTCATTGACCGGCGGCGGCGTCAGGTCGCCCACCTTGCGCGCGACGACGAGGCGGGACAGATCGCCGAGGCCGTCTTCCGGCGTCAGCAGGAGCAGCGCCATCCAGGGCGAAGTCGGCTGACCGGCGGCCGTTGCGTGCTCCCACGGCAGCGTGCAGCGCGTGAACACCACGTGCGGCAGGCATCCGTGGAAGTTGCCGCTTTGCCCGGCGGGCGGGTAGATGGCATAGATGTCGTCCGGCCGCAGGCTGAAGCGCGGCGCGGCCACTTCGAACCGAAACGGGGCCTTCGGGCGGAAGGTCTCGCCACCTCCGGCTGCGGCGACGCGCTGCGTGACCTTGACCGTGTACGTGCCCGGGGGCAACGCGGGCTCGGCCGAGTCGAAGAGGCGAACGGTGGCGTCAGGCATCGAGCACCTTCGGCCTGCGCAGCCCCTCGCCGGCGCCACCGAAACGTGGTTGCGACCGGAAGACCGTGTCTGCGCGGGTGGCCGTGCGGGTGAGGTCCACGTCGTGCAGCGGCCGCGGCGTGATGGCGCGCAGAACCGCAAGCACCGCCGCGCGCCGGGCTTCGATGGCCGGATCGCCCGCGATCAAGCTGCCGAGCGATGCTTCCGGACGGCGGGGCGGTGTCGCCTGTTTCATGGCGCGCCAGGGCCGGCACGGCGGCGGCGTGACGGACTCGGGGCCCTCCGCAGGCACGACCACGGTGCCGCGCAGGGTGGGCGCCGTCTGCAGGCGCACGCCGGCCGCGGCGTGCGTGACGAGATCGCCCTCGCTCTTGTCGCCGGCGCAGGACCAGAGGGCTTTCGGAAACGCCTCGTACAACGCTTCGGCGTTGAAGTGGGGGGGCACGCCGGCCGCGCCCTCCAGCGTGATGTCCACATCGAGTTCGGATACCTTCAACGAAGTGTCGGGTGCGTCGACCATCGCCACGCCCAGAGGAGCGCTGGGTGCGTCCAGCGTCTTTGCCTCGAGGGTCTTCGCGCCGATGACCTGGCCGTTGAACAACCATCGGATCGCGGTGCACGGCACCTGCGTGTGCACGTCGAGCGCAAGCTCGTGGGCATTGACGACCGGGATGGCCGCATCGCCCGCCCCGCGTTCCCGAAGCAGGCCCCGGCTGACGTTCGCGGTGCAGACCGCGTCGTCGGCGGGCAGGAAACTGCTGCGGAACTCCGCCCAGTCGATCTTCCGTTGCGGCGCGCGCTCGCCGCCAAAGTTGATCGTGAACGACACGATGTAGAAGTGCACGCGTGCCGTGCCGGCGAACGGCGGGCCCGCCACCGCCAGGTCGGCCCCGAGCTGGAACGTGAAGGTCTTCGAGATCTTCACGAACAGCAGGTTGATCCGGATGGTCGCGCTGGCGCCGATCAGCACGCCGAAGCGCGCCTCGTAGTGGTACGGCTTCCACGCGATCAGGAAATCGGCGTAGGCCGTGAACCACGCACGCACCCAGCCGCCGTCGTAGACCGCGCTCAGCCGGCCGCCGGCCATGATGCAGCGGGGCGTCAGCGCGAAATACAGTTCACCGGTGATGCGGACCTGCGGCGTGACCACCCAGTCGAGCGCGAGCCGCGGCACCAGCGGGTAGTGCGCCGGCCGCTTGAAGTTGGCCGCGTAGCCGCCGAGCGAGATGACGAAGTCGCCCTTGTTCGGCCCCTGGACGCCCTTGTTCGGCTCCTTGAACCAGGTGCAGAAGGCGAAACCGCCGGTCAGCTTGCAGGCGGCCGAGAAGACGTACGACGCAGGCCCCAGCTGAGCCTGCACCGAGAACTCGCCCACGGTGGGATTGAACTCCGCGCGCAACGCGAGATCGGCGCGGCACAGAGGCGTCTGCCCCGGCGCCAGCTTGGCCGGGATGGTGATGCGCGACACGCCGAGCACCGAGATCGAGAATTCGCTGCCGAACGACACGCTGAGCAGCGCGAACGAGTCGACCATCTCGAACGAGTTGAAGCGGACGCCGGCGGCGAGCCAGTATTGGCCAGGCGCGGGGGGCACGAAGGCATGCAGGCGTTCGAGTACCGCGCGCACCGTATCGCGGTCAGTGCGGGGCTTCGTCTCCTTGGCCCCCGGCGCAGACGTCTTGGCCGGGTCGAGCCAATTCGGGTCGCTCGCCGCCTTCACGAGCGGAAACTCCTCGACCTGGTCTACAGCCGGCAGCTTGAGCCGCCGGTTGTAGCCGAACCCGGCGGCGAGTCCGTACACGCGAAACGCCGGCGAGCCGCCGAGTTCCCGATGCAGCACGCCGTACACGAAGAGCGACGGTGCACCGGCGACCAAGGCGTAAGCGCCGAATGCGGTCACCGTGAAGTCGCCGGCCCGCAGCGTCAGCATGCCGTCGTATTGGGTGATCGCCGCGCCGGCCTCGGCGCCGGCGATCGTGGTCTCGAAGAGCGCTCCGCCGATCGTCACCGGTCCGCCGCGGAAGCGGACCTCGATGCCGCGCAGGACGAAGTGCGGATGCGCGTGCTTCGGATCGAACGGCGCGAACGAGACGCCGAGCCCCGACAGGCCGAGATGCAGGCCGCCGAGATCCACGGCCGCATCGAGCAGCAGGCCGATGCGGCCGGTGTCGTACCACTCGCAGCCCGCGCGGGCGAGATGAAGCGGACCGAGCGACTTGTTGATGTCGAACCATTTGCGCAGGCCG